>DATLGI010000170.1:0-17236 GCA_035540535.1 Pseudonocardia sp.
CCCGACATGTCACCACGACGGCGTCTGCCACCCCGCCGCGACCCCGACATGCTTCCACCTCGGCCTTCGCATCGTGCAGGTCCCGCCATCCCGCCGCGACCCCGACATGCCGCCAGGTCAGGGCGGGGCGGCGGGGCGGTCACGGCGCGAGTCCCGCCCACGGCCGAGCCTCCGGCGCGGCCGCGCGGCCCTCCGGGCAGTGCCGGCGGACCTCGCACGACCCGCACCGCTCACCGGGCCGCGCCGGGAACGTCACCGCCGGGTCCGCGCCCTCCGCGAGTGCCGCCGCGGCCGCCGTCGCCGCGGCGGCACTCGCCCCGGCCGCGGCCAGGTGTTCCTGCAGGGAGACGTCGTCGTGCTCCCACGCGGCCACCGTGCCCGACGGCAGGTGGTGCAGCTCCACCCGCCGGCAGCGCCGGTGCAGCGTCCGCGCGGTCGCGTGCGCGTACAGGGCCAGCGCACGGGAGGCGCGCGCGTCCTCGACGGTGGGCACGCGCCCTCCGGTCTTGTAGTCGACCACCACCAGCTCGCCGCCGCGCCCGTCGATCCGGTCGACCCGGCCCTCGACGACCATGCCCTCCGCCGGGGCGGACACCCAGCGCTCGACGCCCACCGGCTCGTCGGTGCCGCCCAGCTCCGCGGCGTAGTCCGCGAGCCAGCCGCGGGCCCGCTCCCGGTACACGGCGGCCTGGCCGGCGTCCCGGAATCCCTCGGCGGACCAGTGCCGGTCCACCAGTGCCGCCGCGGCCCCCGGGGTGCGACCGGCTACCGGCCCGTCGAACAGGGCCCGCAGCGCCAGGTGCACCACCGCGCCGAGGGTGGCGGCGGCGCGGGCACCGGCGCGGACCGGGGCGGGCCGGTCGAGGTAGGTCAGCCGGTAGCGACGGGGGCAGTCGTCCCAGGTCCCGAGGCGCGCCGGCGTCACCCGGGCGAGCGGTCGGGGCACGAAGTCCTGGTCGAGCTCGTCGAGCCCGAGCTGCCCGCCGGTCCCGGCCCGGGCCGCGCGCGCCCCCCTCACCCGGCGAGCACCTCGACCCCGGTGGCCCGCGCGACCAGCTCCTCGAACGCCCGCGGGTCGGTGGTCTCCGCGGCGAGCTGCGTGGTCTTGTTGGTCCCGTGGTAGTCCGACGACCCGGTGACGATCAGGCCGAGGTCCCCGGCGAGCCCGCGCAGCAGCGCCCGGTCCTGCGCCGAGTGGTCCGGATGGTCGACCTCCACGCCGCCGAGGCCCACGGTGACCAGCTCGGCGAGCACGTCCGGCTCGACGACGCGCCCCCGGCGGCGCGCCAGCGGGTGCGCGAACACCGCGACGCCGCCCGCCGCCCGGACCATCGCGATCGCCGTCGCCACCGGCGTGTCGGACCGCGGCAGGTAGTACGGGCTGCCGTTGTGCAGCAGCGTCGCGAACGCCTCGTTCACCGACCCGACGACGCCCGCGGCGACCAGCGCGCGCGCCAGGTGCGGGCGACCGCCGCTGGCCCCCTCGGGCAGGTAGGCGAACACGGTCTCGGCGTCGACCGGGTAGCCGTCGGCCGCCATCCGCTCGATCATCCGGTGCAGCCGGTGCTCGCGCTCGCGGCGCAGCCGGACCTGCTCGGCGACGATCGCGGCGTGGTCGGGGTCGAAGAGGTAGCCGAGCAGGTGGACCGACACCGGGCGCTCGTCGCGGCCCGTGTGGCTCACGCAGGAGAACTCCGCGCCCCGCACCAGGCGCATCCCGGGCGGCAGGGCGGCCGCGGCGGCGTCCCAGCCACCCGTGTTGTCGTGGTCGGTGAGCCCGAGCACGTCGACCCCGGCCGCTGCGGCGGCGGCGACCAGCCCGGCCGGGTCGTCGGTGCCGTCCGAGACGGTGGTGTGGGCGTGCAGGTCGATGCGCAGGCGGGTCACCGAGCCGAGGCTAGTTGCCGCACCGATCAACCCCAGCGGCGGAACCGGGGGCGGGCGAGCATGCCGGTGGCCCGCGTCTTGCCCTTCTCACCGAACACCAGCTCGGACAGCGCCTCGTAGATCTCCTCGGGCCGCGGCATGTACGTGATCCGGTTGAGCGCCTGGATCTGCCCCGCCGACTCCACGATCATCGTGCCGTAGCCGAGCATCCGCCCGCCGAGGGTGCGCTCGAACGTCAGGTCGGTCACCTTGCCCAGCGGCATCATCCCGACCTTGTGCGTGATGATCCCCTGCGCGAGCATCACCCGCTTGTCGGTGATGACGATGCGCTCGATCCACCACAGGATCGTCAGCACCGTGAACCGCAGCACGACCGCCAGGCCCAGGTAGAACGCCAGGTTGGCGACGAGCGCGTTGCCGCCCGCGTAGCTCTCGATCAGGATCACGACCAGCAGGAACAGCGCCGTGGTGGTGACGTGGCCGGCCATGACGGCCCAGTGCTGGCGCACCCTGATCACCCTGCGCTCGGTGGGCAGCAGGTACTCGTCGATCTCCCGCGGTGCGAGCACGGCTAGTTGATGATCTCCTCGAAGAAGGTGGAGAGCGAGCTGCCCGCGTCGGTGAGGAAGTTCCCGATGCTCTCCACCGAGTTCGCCGCGCTGTTCGGCCGGGTCACGACGAAGAAGATGAGGAACACGATCGCGAGAAACCCGACGATCTTCTTGACGTTCACCACAACCACCGTTCACGGTCGGTACAGGACCCTGCGCCTGTCGTTTGTACCGCACCGCCCCGACCCGCGGTATCCGGCACGCGGGCCGATACGCTCGATCGCGATGACCCCGGGTGATACAGGTGTTCCCTGTGTGGGTGGCATCGCCTACGACAGCCGTGGCCGCCTGCTCCTCGTCCGCCGCGCCAACGAGCCCGGACGCGGGCTGTGGTCACTGCCCGGGGGGCGCGTCGAGCCCGGTGAGGACGACGCCGCGGCGCTCGTCCGCGAGATGGCCGAGGAGACCGGGCTCGACACCGTACCCGGCCCGCTGGTGGGTCGGGTACGGCGCGGCGTCTACGACATCGCGGACTACCGCTGCGAGGCGGTCGGCGGCGAGCTGCGCGCCGGGGACGACGCCACGGACGCCCGCTGGGTGGACGCCGCCGAGCTGGCCCGGCTGCCGGTGGTGGACGGGCTGCGGGAGGTGCTCGCCGCCTGGGACGCGCTGCCCGGACAGGGCTGAGCGGCCGGGCCTCAGCCCCGCGGCTCCGGCCGGCCCGGCTGCTCGCCGCCCCGCGCGTCGCCGTAGGAACGCTTCGGCACCATCACCTTGCGCCGGAACGTGCAGACGACCGTGCCGTCCTGCTTGTAGCCGCGGGTCTCGACGTACACGACGCCGCGGTCGTCCTTGGACCTCGACGGTGTCTTGTCCAGCACCTCGGTCTCGCCGTAGATGGTGTCGCCGTGGAAGGTCGGCTTCGTGTGCCGCAGCGACTCCACCTCGAGGTTCGCGATCGCCCGCCCGCTGACGTCGGGCACCGACATCCCGAGCAGCAGCGAGTACACGTAGTTGCCGACCACCACGTTGCGCTTGAACTCGGTGGTCTCCTCGGCGTAGTGCAGGTCGAGGTGCAGCGGGTGGTGGTTCATCGTGAGCAGGCAGAACAGGTGGTCGTCGTACTCGGTCACTGTCTTGCCGGGCCAGTGCTTGTAGATCGCACCGACCTCGAACTCCTCGAAGTAGCGCCCGAACCGCAAAGTCAACGCCTCCATGGCCGATGGTCCTTCCGGAGGAGTAATCTAACCGGCGGCCCGGGCGACGGATCCCGGCCCCGAGTGCAGACGAGGAGGTGGGCGCGGTGCCGACGGCACCCGGTTGCAGTACGAGCCGCGCCCTTCGCCGCACGGCCGCCTGAGCGGCTGCGGGGCGGAGGGTGCACACGATCCCTCCGCCGTACCGAGCGCCATCCGGTACGTCCCGCACGCCGAGGAGTACCCGTGCCTGCCCTTTCCGTTCCCGCGCTGGCCTCGCTCCGGCCCGCGATCCGCGCCGCCGGCTCCCGCGCCCGCCTCAGCGGCCGACCCGCCCCGGTCGCGCCGAAGCTGCGGGGCCCGCTGTCCGAGCACATCGTCGACTGCGCCGTCTACGTCGACGGCTTCCGCCTGCCGGGCCGGTGGACGCACGACGCGGCGCTGGCCGAGGTGCGCCGCCGCGACGACGGCTTCGTCTGGATCGGTCTGCACGAGCCCGACGGCGACCAGATCACCGGCATCGCCGACGCGTTCGGCCTGCACGAGCTCGCCGTCGAGGACGCCGTGCACGCCCACCAGCGGCCGAAGCTGGAGCGCTACGACGACACGCTGTTCATGGTGCTCAAGACCGTCTGCTACCTCGGGCCCGCCGGGCAGCGGCCGGCCGAGCCCACCGCGGCGCACGAGATCGTGGAGACCGGCGAGATCATGGCGTTCGTCGGCCGCGACTTCGTGGTGACGGTCCGCCACGGCAACCACTCCGGGCTGCACGACGTGCGCCGCCGCCTGGAGGCCGACCCGGAGCAGCTGGCGCTCGGCCCGGCCGCGGTGCTGCACGCCGTCGCCGACCGCGTCGTGGACACCTACCTCGACGTCACCGAGGCCATCGAGGACGACATCGACGGCATGGAGGCGGAGGTCTTCAGCCCGCGCTCGACGATGGACGCCGAGCAGATCTACGTGATGAAGCGCGAGGTGCTGGAGCTGCGGCGGGCGGTGCAGCCGCTGGTCGGGCCAGTGCGCAAGCTGGCCGAGGGCTACAGCGCGCTGGTGCCGCACGAGGTGCGGTCCTACTTCCGCGACGTCGACGACCACCTGACCACGGTCGCCGAGCGGGTCGGCGGCTTCAACGAGCTGCTGACGACGCTGGTCGACGCCGTGCTCGCCAAGATCACGATGCGGCAGAACGGCGACGTGCGCAAGATCACGGCGTACGCGGCGATGATCTCGGTCCCCACGATGGTCGCCGGGTTGTACGGCATGAATTTCACGCACATGCCGGAGCTGGAGTGGCGCTACGGCTATCCGCTGGTGCTGGCCGTGATCGCCACGCTCTGCCTGACGCTGTTCCGGGTGTTCCGGCGCAACCAGTGGCTGTAGGCGGTTCGGCCTAACCTGGCGGCGTGACCGAGGACCGCCCCGTCAACCCGCTCCGCCGGCTGCGCCGCCCCGCCTGGCACGAGCAGGAACCCACCTGGCGCGAGGCGCGCCCGGCCGTCATCCGGGCCGCCCTGGACCGCGCTGTCGCGCGCCCCTCCGGCGGCTGGTACGTGCTCGCGGCCGCTCGCGAGGTGCGGCCGGGGCGGGCGTTCGGGCGGGTGGTCGCCGGCCGCGAGCTGGTCGCCTGGCGCGGGTCCGACGGCGCCGTGCACGCCGGCCCCGGTGCCTGCCCGCACCTGGGCGCCGCGCTGTGCGACGCGCCGGTGCACGATGGGCAGCTGGTGTGCCGCTGGCACGGGCTCGCCCTCGGCCCGGCGGGGCGGCCCGACTGGCGGACCTTCCCCACCCACGACGACGGCGTGCTCGCGTGGGTGCGCCTCGACGGCGCGGACCCGGGGCCGCCGCTGCCCGCACCCGTGCTCGGGCCGCGCCCCCCGGAACCGTCGATCGCGTCGGTCGCGACGGTGATCGGGCGGTGCGAGCCGGAGGACGTCGTCGCGAACCGGCTGGACCCCTGGCACGGCGCCTGGTTCCACCCCTACTCGTTCGCCGCGCTGCGGGTGCTCTCCGCGCCGCCGCTGCACTGCGTCGCCGCGGAGGACCGCTTCCTCGTCGAGGTGACCTTCACCCTCGGCCGCGGGCTCGGCGTGCCGGTCCGGGCGGAGTTCAGCTGCCCGGACCCGCGGACGGTCACGATGGAGATCGTCGATGGCGAGGGCGCGGGCAGCGTCGTCGAGACCCATGCGACGCCGCTGCGCCCCGGCCCCGACGGCCTGCCCCGCACGGCGGTGATCGAGGCCGTGGTGGCGCACTCCGACCGGCCCGGGTTCGCCCGCGCGACGCGCACCGCCGTGGCCCTGCGGCCGCTGATGGCCGTGGCGGCGCGCCGGCTCTGGCGCGACGACATCGCCTACGCCGAGCGCCGCCACGCCCTGCGCACCCGCCCCTGACCCGCGAGTGCACCACTCCACGCCCGCGAGTGCACCCCTCCACGCCCGCGAGTGCACCGCTTCAGGCGCGCGAGCCGCCCGATCCGGTGGTCGTCGCGGTGAGCAGCACGGCCGTGCCGAGCAGCACCGCGCCGACGATCCCCACCGCACCGAGCCGCTCGCCCAGCAGCAGCGCGGCCAGCAGCGCCGCGGTGAGCGGCTCGAGCAGGGCCATCACGGCGCCGACGCCCGCGACGCTGCCGCGCAGCCCGCGGAAGTAGGCCGTGTAGGCCAGGGCGGTCGGTACGACCGCGAGCGCGAGCAGCAGGGCGACCCCGGCGGGCGACGGAGTGAACCCCAGGCCCGCCGTGGCGAGGGCGAGCGGCAGCAGCAGCAGCCCGCCGAGGGGGAAGGCCAGGCCGGCTGTCGTGAGGTCGTCGAGCTCGGGCACCGGGCGTGCGGCGAGCAGGGTGATCCCGGCGAACCCGGCGCCGGCGACCATCGCGAGCGCGGCACCGAGGGCGGGTGACCCCGCGTCCGCGCCTCCGGCGGGCACCCCGACGAGCAGCGCGAGGCCGACGAGCGCGAGCGCGACCGCCCCCGCCAGCCGACGGTCGGCGCCGCGCCGCCCGGTGAGCCGCTCGACCGTGATCACCACCACCGGCGCGCTGCCGAGCGTCACGAGCGTCGCGAGGCTGACCGACGTCAGCGCGACCGATCCGAAGTAGCAGGCCTGGTACAGCGCGGCCAGCGCACCGGTGGCGACGATCCGACGCCACGCGTCGACCCGCCGCGGGAGCGGCCGGCGGGCCAGGAGCAGGACGGCGCCGAGGACGGCGCCGCCGAGGGTGAGCCGGTAGGCGGCGACGGCGGTCGGGCCGAGCCCGGTGACGTCACCGAGGAGGCGGCCCAGCAGCCCACCGGTGCCCCAGAGGACACCGGCCGTGGCGAGCAGGGCAACGGCGGCACCGGGGCGCGCGGCAGCGCCCCGGGAACGGGCCAGATGCATGGGAACGGGCTCCTGCGACGGGGAGGGGCCGAGTGGTCGGCCCCGGGACGGGACGTCGGGGTCGCGGAGCGGGGCCGCCCGGGTGCCCCGTGGGCACCCGCGGCGGGACACGGTGCGGTGGCGGCGCGCGGGCCGGTAGAGCACGCGCGCCGCGTCACGAGCCTGCGGCCCCGCTCAGCGGCGAGGCGGCGGGGTGATCGGGAAGAGCCGGTGCACCGGGCCACCGTAACCCGCGCCGCGGCGCCCCCGCGCCGGCAGTTCCGCCCCGCCCGGCAACCGGCGCGCGCACCGGCTCCGCGGGGCGGAGCGCGTCAGGGCGCGACGACGGGGGTACCGCCCGGCGGGGTGGCGGCGTCGGCATCCACGGCGTCCACCGCATCTGCGGCCGGAGCCCCGGCCACCACCGGGCGCCGGCCCAGGAACGTGTGCACGATGTGCTGCTGCCAGCCCGGCACCGTCTGCACCCGGACGTCGTCGAAGCCCGCGCCGCGCATCCGGTCCAGCAGCGCGTGCACGCCGTCGAACTGCAGCACGCTGCGCCACAGGTAGCGGTAGAGGTCCGAGGACCCGGAGCGCATTCGACCCATCGGTATGATCACGCCCCAGGCGACGGCGGACCAGACGATCCGGCTGCGCAGCGAGTCGCGCACCGAGTACTCGTGCAGCGCCAGCGGCGCCCCGGGCCGCAGCAGGTCGTGGAACCGGCGCAGCGCCGCGTCCCGGTCGGGCAGGTTGCGTACGAGGTAGGCGGCGAGGATGCCGTCGAACGGCCCGGTGATCCGCGCCTCCTCCAGGCGGTCGACGTCGGCGCGGACGAACCGCACCCTCGACGGCCAGTTCTTGCGGCGGGCCTGCGCGAGCATCTCCGCGGAGAAGTCGACGGCCAGCACCTCGGCGGCCGGGAACGCGTCGAGCAGCGCGGCCGTCGAGGCGCCGGTGCCGCAGCCGAGGTCGAGCAGCCGCAGGCCGCGCCCGCCGTCGGGCAGCCCCATCCGCCGGGCGGACAGGCGCAGGTGCTCGTGGTAGCCGGGGTTCGCCCCCACCAGCCGGTCGTAGCTGCGGGCGTGGGCGTCGAAGGCGCGCGGAATGCCCGCGGGTCCGAGTCGTCCGGGCGACGGGGAGGGGCTCACGGGTCCGCATCCTGACGCATCCGGGCGGCTGCGGCTGGAGGGCCCGCGACGTCGGCGCGTCGCCCGTAGGCTGGCCGGGTGGTCCGTGCGCTTGCGGTGAGCGACGAGGAGGTGGCGGCCCTGCGCGCCGGCGGGGGGCGCCGCCTCGGTGTCGACCTCCTGCTCGCCGCCGGAGACCTGCCGTTCGACTACCTCGCCGGGCTGGCCGACACCGTCGACCGCCCGGGGGTCCTCGTGCCCGGCAACCACGACCCGGATCTCGCCGGCTGGAGCGAGCGCGCCGGGCTGTGGATGCGGGCGGGCCGGCCGGACCGCTGGCCCGGCCCGCCCGGGTTCGTCGACGCCGACGGCCACGTCGTCGACGTCGCGGGGGTGCGGGTGGCCGGCCTGGGCGGGTGCCTGCGCTACCGGTCCGGGCCCAACCAGTGGACACAGGCCGAGCAGGCCCGCCGGGCCCGCAAGCTGGTGCGGGCCGCCCGCCGGCTGACCCGCCGGGACGGGCGCGGGGTCGACGTCCTGCTCACCCATGCGCCGCCCCGCAACTGCGGCGACGGGGACGACGCGCCGCACCACGGATTCACCTGCCTGCACGCGGTGGTGGCGGCGCTGCGGCCGCGGCTGCTCGTGCACGGCCACGTCCACCCCTACGGGCGCCCCGCACCCGACCGCGTGCTGGGGACGACGCGCGTGGTCAACGTCGTCGGCCGCCGGATCCTGGAGCTGTAGACGTTGGCCGACACCGGTTTCCCCGCCGCCGACGCCGAGCACGACTTCCTGCGGATCCGGCGCCGTCAGGTCCTGTCCCGGCTCGCCGCCTGGCTGCGCCGCGAGCCCGACGACGTGTCCGAGATCCTGCCGTTCGACGAGGTCGTCGCCGCGCTGGGCCGCACCGGCGAGCGCCGGCTTGGCCTGCAGGTGATCGAGCTGGACACCGTGGTCGGCAGCGTCGACCGCGCGGGCGACTTCGACCGGCACTTCCGGCCCCGCTCGCAGCGCACCCGGGAGCGGTGGGAACGGCTCGCCCGCGCGCAGCGCCGCGGCGAGAACATCCCACCGATCGACGTGTACCGGATCGGCGGGATGCACTTCGTGCGCGACGGCCACCACCGCGTCTCGGTGGCGCTGGCGATGCGCCTGCGGACCATCGACGCGTTCGTCACCGAGGTGACGACCCGCCTCGACGCCGGTGACATCACCCGGCGCGGCGACCTCGTCACGAAGGACCTACGCCGGGTGTTCCTCGACCGGGTGCCCCTGCCCGGGCCCGCGCTGGCCACGATCCTGGTCACCGACGCCTGGCACTACGCCGTGCTCAGCGAGACGGTGGAGGCGTGGGGGTTCCGGTTGATGCAGCACGAGGGCCGCTACCTCGACCGCGAGTCCGTCGCCCGGCGCTGGTACGCCGAGGAGTTCACCCCGGTGGTGCGGATGCTGCAGCAGGCCGACCTCGTCGGCGACCGCACCGACACCGAGGCCTACCTGCACCTGGCCGCCCAACGCTACCGCCTGATGCGCACGCACCGCTGGGACGACGAGGTGGTGGACCGGCTGCGCGCCGACCGTGGGGCGTGACGCGCCGTCACCCGCGCCGGGCGTCCCCCGTGCCGGTCTGGGCCGCGTCCTCGGGGGCGTCGTTGTCGTCCGTGGCGCCCGGCCCGACCCCGGGCGGGGCCTGCCGGCCCTCGGCGCTGGTGAGGTTGCGTCCGCCGGACGGATCGAAGATCTGGATCTTGGTCGTGTCCACCCAGACCTGCGAGCTGTGGCCCTCGGCCACCGACGACGCGGCCGAGAGCCGCGTGACGAGCTGCCCGCCGCCGCCGCCCGGGACGTCGGCGGTGCCGGCGTCGGCGGCGAGGTCGGCGAGGTCCTCGGACATCGCCTGCTCGCCCTCGATGGTGAAGTAGGCGAACTTGTCCGATCCCATGGACTCCAGGACGTCGACCTCGGCGGTGAAGACCGAGCCCCTGTCCCGCTGCCCTTCCTCCACGAGCTCGGCGTCCTCGAAGTGCTCCGGGCGGATGCCCATGATCACCTCGCGCGGGCAGTTCGCGGCCTCGAGGTTGCGGCGCAGCTCGTCGGTCATCGGGAGGTCGCCCAGCGGTGTCCGGAGCATTCCCTCCTCAACGGTCGCCGGCAGGAAGTTCATCGCCGGCGAGCCGATGAACCCGGCGACGAACAGGTTCGCCGGGCGGTCGTAGAGGTTCTGCGGCGAGCCGATCTGCTGCACCACCCCGCCGCGCATGACCACGATGCGGTCGCCCAGCGTCATCGCCTCGGTCTGGTCGTGGGTGACGTAAACGGTGGTCGTCGACAGCCGGGCCTGCAGCTTCGAGACCATCGTGCGCATCTGCACGCGCAGCTTCGCGTCCAGGTTGGACAGCGGCTCGTCCATCAGGAACGCCTTGGGACTGCGGACGATCGCCCGGCCCATGGCGACGCGCTGGCGCTGGCCGCCCGACATGTTCGCGGGCTTGCGATCGAGGTGCTGGGTGAGGTCGAGGATCTGCGCGGCCTCCTCGACCTTGCGGTTGATCTCCGACTTCTCGACCTTGGCGAGCTTGAGCGGGAAGCCCATGTTCTCGCGCACGGTCATGTGCGGGTAGAGCGCGTAGGACTGGAACACCATCGCGATGTCGCGGTCCTTGGGCGCCTTCTCGTTCACCCGCTCGCCGCCGATGCGCAGCTCGCCGTCGCTGATGTCCTCCAGCCCGGCGATCATGTTCAGGGCGGTGGACTTCCCGCACCCCGACGGCCCGACGAGGATGATGAACTCGCCGTCGGCGATCTCGAGGTCGATCTCCTTGGCGGCGATCGTGCCGTCCGGGTACCGCTTGGTCACCTTGTCCAGGACGATGTCAGCCATTGCTCAACCCTTCACTGCGCCGGAGGTCAGGCCGGCCACGATCCGGCGCTGGAAGAACAGCACGAAGATGATGATCGGGATGGTGAGCAGCACCGCGGCCGCCGCGATCGAACCGGTGGGCTCGGCGAACTCGCTGGCGCCGGTGAAGTTCGCGATGGCGACGGTCGCCGTCTGCGAGGCCTGCGTGGAGGTCAGCGAGATCGCGAAGAGGAAGTCGTTCCAGCAGAAGATGAACACCAGGATGGCCGTGGTGAACACGCCCGGCGCGGCCAGCGGCACGATCACCGACCGGAACGCCTGCAACGGCGTCGCGCCGTCCATCTTCGCGGCCTTCTCCAGCTCCCACGGGATCTCCCGGAAGAACGCCGAGAGCGTGTAGATCGCCAGCGGCAGCGAGAACGTGATGTACGGGATGATCAGGCCGGGCCAGGTGTCGAACAGCCCGATCCCCCGCCACAGGTCGAACAGCGGGCTGACCAGCGAGATCGGCGGGAACATGGCGATCAGCAGCGAGATGCCGACCAGCAGGCCCTTGCCCGGGAAGCGCAGCCGGGCCACGGCGTAGGCGGCCATCGTCCCGATCACCACCGCCAGGACCGTCGCGATGACGGCGATGCCGATCGAGTTGATCAGCGCGCTGGTGAACAGGTCGACGCCGAACACCTGGGCGTAGTTGTCGAACGTCCATTCCCGGGGGATGAAGTTCCCGTCGGTGATGGAGCTCGCCGGCTTGAACGACAGGCTGACGATCCACAGCACCGGGATCAGCGCGTACAGCAGGACGATCGTGTTGGCGATGGCCCACTTGCTCCTGCCGGCCCCGCCCGTCTGGGTCTGAACGGCCATGTCAGCGCCTCTCGGGTTCGGCGCCCGGTGCCGCGGCACCGAACAGCTTGATGAACAGGAACGCGATCAACGCCACCGCGATGAAGATGAGCACCGAGATCGCGGAACCGAGGCCGAGGTTGAACGCCCGGAACAGGTTGTTGTAGCCGAGGATCGAGACCGACCCCGTGCCGTTGGAGCCGTTGGTCAGGATGTAGATGTTGTCGAAGATCCGGAACGCGTCGAGCGTGCGGAACAGCAGCGCCACCAGGATCGCCGGCTTCATCATCGGCAGGATGATCTGCGTGAGCCGCTGCCACGGGCTCGCGCCGTCCACCTGCGCGGCCTTGAGCAGGTCGTCGGGCACCAGGGCGAGCCCGGCGAGCAGCAGCAGCGCCATGAACGGGGTCGTCTTCCACACCTCGGCCAGGATGATCACCGCGATCGACGCCACCTGGTCGGTGAGCGGGGCACTGCCCGCCGGTAGCAGGTTCGCCAGATACCCGGTACCGGGCGTCCACGCGAACTGCCAGCTGAACGCGGCGACCACCGTGACGATCCCGTACGGGATGAGCACGACGGTGCGGGTGAGACCGCGCCCGATGATCGTCCGGTGCATGATCAGTGCCAGGGCCAGACCCAGCACGAACTCGATCGCGACCGAGATCACCGTGATGATCATCGTGACGGCGAACGCGCTCCACCAGTAGCCCGACGTGAGCACGGTCGCGTAGTTGGACAGGCCGATGAACCCGCGGTCGTCGGGGAACCTGAGGTCGTAGCGCTGCAGGGACAGCCACACGGCGTAACCGATCGGATACGCCGTCACGGCCAGCATGATGATCACAGCCGGGGCGCACAGCAGGAACGCCAGGCGACGCTCCGACCGGGCACCCTGCGAGATCGGCGGTCTGGGCCGCTTCCCCTGCGCCCTCCGTTCGGTCTCGGCCGCGGGAGCCGTCGCCTGCACGCTCATGGCACGAGTCCTTCCGAGTTCACGGCGCCTTCGATCTGCTCGGCCATCCGCGGCACGATCGCCTCCGGGTTGATCTCCGCCGGCGGGTTGAGCAGGTCGGCCAGGACGATGGAGATGCTGGTGTAGGCCGGGGTCTTCGGCCGCACGCTGGAGTTGCGCAGCGAGTCGAGGATCGCCTCCCACGCCGGGTACTCGGCCTGGAACGCCGGGTCGGAGTACAGGGCCTCCAGTGTCGGGGGAACACCGCCCTCCAGCGCGTTGCGCAGCTGCGCATCCCGGTTGCGCAGGCAGGCGGCGGCCTCGAACGCCAGCTCCTGGTCGCCGCCGGTGGTGCTGACGCCGATGTTCAGCCCGCCGATGGTCACCGTGGCCGGCTCGTTCGGGTCGACCCGCGGATAGGGCGCCCACGCGAACACGTCGATGACGCGACGACCGGTGTCGACGTTGGTCGGCCGGCCCTGCTCGTCGATGAACGTGCCGCCGCCACCACCGTCCGGAGGTGGCGTGTTGATCGAGGCGTTGACGAAGGGGTAGTTGACCTGGAACGGGGCCAGCCCCGCCTCCATGGACAGGCGGCCGTCGTTCTCCTGGGAGACCGACAGCGACGGGTTCGCGGCGGGCGAGCTCGCGACCCGCTGCATGATCGAGGCCGCCTGCATCGCGGCGGGCCCGTCGTCGATCAGCACCTCGCCGTCCTCGGAGACGATCTGCCCGCCCGCGCTGGTGAGCAGCGTGTTGAACCAGACGACGATGCCCTCGTACTGCGCGGCCTGCACCTCGATGTAGGACGGCAGGTCCTGCTCGTGGAGCGCCTCCGACATCTCGATCATCTCGTCCCAGGTCTGCGGCGGCTGCGGGGCGAGGTCGGTGCGGTACCACAGCAGCTGGGTGTTGGTGTTCAGCGGGGCCGCCCACAGCCGGTCCTGGTACACCGCGGTCTCGTAGGGTCCCTCCAGGGTGCCCTCGCGGATCTCGGTCGCGATGTCCTCCGGCCACGGCTCGATCCAGCCGGCCTCGGCGAACTCGGCGGTCCAGGTGACGTCGAGCCCCATCAGGTCCACGGCCTCGTCGCCCGCGACGAGCCGGCGGGCCAGCTGCAGGCGCTGGTCGTCGGCGCTCTTCGGCAGGGTCTGCTGGACGACGGTGTAGCGCCCTGCGGCCTCCTCGGTGCACGCCTCGGCCGCCGCCGCGTAACCGCTCGCGTTGTCCGCCGGGGTGTAGAAGTTCAGCACCGGCGGACCGGCCGCCTCACTGCCGCAGGCGGTGAGCGCGGCGGCGGCGATCACGGCCGTGGCCGCGGCCAGCCCCCTGCGCCCCCGGTGAAGTCGTGGCTGCTCAGGCGGCGGATCCAGCGGCTGGCCCATCCCGCGCCTCCCCGTCCCGGACCTGGCCGGCACCGCGAAGGTGCAGCCACATGCCCGAAAGTGTGGTAGCGATCACTTGCACGTGATCGGCGCGATCGAACCTATGTCGGGCCGCGACACCCCGCAAACGGAGGCGCGAGGCGGGACACCCCGCAAACCGAGACGCGGGCCGTGACGCTCCGAGACCAACCTCGAGCTCGTCGGCACGCAGGGCTCTCGCCGGTATGGCTGCACGGCTCCGCGTGGTGCGGTGGGGGCTGACCCGGCGCTGTCACGGCCGTCGCCGAAGGGGCGTGTCGAACGGCTGAAAGGTGCTCCTGAGCAGCAAGGATGCGGCTTTTCGATGGTCAACATCCGCGGCGGACAGGAGCACCCTTCAGGTGGGCAAGCGTAGTGCGTTCTACCCGTGCCCGGCCGCAGACACGGCGGGCCGGCAGGTCGTGTCGCAGGCCGGTGGACTGCTGCTCACCGAGACGGTGCGGGCGGTCCGGTTGGACCGGGAGCTGGCGTCGGCGCTGGCGCCGTGGCGGCTGCCGAACACCGTGCACGACCCGGCGAAGATCCTGCTCGATCTGGCGGTGGCGCTCGCGGTCGGCGGCGACTGCCTGGCCGACATCGCCGTGCTGCGCGCCGAACCCGGCGTCTACGGCCGGTGGCCTCGGACCCGACGGTGCCGCGCGCTGCTCATCGACGTCGATGCGACGCTCGTGACCGCGCACAGCGACAAGGAGGGCGCCGCGCCGACGTTCTCCTGTTGACTGGACCACTGGGGCCATCGGTCGTGTCGCTCGGGATCGAGTCTGCCGCGGAAGGCTACGTTTCCCGGCCATGGTCGATGGGGGCGGCGCAGATCGTGATCTGGCAACGCTGGTCGCGCCGACGATCGGACTGCCGTGCCTCCTTTCGGCCTTTGCACCGTACCGTACGTTACGGTATGGTGGCTCTGAGATGGAGATCTCGGCACAACAGGAGCTCGAATCCATGACCTCTCACGACCCTGCCGACCGCGACCGGCACGAGGAGTTCGGCAGTTTCGACGGCCGGGGCTCGGTGACCGCCGCCCTCGCCGCCCTCATCGAGAGGAGGGCCGCGTCGTGAAGATCGCCGTCACCCAGTTCCTCGCCCTGGACGGCGTAGCTCAGGGGCCTGGATCCGCAAATGAGGACCCGACCGATGGGTTCACCCGTGGAGGGTGGTTCGCGCCTCACCTAGACGAGGCGTTCGTGAAGCAGGCATCCGATTGGCTGGACCTCGCCGACGGCCTGTTGCTCGGCCGGCGTACCTACGAAGCATTCGCCCGCGACTGGCCCAAGATCGCCGAGCCCGATCCCTTCACGGGGCGGATGAACGCCCTGCCGAAATACGTCGTGAGCAACACGCTCAACGCCGGGAGTTGGAACCCGACGACCGTTCTGCACGGCGACATCCAGGAGTCAGTGGCGGCACTGAAAGCCGATGCCGGTCGCGAGGTCCAGGTCCACGGGAGCGCAAGACTCGCTGCGTCATTACTTGATGCCGGACTCGTAGACACCCTGCGCCTCGCCATCGCCCCGGTGATCATTGGCCAGGGCCGACGCCTGTTCACAGGTCACAGCGACTCCGGCCTCCGGCTTGTCGATTGCCGTACAACGCCGTCCGGTCTCGTCGTGCTCGAGTACGAGGTGACCGGCGCCGCAGCGCTTGCCGACTACCAAGGGGTCACCTCGGCCGTTTGATCTGTCGGCGACTCGGCTCGAGCGTCCGTCGTACGTAGGTCGGCCTCCCGTGCAACCGCTGAGCGCGCGAATCCGAACAGAACGAGGCCGCAGAGGATGTTGAGGAGTAGACGGCCTGGCGCCTCGCTCGCAAGTTGGCGCGGGTCACCGTCACGCTCGGTAGCGGTGCCGCATTGACGGGCGGCGCCGGTGCTGGTGTCAATTGCCGGCTGTGCTCGGCATGGCTTGGCCAGCTGCCGCGGAAAGCAGGCGCTCCCAGAGACGAGCGATCTGGGGCGGCGCCAGGGGCGGCAACGTCTGGGCGGCCCCGATCGACATGAGGTGGCCGATCTTCGCGAAGTCGGCCGCGGCCTGCTGGTCGAGACTCATCGCTTCGAACTGTTGCTGAAGGAAGTCGACGCGGGCGCGATCGATCCGATCGAGGTACTCGCGGGCGACCGGCTCACTCGAGGCCCAGCCGCGGACGGCGTTCTCCAGGTGCGGACGTCCGCCCTCGGCAGCCAAGATGTCGGCCACGATGTGCCGCAGCCGGGGCTCACCGGCTGGTTCGGGCGCGGCGTTCGCCCTTTCGATGAAGTCTTGGCTCTCCCTTGCCTCGAAGTACTCCAGCAGTGCCTGGCGGTAGGCCGGCATGCCGTCGAAGTGGTGGTAGAAGGAGCCCTTGCTGAGCCCCAGGCGGGCGGAGAGCGACTCGATCGTGACCCCACCGATCCCGGACGCGGCCAGGATCTCCAAGCCTTCGTGCAACCATCGCTCCCGGCTCCTCAAGAATCGCTCCTCATCACCGCGGGCCGGCGCCCGCTGAGCAAAAGGGCTGCATTGGTGGGCGGTGAAAGCCCAACTGCTACCCGTACCATACGGCCTGGTTTACCGGGACAGCCGGTTAGGTGGACCCGCGTTCCGCAGTTGATGGGCACATGAGCAGGTTCGGGCGGGTGTTGTGCCTGGTCAGCGGGTTGCGGTCCTGCTGAAGTGCTCGAAAACGTGGGCACACGTTTTGGCGGGTTGATGCTTGCGTGACCTGGTCGGGGTGTGGTCGGGTGCGGTCATGTACTTGCGGACGACCGCGCGGGCGAACAAGGACGGCTCGGTCGTGCGCTACCTGGCCCTGGCGCACAACCAGCGCGTCGGCGCGGCGACCAAGGCGAACGTGCTGCTCAACCTGGGCCGCGAGGACCGGCTCGACCCGGACGGGCTGCGCCGGCTGGTGCGCTCGATCAACCGCTACCTCGGCGAACCCGACCCCGACGCGGGTACCGACGCGGCCGCGGCGACCGGCACCGACACGGTCACCGACGGGCTGCGCCTGATGGCGTCGCGCCCGGCGGGTGGGGCCTGGCTGCTCGACGGG
>DATLGI010000171.1:0-19867 GCA_035540535.1 Pseudonocardia sp.
CCAGGACGTCTGGCGCAAGGCCCTCGCCGCACTCTGACGACCCGGCCGGTTCCGCGGAACCGGCCGCGGGGCGCGTAGCTCAGCGGGAGAGCACTCGGCTTACACCCGAGCGGTCGCAGGTTCGAACCCTGCCGCGCCCACGCTTGGCCTGCGGAAACGTGTAGCGCACCGGGTCGTCGGGTCTACCTTCCCGAGTCACTCGCGTATCCGTGATGGACAGCAGTAGCGCCGCGGACCGCGAGTGGCACACCTTGCACGCTCCCCCGCCAGCACTGTTTCGTATTACGATCGGCCGGGCGGAGGTGCTCCGGTCGGCGCGCAAGCACGGCGTCGCCGACGAGGACGCAGTCCACGCCGCGGGCAGGTTCCTGGTCGCCTACCCGCTGGAGGACGAGGACCAGGACGGCCCACGTCGCGAGCTGCGCCTGGGCCCGGATCGGGCAGGCAGCCTTCTGGAGGTCGTGGTGCTGCTGCTCGACGACGGCGACGAACTCGTCATCCACGCGATGCGGATGAGGCCCAGATACCGGGACCTCCTCCCCTGACACTGAATGAATCGACCATGAGCAGAGACGAGCACGAAGACCGCACCTCGGGCGGCGTCCCCATGACCGACGAGTTAGTACAGCGACTGGCCGACGAGGCCGACGCCGGGTACGACGCGACCGTCCTCCGGCGACGCGGCGGACGCCGCCCCTTGGGCTCCGGCCCGGCTGACGTCGTCCCCGTGCGGCTCGATCCCGAGCTGCGCACCGCGCTCGCAGCCCGGGCCGACGCCGAGCACACCAGCGCCAGCGACGTCATTAGACAGGCGCTACGCGCCTGGCTGGGCGTCGCCTGAGCCTGCCCTCCCGCGCCAACTGAAGATCGTCCGCGTGACACGCTTCGTGGCACGAAACGGAGTTGATGACGGGGTCGGGAGGCGTCCACAGGGAAGCGGATCGAGACCCTTGTTGCCGGTAGGGGCTCTTGACGGCGCGGACAGCTCCCCTACCCCCGAGCGGTCGCAGGTTCGAACCCTGCCGCGCCCACCGCGGGCCGTACGAGGCGCCGCCCGCGCCGGTGTCGCACGACTCCTGCGGTGCGTCCTTCGCGCACTATCGTCGTCACTAGGGACGGGGCGCCCGCAGGGGGCGCCGGGGCGGCGGCGACATGGACACGGTCACGAGGACCATCGGCCCTCCGGGCGAGGGAAACGGGTTCGGCGAGCAGGCCTGGCGCGACGTCATGGCGCAGTTGCGCGCCTTCGTCCGCCGGCGCATCGCGGACCCGGACCGGGCGGACGACCTCGTGTCGGAGATCCTGCTGCGGATCCACCAGAGCGTGGGGACCGTCGACGACCGCGAGCGCGTGGCGAACTGGGTGTTCCGGGTCGCCCGCAACGCCGTCATCGACGAGTACCGCCGCGCCGGGCGCGACCGCGAGCGGCTGATGTCGGCCCCTGCTGACATGCCCGCCGACGATCCGTCGCCGGGTGACGAAGACCCTGACGCCGCCCTGGCCGAGCTCGCCCGATGCCTTCGGCCGCTGCTCGGGGGCCTGCCACCGGACCAGCGCCGGGCGGTGGAGCTGATCGATCTGGAGGGGTGGCCACAGGCCCGCGCCGCCCGCCGCGAGGGCGTCTCGCTGTCGGGGATGAAGTCGCGCGTGCAGCGCGGGCGCCGGCGGCTGGCCGACCTGCTCGGCGAGTGCTGCACGGTCACCCTCGACGCCCGTGGCCTGCCGATGGACTACACCCCGCCGCGGCACGGCGAGTGCGGCGGCGACTCGCGGTGACCGGTCGCGGACCGGCCGCGGTTGTGCTCAGACCGGCGTCGGTGAACCGAGCCGGCGCGGTTCGAGCCGGGTGGGTTGCTCGACCCCGGCGCCGGGGGACCGGCCCGTGGTACCGCTGAGATCGGGCGCGGGGCCCGGTACCTGTCGGCGGACGGCCGGGACCGGTACCTTGCACGATCCGCCCCGGGTCCTGGCGCTACCCGTTCGCCGTGTCCGGGCAGACGGCGCCGGATCGGGCACGGCACGAGGCAGGACGACGGGGGGAGATCGCGTGGAACGATCGGCTCCGGACCCACCACTCGAGCCTCCGCGGGAGGACGGCACGCGGACGGTCGTCGTCGGAGGAAGCGTGGCAGGCCTGGTGACCGCGCTCCTGCTCGCGCGGGCCGGGCACGACGTCGAGGTGTTCGACCGTGACGACCTGACCCCGGCACCGGACGTCGAGGCCGCCGCGAGGGCCGCGTTCCGACCGGCGGCCCCGCAGATCGTCCATCTCCACGGCTACCACCCGCCGATGGTGGCGGTCCTGCGCGAGCGACTGCCCGACGTGCACACCGCGCTGCTCGGCGCCGGTGCCGAGCCCACCCCGCTGGCCGACCGGATGCCGGCCAGCCTCGCCGACCGTTCCGCCCGGCCCGGCGACGAGGCGTTCACCGGGCTGCTGGCCCGGCGCTCCACGCTCGACTGGGTGCTGCGCACCGCGGCCGCGTGTGAGCCGGGCGTCCGTCTTCGTGGACGGACGCCCGTGATCGGGTTGGTGGCCCGGACCGGGGACCCGCCGACCGTGGTCGGCGTGCGCACCGATCGCGGTGAGCGGAAGGCCGACCTGGTGGTCGACGCGTCCGGGAGACGCTGCATCGTCGATCCGTGGTTGTCCAGGATCGGGGCGCAGCACCCGCGGATGCAGGTCGCCGAGTGCGGAGCTGCGTACTACTCGCGCCACTACCGGGTCCGCCCCGGTGCGCGGCGACCGGTGCCGGAGCACCGGTTCCTCGTCGGACTGCACCCGTACTTCACGGTGATCATGCTGGCGTCGGACCGGGGCACCAGATCGATCACGCTGGCTCCCCTGGTGGAGGACGCTCCGATGCGCCGGCTCCGTGCTCCGGAGGCGCACAGCGCCGTCGCGCGCCTCATCCCCCCGGTGGGGGCCTGGCTGGACGCCCTGGAACCGATCAGCGACGTGTACGTCATGGGCGGACTGCACAACACGCTGCGCCGCTCGGTGGTCGACGGCCGCCCGGTCGTTCTCGGGCTGCACGCCGTCGGCGACGCCGTCTGCACGACGAACCCGGTGGGCGGCCGGGGCATCTCGCTGGTGATGCGCAACGCGGCGGACCTGACCGACGTCGTCACCGCCCACCCCGGGGATCCGTGGGCACAGGCGATCGCCCTGGACGATGCCGTGGAGCGGAACGTCGCCCCGTGGTACGCGGCACAAGCCGACGGTGACTCCGAACGCCTCGCCGCCATCCGCAGGGCGCTGCGCGGCGCGCCGCCGGCCCCGCTCCCCGACGTCGCGGACGGGGTCACCCTCAACCACCTGCGAGCGCCGCCATGGTCGACCCCGAGCTCTTCCGCGCGCTCTCCTCGGTCCAGACGATGCTGCGCAAGCCGGCCGACGTCCTCGGTGAGCCACGTGTCGAGGGTCAGGTCCGGGCAGCGTTCGCCGCCGGCGACACCGTCACACCGCCGGCTGGACCGTCACGTGCCGACATCCTCGCCGCCCTGGACGCAGCGCAGTGAAACGGCGCCCTGCCGTTGCCGGCAGGACGCCGCCCCGACGGCTCAGTGGTAGGGCTTGTGCGGGATCGCCGCGTCGTTGAGCTGCTGCTCCACGTCCACCCAGATGCCGTCGTCCTCGATCTTGCAGGCGTAGACCGGGATCGGGGCGACGGCCGGTACGCCCTTCGGCTCACCCGTCCGCAGGTCGAAGCAGGAGTTGTGGGCGGGGCAGATGAGGGTGTCGTCCTCCTGCAGGTAGCCCTCGTTGAGCGGCTGCTGCTGGTGGGTGCAGGTGTTGTGGACCGCCGCCACCTCGTCCTCGTAGAGCCGGATCACGCAGATCGGCTCGCCGCCCAGGTGGACGAGCATCATGTCGCCCTCCTCGAGCTGGTCCAGGTCGGCCACACATTCCCAAGCCATTCCGTTCCTCCTCAGCTTCTCGCGCGCCTGGATCGGGGCAGGGAGCCCCGGACCTCGATCCAGCCGTTCCGGACCCGCGTCGGGAGTACCGGCTGGGGATGGTGGGCGGGGCCGCGCACGATCCGACCGTCCCGCAGGTCGAACCTCGCCCCGTGCAGTGGGCATGTGACGGTGCACCCGGCGATCTCGCCGCGGCTGAGCAGCCCGCCCGCGTGGCTGCAGACGTTGTCCAGCGCGAACACCTCGCCGTCGGCGCGGTGAAGCAGGACCTGCCTGCCCTCGACGTCGACCCCGACCGGCGTGCCCTCGGTCAGGTCCGTCTCGGCGATCGCGCGGACCCACCGGTTGGGCCCGGTGGTCGTCGCCACCCGGTTCACCATCACGGCCCTGCCCTGCACGAGGTGGCCGCCGACGTACCCTGCGGCCGCCGTCACGGACATGCTGGCCATGCTCAGCGCACGAGCCGGGCCTCGCCGCCCGGCCAGCCGCGCGGCCAGCGAGACGCTCTGCAGCGCCACGCCCGCGAGGTTCAGCACTCCGTGGAACAGCCCGACCCGGCGGTCCTCGTCGTCGCTGACGTTCCAGTCTGTGACGCCGGTGGCGACCGTCGCCACCGCCGCGACGAGCCCGGCCGCGCTGAGCGTGCCCGCCGGGTCCAGCCGGCCGTCGCCGGTCGGGACGTCCTTGCCCAGCAGGTCGAGCACGACGGTGCCCGACCACAAGCCGATGGGCAGGTCGCTGAGTGCGGCGTGGACCGAGTGCCCGGCCCACCGGCCGCCGTGCATCAGCTCGACGGCGACGTTGTCCCGGTGCTTCTCGTACAGCGGCTGCACCACGGCCGAGACCCGGTCGTTCAGCGTGTGCAGCCACTGCCAGCTCCCGACCGCGCGGAACAGATCCTGGTGCCATGTGGTCAGCCGGGAGGCCCCGCCGGCCGTGGAGGCGCCGGACTGCCGGTCGGTACTCGACATCGAGGCTCCTGCTCCTTGGCGGCCGTGGGCGCACGGATGATCCCATCCCGACCGGGCGCTCGCCACACCCCCTGTCCCTCGGCACTGCCGAAGGGTCGGGAGCGAGACGGTCGTGGGCGCGCTCCGGGAGGACGTGTGGGCGGCGCTGCGCCCGGTTGCGCGCCCGCGCAACGGGCACTCCGTCGTTGTGCGCATCGTGATCACGGGAGCCAGCGGCAACATCGGGACGGCGCTGCTGCGTCGGCTCGCCGGGAACGGGCACGAGCTCGTCGGGATGTGCCGGCGCCCGCCGCCCGCCGTGGCGCCCTACGACGGGGCCGAGTGGTTGGCCGTCGACCTCGCCGACGCCCGAGCCGAGGAGGTGCTGCGTCCGCGGCTCGCGGGCGCCGACGCCGTGGTGCACCTCGCCTGGGGGTTCCAACCGTCCCGGGACGCGGGCCATCTGGAGCGGCTCGGTGTCGGCGGCACCGGCCGGGTGGTGCGGGCCGCGCAGGCCGCCGGCGTGCCGCACCTGGTGCACATGTCCTCGCTCGGTGCCTACTCGCCGGGACCGGACGGCCGCCGCGTCGACGAGTCCTGGCCGACCGAGGGCGTGCGGACCCTGCCCTACAGCCGGCACAAGGTGGCCGCCGAACGCCTCCTCGACGCGCACGAGCGCGCGCACCCCGGTGGCACCGCCGTCGCCCGGATCCGGCCGGGGCTGGTCGTGCAGCGGGAGAACGGCAGCGCGCTGCTGCGCTACGGCGTGCCCGCCTACGTGCCGGCCCGGATCCTGCGGCACCTGCCGCTGCTGCCGCTCGACCGGCGGCTCGTGGTGCCCGTCGTGCACACCGACGACGTGGCCGACGCCGTCGCCCGCGTGCTGGAGCGCCGCGCGACCGGCGCCTTCAACCTCGCCGCCGACCCGCCGGTCACCCGTGAGCTGATCGCCCGGGCGCTGCACGCCCGGCCGGTGCACCTGCCCCGCCCGGTGCTGCGCGCGGCGGCCGCCCTGACCTGGTACGCCCGGCTGCAGCCACTGGACCCCGGCTGGCTCGACCTCGCCTTCGCCGTCCCGCTGCTGGACACCGCCCGGGCCCGCCGCGAGCTTGCCTGGGCGCCCACGGTGCCGGCCGACGTCGCACTCGCGCAGCTCGTCGGGGGGATGGCCGACGCCGCGGCAACGCCCAGCCCGGTGCTGCGTCCGCGCACCGTGGTCGGGGAGCTCGCGGCACTGGTCCGGCGCGGCCCGATCGGGACGCGGCCGCTGCCGTGACCCGGTTGCCCTGGAGAGCTCGGTAGCTCCCGCGGGCCCGACTCCTGCTCGACGATCACGGTACGGGACCGCGGGGGAGGACCCGCGGACCGCGATCATCGACCGGTTCCGCTTCGCCCGCACGCAGCGCTGCAATGGCCTCGTCACCCACGGGTCATCCGCTCCCGGACGGGTAGTCCGCTGGCGCACACCGACCGACGGCCCGAGGAGGACGACGTGGCGCTCGACGACGACGACATGACGACGACCGGAGGCGAGGGCACCGAGGGCCCCGCCGACTCCGGTGCCCAGGAGGGGACGCCGGGCGTCGAGGACGGGGGCGCCGACGGCAGTGCCGAGGGCCCGGTCGACTCCGGTGCGCAGGAGGGGACGCCGGGCGTGTCCGACGGGGGTGCCGACGGCGGCGCCGACAGCGGTGCGAGCTGACCCGACCGGTCTCGCGCCCGGTGCAGGAGCCGCGTCCTGCGGCGGCCCCACACGGGGCGCGCTCGCGCGCTGCACCGGCCCGCACGCGGCCGTCTTCGCGGACGCGCACTGGGGGCGGGCCCCGCTGCTCGTGCGCGGCGCCGACCCCGCCGGCTTCGCCGACCTGCTCGACCTCGACGGCGTGGACGAGCTGCTGTCCCGGCGCGCGCTGCGCACGCCGTTCGTGCGGCTGGCCCGGGCGGGCGAGGTGCTCGACTCCGCCACGTTCACCGGGCCCGGTGGCGCCGGCGCCGAGATCGCCGACCAGGTCCGCGACGACCGGGTCGCCGCGCTGTTCGCGGACGGCGCGACCGTGGTCCTGCAGGCGCTGCACCGCACGTGGCCGCCGGTCGCGGGGTTCGCGACCCGGCTGGCCGGCGAGCTCGGCCACCCGGTGCAGGTGAACGCCTACGTCACCCCGCCGTCGTCGCAGGGCTTCGCCGCCCATTACGACGTGCACGACGTGTTCGTGCTGCAGCTCGCCGGGCGCAAGCACTGGGTCGTGCACGCGCCCGTGCACCCCGACCCCCTGCGGGACCAGCCCTGGGGAGCGCGCGCGGGCGCGGTGGCGGCGCGCGCCCGCGGCAACGCACCCGAGCTCGAGACCGTGCTCGAGGCGGGCGACGCGCTCTACCTGCCCCGCGGTTGGCTGCACTCCGCCACCGCGCTCGGCGCGGTGTCGGCGCACCTCACGGTGGGCGTCCACGTCGTGACCCGGCACGCACTGGTGGAGGCGCTGGCCGCGCTCGTCGCCGAGGACCCCGCGCTGCGCGCGTCCCTGCCGCTGGGCCTCGACGTCGCCGACCCGCAGGCCCTCGCCCCCCACCTCGACGCCGTCCGCTCCGAGCTCGCCGCCGCGCTCGCCAGGGTGCCCGCCGAGCGGGTGGCGCGACGGGTGCGCGACCGGGTGTGGCAGGGCGGCCGACCGGAGCCGGTGCGCCCGCTCGCCCTCACCGCGTTCGCGGACGGGCTCGCCCCGGGCGACGCGGTGCGCCGCCGCGCCGGCCTGCGGTACCGGCTGCGCGACGGGGCGCAGGGCCGGGTCGTCCTGGAGCTGCCCGACCGCGAGGTCGCGCTGCCGGCGTCCACCGGGCTCGCGGTGCGCGCCCTGCTCGACGGGGCACCGCACCGGGTCGGCGCGCTGCCCGCGCTGGACGGCGCCGACCAGGTCGTGCTGGTCCGGCGCCTGCTGCGCGAGGGTGTACTGACCACCGCCGGGGACGCCGATGGCGGCTGACCGCCCGCGGTGCGCGGAGGCGGCGGCCGCTGCGGGTGACCCGGCCGCCGGCACCGCCCCACCTGCGGAGCAGTGGTTCCTCGTCGAGCACCCGGGCCCGTGGGGACGCGACCCGCTGTGGCAGTCCGGCCTGGACCCCCGGGCCGCGGCGGCCCTGGCCGGCTGGGCCGCGGCATACCGCGGCCGGATCGTGCTGGTCCGGCGACCCGGCCGGCCGGGACGGCGCACCGCCCCGGGCCGCTGGTTCCGCGTCGACGCCCGGCCGGGGCGGGAGGCGGTGCGCACCGGGCGCGTCGTCGCCGAGCGGGACCTGGTGGGCGTCCTGGCCGATCCCGACGCGGGCGAGCCCCACGGCGCCCCGCTGCTGCTGGTCTGCACCCACGGCCGCCACGACCCGTGCTGCGCGGTGCACGGTCGCCCGCTCGCCGCAGCGGCGGCGGGCGCCGATCCCGAGGCCACCTGGGAGTGCAGCCACCTCGGCGGCTGCCGGTTCGCGCCCGCCCTCGTCCTGCTCCCGCACGGCTGGGTGCTCGGGCGGGTGCCGCCGGCGGAGGTCGCGGCCGTGATCCGGGCCTACCGGGCCGGCCGGCTCGACCCGCGCTACCTGCGGGGCCGCTCCGCGCTCGCCCCGGCCGTGCAGGCGGCGGAGGTGCGTGCGCGTGCCGAGGTGGGCGACGACCGCGTCGAGGCGTTCCGGGTCGCCGGCGTGGACGCCGACGGGCAGGTGCGGTTCGCCGATCCCGACCACGCCGTGACGCTGCGGGAACGGCGGGTCGAGGCCGGCCGGCCGCTGACCTGCGCGGCCCGCGCTCCCGGCTGGCAGCGGGTGTTCGAGCCGGATCCCTGACCCGGGACGGGCTCAGGCGCAGCCGGCGGTCGGCCTGCTGCTCGCGGCGCAGCAGCCGTCCGCACTCTCGACCTCGGCGCGCCGCGCCCCGATCAGCTGCTCCACCGGCAGGAGCGCACCGGCGCGCCGGGGGGCCGCACCCGCCGCCGTCCCGGGGCACGTAGGGTCGTTGCCGTAGGCGAAGCAGTGGAGGGCCGGGTGGGGGGCGCAGCGGAGCGCGACGTCGCGGCGGAGGCGTCGCGGCGGCGCACCTTCGCCGTCATCAGCCACCCGGACGCCGGGAAGTCGACGCTGACCGAGGCCCTGGCCCTGCACGCCGAGGTGATCGACGCCGCCGGTGCGGTGCACGGCAAGTCCGGCCGCCGCGGCGTCACCTCGGACTGGATGGAGATGGAACGCCGGCGCGGCATCTCCATCACCTCGGCGGTGCTGCAGTTCGAGTACCGCGACCACGTCGTCAACCTGCTCGACACGCCCGGGCACGGCGACTTCTCCGAGGACACCTACCGAGTGCTCGCCGCCGTCGACGCGGCGGTGATGCTCCTCGACGCCGCGAAGGGGCTGGAGCCGCAGACCCTCAAGCTCTTCGACGTCTGCCGCAGCCGGCAGATCCCCGTGCTGACGTTCGTCAACAAGTGGGACCGGCCCGGCCGCGAGCCGCTCGAACTGCTCGACGAGGTGGAGCAGACCATCGGGCTGCGCCCCATGCCGGTGACCTGGCCGGTCGGGGTGGCGGGGGAGTTCCGCGGCCTCGTCGAGTGCGCCACGGGGGAGTTCACCCGCTTCCGCCGCACGGCCGGTGGCGCCACCCGGGCGGAGGCGGAGGTCGTCCCCGCCGAGCGGGCCGCCGCGGAGGAGTCGCTGCACTGGCCCGCTGCCCAGGACGAGCTCGCGCTGCTGCGCGAGATCGGCGCGGAGTTCGACGAGAAGGCCTTCCTGGCCGGGACGGCGACACCGGTGCTGTTCGGCGCGGCGCTGCCGAACATCGGCGTCGCCCGGCTGCTCGACGCGCTGGTCGACCTGGCGCCCGCACCGACCGCCCGCCCCGACGAGCACGGCACGCCGCGCCGGCTCGACGCACCGATGTCCGGGCTGGTGTTCAAGGTGCAGGCCGGGATGGACCCCTCGCATCGCGACCGCATGGCGTACGTGCGGGTGTGCTCCGGCCGGTTCGAGCGCGGCATGGTGCTGACGCACGCGGCGACGGGCCGGCCGTTCCCGACGAAGTACGCACAGTCGATGTTCGGCCAGCAGCGCACGACGCTGGAGGACGCGTTCCCCGGCGACATCGTCGGGCTGGTCAACGCCACCGCCCTGCGCCCGGGCGACACCCTCCACGACGGCGACCCCGTCACCTTCCCCACCATCCCCAGCTTCGCGCCCGAGCACTTCGCCGTGGCCCGCTGCGCGGACACCGGGCGGTTCAAGCAGTTCCGCCGGGGCGTCGAGGCCCTCGACGACGAGGGCGTCGTCCAGGTGCTGCGTTCGGACCTGCGCGGGGACCAGGCCCCGGTGCTCGCGGCCGTCGGTCCGCTGCAGTTCGAGGTGGTGACGGCCCGCCTCGAGGCTGAGTTTCGCTGCCCCATCGTCCTGGAGCCGCTGCCGTACTCACTGGCCCGCCGGACCGACGCCGACGGCGAGGAGGTGCTCGCCCGGCAGAGCGAGGTCGAGGTGCTGGCCCGCCGGTCCGACGGCGCGCTGCTGGCCCTGTTCCCGACGCCGTGGCGGCTGCAGACGGTGCAGCGCAAGTACCCCGAGCTGCGGCTGGACCCGCTGCTCGCCGGCATCGCCCCGGCCTGACACGGGCCGGGCATAGCATCGCCTCCGATGGAGGAGATCGTCGACGGGGGTGGGCCGTCGCGGCCCGAGCGCGAGGAGGCGCTGCAGCGCCTGCTCGACGTGCTCGACGGCATCGACGCCGACGGCTGGTACCCCGCGCTCGACGTCCACCGGCCCTGGTCGAGGCACAACCCGCGGATCACCGGCGAGTTCGCGCGGCCCGCAGCGATCCGGCGGTACCTGGCCCGCGAGCTACGGCTGCTGCTGGACCGCGGGGCCGTGATCACCGCGCGTCCGTCGCGTCCCGCGCTGGCCTTCACCGACCCCGAGTTCTTCCCGGCCCTCGACGAGGACCGGTTCGACCTGCGTGCGAAGAAGCTGTTCCTGTTCGGCCCGGAGCGCATGGCGCTGTCGCTCAACCGGCTCGCGCACTACTGCGGCACGCCCGCCGAGGCGTTCGAGCGGCACCTGCTGTTCACGAACTATGCGATGCACGTCGAAGCCTTCCGGGAGCGCTTCCCCGACGCCGAGGGCCCTGCCCGGGCCGGCGTGCAGATGCCGGCCTGGCACCACCGCACCCCGGCCGGCGACGGCGTCTCGCTGGTGAACATCGGGGTCGGGCCGGCGAACGCCAAGACGGTCACCGACCACCTCGCCGTGCTCCGGCCCGACACCATGATCATGATCGGGCACTGCGGCGGTCTACGGAACCACCAGGACCTCGGCGAGTTCGTGCTCGCCACCTCCTACCTGCGAGCCGACCACGTGCTCGACGACGTCCTGCCCACCACCGTGCCGGTCACGCCGAACCACCGGCTCAACTCGTTCCTCGTCGACGCGCTCGACGGCGCCGGCGCCCGCTACCGCCTCGGGGTCGTGTACACCACCGACAACCGCAACTGGGAGTTCAACCAGCGCGGTGCCCTCGCAGCGATGCGGGCGGCGCGGGCCGTCGCCGTGGACATGGAGTCGGCGACGATCGCGGCGAACGGCTTCCGGTACCGGATCCCGAACGCCACCCTGCTGTGCGTGTCGGACAAGCCCCTGCACGCCTCGCCCAAGCTCTCGGCCGGCGCGGCCGCGTTCTACGAGGCGAGCAAGCGCAGCCACCTGGCGATCGCCCTCACCTGCCTGGACCGCGTGCGCCGTGAGCACGCCGGCGGCCTGCCCACCCACGAGATCCGTTCCGCCGACGAGCCCCTGCTCGGACAGGACGGCTGAGCCCGGTCCGCGGTGTGCGCCGGTGCGGGTGGTTGGAGCCCGAGCCGCCGGCACCGCACAGGCGTCGGGATGGGCCGGCAAGTCCGTGCAGCGTGGCCGTGCCGGTCGTGTTCCGGGGGCGTGCCGGAAGGGCCTGCGTCCGGGACGAACGCAGGACGGCGCGACCGTCCTGGCGTCAGAACGGCGGCGGCTCGTCAAGGGCGGGCGGCGGTGGATCGCGCATCGGTGTCGCCTGATCGGGCACGACGGGCCCACCGCGCGGTATCGGGGGCTCGTCGCAGTCGGCGGCCGGTTCGGCGTGGCACGGATCGGGTGGGCGGGGTAGCGGATCGGGCAGGGGCAGCAGGATCGGCTCCGGGCGGGTGCGGTAGATGCGGCCGAGCGGACTCGTCCACGTGAAGTGGCCCGGCTCCGGCTGCTCGAGGCGCCAGCCGCCCTCGTGCTTGAGCCGGTGGTCGTGGCGACAGACCGGCCCGAGGCCGGCCCCCACGGTCGCGCCGCCGAGGACGTGGTCGAGCGTGTGGTCCTGGTCCGCGCGGTGCGCGGGGCAGCGGCAGCCCACGAAGACGCAGCGCCTGTCCCGCATCTGGACATGACGGCGCAGCCCGGCCCGCGGGTACCGGTCGGCAGGATGGGCGTCCCGGTCGCCGGCGGCGGTTTCGCTATCCGCGTACCGAGCCGCGAGGTCGGCCACGACGACGCTCCAGGGGCCACAGCCCGCAGGATCGGCGGCGAGGCGCTCGAGCACCGCGGCCGGGACCTGCAGCTCGACGATACCGCCTCGCGGTCCGGTGCGGTCCGCCCCGGCGGGACGGCGACGCGTCGTGCCGTCGAACACGAGGTGCCCCTCGGAGTCGGTGACCGCGAACCGCCACTCGGCGCGGGTCTGCGCCGCAACCGCGCGGCGCGCCTCCGCTGCCGGAACGGGGCCCCAGCCGGCGATCTCCCCGGGATGGTCGTCGAGGCCGAGGAGCGTCGACAGCTCGGCGCGGACCTCCACACCGACGCGCAGGCCGAGTCCGACCGGCGGCACGATCCCGACGCCGGCCGGCGAGCCCGGGCACTCGGTCCGGTTGGCCCCGGGGCCGGTGGGCGTGAAGCCGTGGCCGTCGTGACCGTCGCCCGCATGGCCGTCGTCCGCATGGTCGTCCGCATGGCCGTCGTCCGCATGGCCGTCGCCGTCGCCGTCGTGGTCGTGGTCGTGGTCGTGGCCGTGGCCGTGGCCGTGGTCGTGGTCGTGGCCGTGGCCACCGGCGTCGGCGGATGCGGGATGCCGGCCTGCTTCACCATCGGTGGTCCGGACACCCTCGCCGGCGTCGTGGCCGCCGGGGCTGCTGTCGCTGGCGCGGCACCCGCTCGCGCCGTCGCCGGTGTGCCCGGGCGGACCGGCCTCCCACGGGGCCGGTGGGTCGTCGTTCGCCGATCGGGCGGCGATGAGGTGGGTGATGATCTGCTCCCGGTCGAGCCCGTGCAGCGTGCCGTCGAGCAGGCCGAGAACGACGTCGGCGCGAATCTGCGGTAGCGTGCTGCGGTGCCCGGCGCGACGGGCGGCGCGGGCGAGCGCGTCGACGCGGGCGAGGGCGGCGGCCGCGTCGGCAGCGCTGAGCCCGGAAACGGTGAGGGTGGCGGTGCCGTCGTCGGCGAGGTAGCCGATCACCTCACGGTCTCGCAGGGCCTTGCGGTAGCGGCATTCGTAGTGCGCAGGATCGACGGCGAGGATCATCCGCTGGATGCGTGCGGCGATCTGGCTCGTGGTCAGGCGGCCCGCGACGGGCAGGACGGCCGCGCAGACGGCGGTGGTCTGCTCGTCGGTGAGCCCCGCCAGATGGTCGGCGAACACGGCGGCCTTGGGCTGGTCGATCCGGCCGGCGAGCAGCGCCGCGTGAACCTGGGGCAGGCCGTGCACGATCGCCTCGGCGAGGTCGGTCTGGCGGTCGGCGGCCCGCCGCGTCCAGGCCAGTGCCGCACGGATCTCGTCGGCGCAGTACCGGTGGGGAAGGGGGAGCCGGGCGATCGTGCGGTCGGTGAACACGGGCCGGCAGCGGCCCACCTCGGCGATCGCGGCCAGCAGCCGTGCCTGCTCGTGCGCGACCTGCCGGGCCTGGGCCCGCAGGAGGTCGACGATCTCCTCGTTGACGACGCGGCCGAGCTCGATCCCCGCCAGCGCGGCGGCCAGCCCGGGACCCGGCGGCATCTCCGCCAGGCCCTCGGGCAGCTCCACGGGTTCGAGCACGGATCGAACATACATTCGACCCCTGACACTTCCGGCGCGGCTCTCGGGGTCGAGCCGTGCGACAGCGCACGCTCGGCTCGACCGGCTCACTGCCGGCGGCCGACGTGGCAGCGACGCCTGCCCCGCAGGACTTCCCGGTGATCTTCCCGGCGCGCGGGTCGGCGAGCTTCTTCCTCGGCTGGTTCGCGTTCCTCGCCGGCGACCTCGACGGCGCCGAGCAGCGCTTCCGAGGCCCGGGGCCGGTGGACTTGCGAGCCGACCGCGAGTGCCGATCCGCGGCGCCGGGTGACGGACGGGAGATCCCTCATGGGCAGCGAGCAGCAGGTTCCCGACTGGGTTCACCGGCGGTCGACGCGGTCCGGAAGTTCGTCGACGACATGGGGAGGACCTCTCCACGGACTACTCCTTCAGGGTCGGACCGGTCCTCACGTTCGAGGGCGGCTACTGCTTCGAATGGCACCTCGTCGACACCAACGACTGCGCGGACCCGGCACGCGGCCTGCCCGCGACCGGACGACGGTTCGCCGTCCCGGGCGTCTCGGTCGGCCACCTGCGAGACGGGCGGATCGCGGAGGAGCGCGACTACTGGAACCTCGCGGACTACCTCACCCAGATCGGGCTGTTGCCGGGGCGGCCGACGCCGTGACGACGTGACACCGGTCAGGCGAGCACCGCCCGGACGACGGCCGCGTAGGCCGCCGCGACCTCGGCCGGGGCCGTCGCCGCCTCGCGGCCCAGGGTGGTCAGGCAGCCCAGCAGCGCGACGGCGAGCAGGCGGCTGCGGTTCGCGGTGATCGGCTGCGGGGCCGCCTCGCGCACCAGCGCGGCGGTCGGCGCCAGCCACCAGCGCTCGTCGATCTCCGACCACCGCTCGTATCCGAGGGCGGCCGGGGCGTCGAGCAGGATCAGCCGGGCGACGCGCGGGTCGACGCACGCCGCGAGGAACTCGTCCCCGGCCAGCAGGAGGCGGTCGACCGGGGGACTTCCGGCCTGCGTCCGAGTGGCGATCCGTCGGGCGAGGTCGGCGTACACGTCGTGGACGACGGCGGCCAGCAGCGCCTCCTTGCCGGACCAGTGGTGGTAGAGCGCGCCCGTCGTCACCCCCGCGGCCCGGGTGATCGCGGCGAGGGTGGTGGCCGGGTATCCCTGCTCGACGAACAGCCTCCGCGCCGTGCCGGTCAGCGCCCGCCGCGTGGCGGCGGTCCGTTCCGGGTTCGACCGTCGCGCACACATACCGAACGATGTTATGTTCCAGCGGTGACCAGTGCCGAGGCGGCCCTCACCGTCGAGCAGGCGCAGCGGATCCTCGACGCGAGCCCGTTCGGGCCGTGGTGGGGCTTCACGGTCGAGGCGGTCGGGCGCGGCACCGCACAGGTGCGGTTGGACCGCCGCGAGGAGTTCCTCCGGCCCGGCGGTCTCCTGCAGGGCGGCTGCGCGATGACCCTCGCGGACGTCACGGGCTGGATCGCGATCCTGTCCCTGCTCGGACCCGACGACGCCGCGGTCACCCAGCAGCTGACCACCAGCTTCCTCGGCGCCGCCCGCACCGACCTGTTCTGTGAGTCCCGGGTGCTGCGCGCCGGCCGCCGGACCGTCTACGGCACGGCGTCCACGACCGGCACGGACGGCGGTCTCGTGGCGCACCACACCCTCACCTACACCCGGATCTGATGCGCGTCCTCATCCTCGGCGGCACCGGCGAGGCCAGGGTGCTGGCGGCAGCGCTGCACGCCCGCCCGGGCACCGATGTCGTGTCGTCGCTCGCCGGCCGGGTCAACCTGCCCGCGCGGCCGCCGGGCCGGGTGCGCAGCGGCGGGTTCGGGGGCGCCACCGGGCTCGCGGACCACCTGACGGCGGAGCGGATCGACGTGCTCGTCGACGCCACCCACCCGTTCGCGGCTTCCGTCACCGCCAACGCCGCGGCCGCGGCGTTGGCGACCGGCGTCCGGCTGGTCGTGCTGCGTCGGCCCGGCTGGACCGAGCGGCCCGGCGACGAATGGCGGCGCGTACCGACCCTCGACGCCGCCGCGGCGCTGGTGCCCGAGCTCGGCAGGCGGGTGTTCCTCGCCGTCGGCCGCGGCGGGTTCGCCGCGTTCGCGCAGCTGCCGGGCTGGTTCCTGCTCCGGTCCGTCGACCCCCCGGGTCCACCGCTGCCGGCGGACCGGTGGGTCGTGCTGGACCGCGGACCCTTCACCGTCGACGGCGAGCGGGCGCTGCTGCGCGCGCACCGCATCGATGTCCTGGTCACCCGCGACAGCGGTGGTGCGGCCACGTCGGCCAAGCTGACGGCGGCCCGGGAGCTCGGGCTGCCGGTGGTGATGGTCGACCGGCCGCCGCTCCCGCCGGGCGTGACGGCCGTGACCGGCGTCGCCGAGGTGCTCGCCCGGCTGCCCGTCTGAGCGGGTCGGCCGGGCGGCCCGTCAGCGGACGACGGACGTCGGGTCGGCGAGGCGCGCCGCGGAGAGCCAGTGCTCCGCTGTCGGCGACATCCCCCGCCGCACCGGGTTCCAGTCCCCCCGGTCCGGCCGCTTGGCCGGGCGCCGCGGCGCCTCGAGCACGCCGCAGCCACCGGCGGGGTGCAGGTAGCTGTGCCGCCACTTCACGGTGCCGTCCCGGCGGGCGTGGTCGATGTGGGCCAGCCGGAGCACGGGCTCGTCGGCGGGGATCACGCCGTAGCAGCGTTCGCAGATCCTGATCATGGTACTTCTCCGGCCTGGTGGACCCGGCGTCGCCGGGTGGTAGCAGGGTTACCGGCGGTCGGATACCCGGGTGACGATCTCGCACACGGACAATGCGACGCCCGTCACGTCCGGGGGCCGGGCGCCTATCGTGGCCACGTGCCCGCCGACCACCCCCCCACCGCGCTGCTCGACGCGCTGCGTGAGCGCATCCGCCGCGAGCCCGCCCTGCTCGTCGCGTACTCCGGCGGGGCCGACTCCGCCCTCGTCGCCGCGGTGGCGGCCGAGGAGCTCGGCGCCCGCGCGGTGGCCGTCACCGCGGTGTCGGCGAGCCTGCCGGCGGCCGAGCGGCGCGCGGCCCGTGCGTTCGCCCGCGCGCGCGGCATCCGGCACGTGGAGGTGGCCACCGACGAGCTGGACCGGCCGGAGTACGTCGCCAACGGCGCCGACCGGTGCGCGCACTGCAAGGACGCCCTGCTCGACGCGCTCGTCCCGCTGGCGGAGCTGGCCGGGGCGGTGATCGCGCTCGGCACGAACGTCGACGACCTCGGCGACCACCGGCCCGGCCAGCGGGCGGCAGCGGCGCGCGGGGCGGTCGCCCCGCTGGTCGACGCCGGCCTGGGCAAGGAGGCGGTCCGCCGGGTGAGCGCGCTGCTCGGGCTCGCCACGGCGGCGAAGCCCGCGGCCGCCTGCCTGTCCTCGCGGGTGGCGTACGGCGACCCGGTCACCGCGGAGGTTCTCGCCCGGATCGAGCGGGCCGAGGCGGGCCTGCACGCGCTCGGCTTCCCGGTGTGCCGCGTGCGCGCGCACGCCGGCGGCACCGTCGCGCGGGTCGAGCTGCCCGCGGCCGACCTCCCGCGTGCCCTCACCGACCGCGCCGCCGTGGACTCCGCCGCCCGCGCCGCGGGCTTCGCCTTCTGCGCGCTCGACCTGCGCGGGTTCGCCAGCGGCCGGATGAACGTCCTGCTCGGGATGCCCGGCCGGAGCGCATGAGCACCGGCTGGACCGATCTCGGCTGGGCCCGCCCCGACACCGGGCGCGAGGCCCGCCTCGGGCTGCCGGAGGTGGTGTACGGGCCGGGGAAGACCGCGGCCCAGGTCACGGGCATCGTGCGCACCCTGCTGGCGGCCAACACCGGCCCCGTGCTGGTCACCCGGCTCGAGCCGGACGTCGCGGCCGAGGTCGCGGCGGCCGTCCCCGGAGCCCGGCACGACGAGCCGGCCCGGCTGCTCGTCTGGCGCCCGGCCGCGCCGCGCGGGTTCCGGCTCGCGGTGGTCGCCGCCGGCACGTCCGACGGGCCGGTCGCCGACGAGGCCGCCGCCGTCGCCGGCGCCGTGGGTCTGACGGTCGACCGGATCACCGACGTCGGGGTGGCCGGGCCGGACCGGATCCTGGCCGAGCGCGACCGGCTCGCCGCCGCCGACGCGGTCGTCTGCGTCGCCGGGATGGAGGGCGCCCTGCCGAGTGTGGTCGGCGGTCTGGTCGGGTGCCCGGTGGTCGCGGTGCCGACCTCGGTCGGGCACGGGGCGGCGTTCGAGGGCGTGACGGCGCTGCTCGCGATGCTGTCCTCCTGCGCGGCCGGGGTGGTCGTCGTCAACATCGACTCCGGGTTCTCCGCGGCGATGGCGGCGTTCCGGCTGGCGACCCGGGTGCGCCGGTGATCCTCTGGGTGACGCCGTTCAGCGGTGTCTCCGGGGACATGCTGCTCGGGGCGCTGCTCGGTCTCGGCGCCCCGCTCGACGACGTGCGCGCGGCGGTCGCGGCCACGGGCCTGCCCGGCTGGAGGCTGGACGCCCGGCCGGTCACCCGCGCCGGCCTCGCGGCCACCCGGGCCGTGGTGACCGTCGAGGACACCGCCGCCGCGCGCCCGGCCGCGGAGCTGCTCGTGCTGGTCGGCCGGGCACGCCCGGAGCCCGTCGCGGCGCTCGCCACCGCCGCGGTGCGGGCACTGGCCGAGGTGGAGGCGGGGCTGCACGGCATTCCCGCCGAGGAGGTGCACCTGCACGAGCTCGGCGGCACGGACACCGTCGTCGACACCGTGGGGGTGGCCGCCGCCCTGCACCTGCTCGGCGTCACGACCGTGCACAGCGGGCCGCTCGCCGTCGGCACCGGCACGGTCGACACCCGGCACGGCACCCTGCCGCTGCCCGCCCCCGCGACGGCCGCCCTGCTCGCCCGGGCGGGGGCGACCGTGGTCGACGCGGGTGTGGCAGCGGAGACGGTGACCCCGACCGGCGTCGCCCTGCTGCTCGCCGCCGGGGCCCGGTTCGGGCCGGTGCCGGCGCTGACGGTGCAGCGGGTGGCCTACGGGGCGGGCGGGCGCGACCCGGCCGGCCGGCCCAACGTGCTGCCCGCGTACCTCGGGGCCGCCGAGGGCGGCGTCGCGGACATGGTCCTGCTGGAGACCAACGTCGACGACGTGAGCGGCGAGGTGCTCGGCCACCTGATCGGGCAGCTGCTCGCCGCGGGAGCCGCGGACGCCTGGGTCACGCCGATCGTGATGAAGAAGTCGCGACCCGCGCACACGGTGCACGTGCTCGTGGACCCGCAGCGCGCCGCGGCCTGCGGGCGGACGTTGCTCGCCGAGACCGGCAGTCTCGGTCTGCGCCGCAGCCGGGTCGAGCGCGTGGCCCTGGCCCGGCGCACGACCACCGTGGAGGTGGCCGGGCACCCGGTGCGGGTCAAGCACGGCCCGTTCGGGAGCAAGCCCGAGCACGACGACGTGGCCGCGGCCGCGGCGGCCACCGGCCTGCCCCTGCGCGAGGTGGCGCGCCGGGCGCTACCGCCCGGCGGCGACCCGCCCGTCGACGAGCACGGAGAGCTCCGGTGAGCCGGCCAGCGTCCGCGTGACGTAGCAGACGCGCTGCGCCGCGGCGATCAGCGTCGCCAGCTCGTCGCCGGCGGGCGCCGAGACCCGGACGTCGATCGCGATCGCGGAGAAGCGGGGGCCGTCGTAGGTGCCGGTGGCCTCCACGCGCAGGTCCTCGGCGAGCTCGACGCCGCGTTTGCCGGCGCTGTGGGCGAGCGCGAGGGCGAAGCACGACGCGACCGCGGCCAGCAGGTACTCCGTCGGCTGCGGGCCGGTGCCGGTGCCGCCGGGCACGGACTCCGGCTCGTCGACCACCAGCTCGAACCCGCCGGCGTCCACCACGGCGCGCAGGCCGCCGTCCCAGCGCGCCTGCACGCTCCGCTTCCCTGCCACGGCTCGTCCTCTCTCGTCCGTTGGGGGGGCGGAGCCCCCCCAACGGACGAGAGAGGAC
>DATLGI010000172.1:0-65146 GCA_035540535.1 Pseudonocardia sp.
AGGTGGGCCTGAAGTGCGGCGAGCTCGAGTCCGTCGTGCTCCGCGGCGCGGCCGCGGAGCACGACGGACTCGAGCTCGCCGCACTTCAGGCCCACCTCGCCGTGCCCCGGCGGATCGGGCTGGTCCTCGTCCGGCTCGGCGGCTACAGCGTCGGCGTCGCCGTCGACGGCGTGGTGCAGACGTCGAGCACCGGGGCGCGGCAGGTGCACGGGCGCAACCGTAAGGGCGGCTCGTCGTCCGGCCGCTTCGCGCGGCGCCGGGAGGGGCAGGCCCGGGTCGCGCTGGACGCGGCGGCCGGCACGGTCGCCCGGGTGCTGCTGCCGGTCGCCGCGACCCTGGACGCCCTCGTCCTCGGCGGGGACCGGGCCGCGCTCGACGACCTGCGCGCCGACCGCCGCCTGGCCGCGTTGCTCGCCCGCGCCGAGCCGCGGGTCCTCGAGGTGCCCGAGCCCCGCCGCGCGGTGCTGGACCAGGCGGCCCTGCGGGCGCGGGCGGTGGAGGTGGTGGTGGTCGGCTAACCGAGCCCGCCGGTGGCCAGCATGCCGCCGTCCACCCGCACCGTCTCGCCGGTGATCCAGGACGCCGCGTCCGAGACGAGGAACGCCACCAGCGACGCGACGTCCTGCGGCTCGCCGAGCCGCTTCATCGGGTAGGACGACGCCACCTTCTCCTCGTCGTGGGAGTACAGCGCCGTCGCGAACCTCGTCTTGACCACCGCCGGCGCCACCGCGTTCACCCGGATCGACGGGCCGAGCTGCCAGGCCAGCTCCTCGGTGAGCCGGATCAGCGCCGCCTTCGACGCACCGTACGCGGCGATCACCCCGGACGACCGCAGGCCGGCCACCGACGCCAGGTTCACCACGGCCCCCCCGTGCTCGCGCATCCCGGCGCGGTAGGCCTCCTGCACGAACCCGAGCGCCGCGACGACGTTGATGTCGAAGATCTTGCGGACGGCGTCGAGGTCGGCCTCCATCAAGGACCCGTACTGCGGGTTGATGCCGGTGTTGTTCACCAGGACGCGCAGGTTCCCGAACGCCTCGACGGTGCGGGCCACCGCCTCCGCCCGCGCCTGCGCCGACCCCGCGTTGCCGGGCACCGCGAGCACCCGGCGGGCGTCCCCGCCGGCCGCGTCGGCGACCAGCTCCTCGGCCGCGGCGGCCAGTTCGTCCGGCTTGCGAGCGGTGATCGTCACCGACGCGCCGCGCCCGAGCAGCTCGGTGGCGATCGCGAGGCCGATACCGCGACTGGCGCCCGTGACGAGCGCACCGCGCCCTCGGAGGTCCTGGGCGCCGTCGCGGAGGTCCTGGACGGGGGAGGTGATGTCGCTCATGGCAGCGACCCTACGTCCCGGGCCCCGCGGCTCCGGCCGGTATCCTCGGGGCCGTGATCCGGACCCAGTAGCGACGGCGCACCGCCCGTTCCCGCCGTCGCCCACCCGTCTGGAGCCCTCTCGTGATCACCGCCACCGACCTGGAACTGCGTGCCGGGTCGCGGATCCTGCTGTCCGACGCCGCCCTGCGCGTGCAGCCCGGTGACCGGATCGGGCTGGTCGGCCGCAACGGCGCCGGCAAGACGACCTCGATGCGCGTACTGGCCGGGGAGGCCGAGCCGTACGGCGGCACGGTGACGGTCAGCGGCGCGGTCGGCTACCTGCCCCAGGATCCGCGTGAGGGCGACCTGCACGTCACGGCGAAGGACCGGGTGCTCTCCGCCCGCGGCCTCGACACCCTGCTGCGCCGGATGGAGAAGGCACAGACGGCGATGGCCGAGCTGGTCGACGGCGCGGACAACGAGCGTGCCGTGCGCGAGTACGGCCGGCTCGAGGAGCGGTTCTCCGCGCTCGGCGGCTACGCGGCGGAGAGCGACGCGGCCCGGATCTGCGCGCACCTGGGCATGCCGGACCGGGTGCTGCACCAGCGGATCGAGACGCTGTCGGGCGGGCAGCGCCGGCGCGTGGAGCTGGCCCGGATCCTGTTCGCGGCCTCCGACGGCGGGGGCGGGGGGGCGTCGAGCGCGGTGACGCTGCTGCTCGACGAGCCGACCAACCACCTCGACGCCGACTCGATCGCGTGGCTGCGCTCCTTCCTCTCCGCCCACGACGGCGGCCTGGTCGTGATCAGCCACGACACCGAGCTGCTCGCGGCCGTGGTGAACAAGGTGTGGTTCCTCGACGCCACCCGCGGCGAGGTCGACGTCTACAACATGGACTGGCGCCGCTACCAGGAGGCGCGGGCCACGGACGAGAAGCGCCGCCGCCGGGAGCGTGCCAACGCCGAGAAGAAGGCCGCGGCACTGCACCTGCAGGCGGCGAAGATGGGGGCGAAGGCGACGAAGGCCGTCGCGGCGAAGAACATGGCGCGGCGCGCCGACGCCCTGCTCGGCGGGCTGGATCCCGAGCGCAGGGCGGACAAGGTGGCCCGCATCCGCTTCCCGGACCCCGCCGCCTGCGGGCGTACGCCGCTGACGGCCGAGGGGCTCAGCAAGGCGTTCGGCTCCTTGGAGGTCTTCAGCGGCGTGGACCTCGCGGTGGACCGCGGCGCCAAGGTCGTCGTGCTGGGCCTCAACGGCGCGGGCAAGACCACGCTGCTGCGGCTGCTCGGCGGGCTCGAGCCGCCGGACGCCGGCGAGGTGGTGCCGGGTCACGGGCTGCGGATCGGCTACTACGCCCAGGAGCACGACACGCTGGACCTCGACGCGAGCGTGTGGGCGAACGTCCGGCACGCATCGCCGGACACGCCCGAGCAACAGCTGCGCACGCTGCTCGGGGCGTTCATGTTCTCCGGGGAGCAGCTCGACCAGCCCGCGGGGACGCTGTCGGGCGGGGAGAAGACGCGGCTCGCGCTCGCCGGCCTGGTCTCCAGCGCGGCGAACGTGTTGCTGCTCGACGAGCCGACGAACAACCTCGACCCGGCCAGTCGGGAACAGGTGCTCGACGCGCTGCGGCACTTCGCCGGCGCCGTCGTGCTCGTCACGCACGACGCGGGGGCGGTCGAGGCGCTGGATCCGGACCGCGTCATCGTGCTGCCCGAGGGGACCGAGGACCACTGGTCGGCGGACTACCTGGAGCTCGTCCAGCTCGCCTGAACCGATGAGCCGATCAGGTGTGCGCGCCCCGTCCGAGACGCGGCGATCGGCATCCCGGTGACGATCAGACGACAACCGGACCGCGATGATCACCCGAACGCGTGATCCATTCGGGCGAACCGTTCACCGATCATCGAGTGGATCTCCTGGCAGACCCGGCCGACGTGGACGATCATTGCCGGACCGGCGCGACGGGTGGCCGGTCGCGGGCACCGCCCGTGTAGGGGCAACCAGGAGAGGTTGAGTCGACGTGGCCGACCTGAAGAAGGGCGCGCGGATCACCGGCACCCAGCGGGACAAACTCGCCGCCGACCTGCGGAAGAAGTACGAGAAGGGGGCCAGCATCAGAGCGCTGGCCGAGCAGACGGGGCGGTCCTACGGCTTCGTCCATCGGGTGTTGAGCGAGACCGGGGTGACCTTGCGTGGCCGCGGCGGGGCGACCCGCACCAAGAAGAAGTAGGCGCGTCCTGGACGAGGACCTCCTGCGTCGGGGTGGCCTGCGGCTCGCCGTGGACGGGCCGCGGGCCACTGTCACGCTCGCCCGGCCGGAATCCCTCAACGCGCAGACCCCGGCGACGTGGCACGCGCTGCGCGAGATCGGGGCCGACCTGCCGGCGAGCGTGCGCGTCGTCGTCGTCCGGGGTGAGGGTCGGGCGTTCTCCGCGGGGTTGGACCGGCGGGCGTTCACCGACGAGGACGTGGACGGGCAGCCCGGGATCGCCGGGCTCGTCCGGCTCGCCCGGGAGTCGCCGGCACGTGCCGACGCCGTGATCGCCGGCTTCCAGGCCGGGTTCGCGTGGCTGCGCGATCCCGCCCGGGTGACCGTCGCGGCGGTGCAGGGCCACGCCATCGGCGGCGGCTTCCAGCTGGCGCTGGCCTGCGACCTGCGGGTGGTGGCCGACGACGTGCAGTTCTGCATGGCCGAGCCGTCCCTGGGCATCGTGCCGGACCTGGGCGGGACGCACCCGCTGGTGCACGCCGTCGGCTACGCCCGGGCGGTGGAGATCTGCCTGACGGGTCGCCGCGTCGGGGCCGAGGAGGCCGTGGCGCGCGGGCTGGCGCTGCGGTCGGTGCCGCGGGCCGAGCTCGACCCCGTCGTCGACGAGCTGGCGGACGCGCTCGTGCGCGCACCCGCAGGCGCGGCCGCCGCGACGCTGGCCCTGCTGGCCGGCGTCGCCGACGGTCGCGACCCGGTCGCCGCGCTCGCGGCGGAGCGGGCCGCCCAGCTGGAGCGGCTGCGCGCGTTCGCCGACGGCCGCGGCTGACGCGGACTATTCCTTCCCCTTCCGGCGTTGCACGGGGAATGTAACGGTGTAATGGAAGGGGGTTGCGCATGGAGCGACCCGGATCGATCATGCGAGGCGTCGCGAAGGGGGCGGACGTCCCGCGTTCGCTGAAGAAGGGCACCATCCCCCGCATCTGGGGCTTCACCCGGCCCTATCGCGGCTGGCTCACCGCGTTCCTGCTGCTCACCGTCGCCTCGGCGGTCACCGGGGTGGCCACGCCCGTGCTGGCCGGGCAGGTGGTCAACGCGGTCGTCGCCGGTGCCGGCGGTGGCTCCGTCGCCGCCGCGGCGACGACCGTCGTCACCCTCGCCGCCGTGATCGCCGGCCTGGCGGTCCTCGAGGCCTGCATCGGCCTGGTCTCCCGCTGGTTCTCCGCGCGCATCGGCGAGGGCCTGATCGTCGACCTGCGCCGCGCGGTGTTCGAGCACGTGCAGCGGATGCCCGTCGCGTTCTTCACCCGCACCCGCACCGGCGCGCTCGTGAGCCGGCTCAACAACGACGTCATCGGCGCCCAGTCGGCCATCACGACCACCCTGGCGGCGGTGCTGTCCAACGTCATTCAGCTGGTCCTGGCGCTCGCCGTCATGATCACTCTCGCCTGGCAGGTGACGCTGCTGGCCCTGCTGCTGCTCCCCGTCTTCGTGCTCCCTGCCCGCCGCATGGGCCGCCGTATCGCCGACCTGCGCCGCGAGGCGGCCGAGCTCAACGCGGGCATGGGCAGCCAGATGACCGAGCGGTTCTCCGCCCCCGGGGCCACGCTCGTGAAGCTGTTCGGCCGCCCGCAGGAGGAGGCCGACGAGTTCGGCGCCCGTGCCGTGCGGATCCGCGACATCGGCGTCCGCACCGCGATGGTCTCCCGGGTGTTCGTCACCGCGCTGTCGCTGGTCTCCGCGCTCGCCCAGGCGCTGGTGTACGGCCTCGGCGGGTACCTCGCCGTGACCGGGCGGATCGAGCCGGGCACGGTCGTCACCCTCGCGCTGCTGCTCTCCCGGCTCTACACCCCGATGACGGCGCTGGCCAATGCGCGCGTCGACGTCATGTCCGCGCTGGTGTCGTTCGAGCGGGTCTTCGAGGTGCTCGACCTGGAACCGATGATCACCGAGCGGCCCGGCGCGCGTGACCTGCCCGACGGCCCGCTCGCGGTGCGCCTGTCCGGCGTGCGGTTCGGCTACCCGGGTGCGGAGAAGGTGTCACTGGCGTCGCTGGAGGACGTGGCCGTCCTCGACTCGCGGCCGGGTGCGGAGGTGCTGCACGGGGTGGACCTCGAGGTCCGGCCGGGCGAGCTGCTCGCGCTGGTCGGCCCGTCCGGGGCGGGCAAGTCGACGCTGGCCTCGCTCGTCCCGCGGCTGCACGACGTGGACGCGGGCACGGTCGAGATCGGCGGCGTGGACGTCCGCGACGCGCGGTTCGCGTCGCTGCGCGGCGCCGTCGGCGTCGTCACGCAGGACGGGCACCTGTTCCACGACACGATCCGGGCGAACCTGCGCTATGCGGCACCCGCGGCCACCGACGCCGAGCTGGCGGAGGCGCTGCGCCGGGCGCGGCTCGGTGACCTGCTCGACGCGCTGCCGGACGGGCTCGACACCGTGGTGGGCGAGCGCGGCTACCGGCTCTCCGGCGGGGAGCGCCAGCGCCTGACCATCGCGCGGCTGCTGCTCGCCAGGCCCCGCGTGGTGATCCTCGACGAGGCGACCGCGCACCTGGACTCCGAGTCGGAGTCGGCCGTGCAGGCGGCGCTCGCCGAGGCGCTCGCCGGGCGCACCGCCATCGTCATCGCCCACCGGCTCTCCACGATCCGGGCCGCCGACCAGATCGCCGTGGTGGAGGACGGGCGGATCGTGGAGCGCGGCCGGCACGAGGAGCTGCTCGCTCGCGACGGCCGCTACGCGGCGCTGTACCGCACCCAGTACGCCGAAGACCTGACCCTGCGGGCGTCCTGAGCGGGGCCGGGGCCCGGCCGCCCGCTCACGGCGGGGGCGGCCGCACCGAGGTCTCCACCAGGTCCAGCACCGCGGGCAGGTCCTCGACCGGGAGCCCGCCGGCGAGCGCGGAGACCAGGCCCTCGAGCACCAGCTCCAGGTAGCGGGCGAGCACCGGCACCGACAGGTCGTCGCGGACCAGGCCGGCGGCGGCGTGCCGGTGCAGTCGCTCGCGGGTGGCGCGGGAGAGCGCCGCGGAGTGCTCCCGCCAGCGGGCGCGGAACGCCGGGTCGGTGCGCCCGCGGCGGACCGCCTCCAGATAGGTGCCGGTCCACCCGGCCGCCCGCCCCCCGGGATCGGTGACGAGCTCACGCATCACCTGGACCAGCCCGTCCGCCGCCACGACGTCGGCCATCCGGCGGGCGTCCTGCTCGGCGACGGCCAGGAACAGGGCGTCCTTGTCCCGGTAGTGATGGAAGATCGCGCCCCGGGACAGCCCGGTGGTCTCCTCCAGCCTGCGCACCGTCGCGCCCTCGTAGCCGTGCCGGGCGAAGCAGCGCCGTGCCCCGTCGAGGATCTCCTGCCGGCGGGCGGCGAGCTGGTCGGTGCTGACCCGGGGCACCGGGCGAGGATAGCCGTGAACCGGACGAACGTACGGCTTGGGAGGAGCGACGGACCGGGAACTCCGATGATCGCCGGTGCGGATGTCGGGGCGCCCGGGTACCGTCGCCCGGGTGCGTGACTCGGGGTACGTGCCGGATGTGGGGTGCCACCGGGTGGCCGTGGAGCCGGCGGGGCCCGTGCCCGCGGTGCTGCGCACCCGGGCGGAGGCGGAGGCCTACGTCGCCTCGGTCTGCTTCAAGCACGGCCCCCCGACGCTCGTCGGCGTCGAGCTGGAGTGGCTGCTGCACCACCGCGCGGCTCCGGCGGACCCCGTCCCGATCGCCGCCCTCGTCGCCGCCCTCGGCCCGCACGCGCCGGCCACGATCGATCCCGCCTCCCCCGCACTGCCCCTTCCCGGAGGCTCCACCGTCACCGTCGAACCCGGCGGGCAGGTGGAGCTGGCCAGCCCCCCGCTCGTGGGGCTGACGTCGCTGGTGAGTACCGCCCAGCGCGACGCCGACCACCTGCACGGCCTGCTCGGCGAGCACGGCCTCGTCGCCCAGCCCCGCGCCGCCGACCCGCTCCGGCCGCCCACCCGGGTCCTCGACCTGCCGCGCTACCAGGCGATGGAGCGCTCGTTCGACCGCATCGGCCCGCACGGGCGCAGCGGCATGTGCTCCACCGCGGCCGTGCAGATCTGCGTCGACGCGGGGCAGGGCGACGAGATCACCCGCCGCTGGCAGGCCCTGCACGCCGTCGGGCCGGTCCTGGTCGGGGCGTTCGCGAACTCGCCGCTGCTGCACGGGCGGCGCACCGGGTGGAAGTCCTCGCGCATGGGCTGCTGGCTCACCCTCGATCCCGAGCGGACCGCACCCCCGCCGTCGACCGGCGGTGACCCGGCCGGGGAGTGGGCCCGCCGGGTGCTGGCCACCCCGCTGCTGTGCGTGCGCCGCGATGGCGCCTGGGACGTCCCGGCCCGGATCACGTTCGCCGACTGGGTCGCCGGTGCGCTGCCCGCCGCACCCACCACCGCGGACCTCGACTACCACATGTCCACCGTCTTCCCGCCGGTCCGCCCGCGAGGGCACCTGGAGATCCGCTACGTCGACGCGCAGCCCGGCCGCCGGTGGGCGCTGCCGGTGGCGGTGCTGCTGTCGCTGCTGGCCGACCCGGTGCGCACCGAGCAGGCGGTGGCGGCGTGCGAGCCCGCCGCGGGACGCTGGATGTCCGCCGCCCGGTACGGGCTCGCCGACCGCGTCGTCGCGCGGGCCGCCGCGCTGGTGTTCGAACTGGCCTGCGCCGCGCTGCCGGCCCTGGACCCGCCGGCATGGCTGGCGGCCGACCTGATCGAGATGACCGAGCGCCAGGTGCTGGCCGGACGCTGCCCGGCCGACGAGCCGGACATGGATGGAGACCGACGGTGACCGTCACCGGGACCGAGGGCACCGAGGAGCTGCGTGACCGGCTGGCGGGCCTGCTCACCGTGGCCCGCGAGCGCAGCACGCGCCTCACCGACGCCGTCGACGAGGCGGACCTGGTCGCCCAGCACTCGCCGCTGATGTCCCCGCTCGTGTGGGACCTCGCGCACGTCGGCAGCCAGGAGGAGCTGTGGCTGGTGCGCGACGTCGGCGGCCGCGAACCGCTGCGGCCCGAGATCGACGGGCTCTACGACGCGTTCCGGCACTCGCGGGCGAGCCGGGTGGAGCTGCCGCTGCTCACGCCGGCCGAGACCCGCCGCTACGTGGCCGAGGTCCGCGACAAGGCCCTCGACGCGCTGGGCCGGGTGCCGCTGACCGGGCGGCCGCTGCTCGAGCACGGGTTCGCGTTCGGCATGATCGTGCAGCACGAGCAGCAGCACGACGAGACCATGCTCGCCACTCATCAGTTGCGCGCGGGGGCCCCGGTGCTGCACGCGCCGGACCCGCCCCGGTCCACCGCGCCGCCCCCGGTCGCGGAGGTGCTGGTGCCGGCGGGGCCGTTCACGATGGGCACCGACGTCGAGCCGTGGGCCCTGGACAACGAGCGTCCCGCGCACACCGTCGACCTGCCCGCGTTCCGCATCGACGCCGCACCCGTCACCAACGGGCAGTACGCGGCGTTCGTCGACGCCGGCGGGTACGACGACCCGCGCTGGTGGAGCGAGCGGGGCCGGGCACACCGGGTGCAGGCGGGCCTGGTCGCCCCCCAGTTCTGGCAGCGCGACGGCGGGGGCGCCTGGTGGCGACGGCGGTTCGGCGTGGTCGAGCCGGTGCCGGCCGACGAGCCCGTGGTGCACGTCTGCTTCTTCGAGGCGCAGGCCTACGCCCGGTGGGCGGGCAAGCGCCTGCCCACCGAGGCCGAGTGGGAGAAGGTCGCCCGGTTCGACCCCGACACCGGCCGCTCGCGCCGCTACCCCTGGGGCGACGAGGACCCGGGTCCCGGGAACGCGAACCTCGGTCAGCGGCACCTGCGGCCCGCGCCGGTCGGCGCGTACCCGGACGGCGCCTCGCCGCTGGGTGTGCACCAGCTGATCGGCGACGTCTGGGAGTGGTGCGACTCCGGCTGGCACCCGTACCCCGGCTACCGGATGTTCCCCTATCCCGAGTACTCGCAGGTCTTCTTCGGGGGCGACTACGCGGTGCTGCGGGGCGGGTCCTTCGGCTCGGACGCGGCAGCCGTCCGCGGGACCTTCCGCAACTGGGACCACCCGACCCGGCGGCAGATCTTCGCCGGGTTCCGCTGCGCCCGCGACGCCACCGCGGACGACCTCGCGGACCGGTCGTAGGGGCGTGTGCCGGCACCTGGCCTATCTCGGACCGCCCGTGACGCTGGCGGCGCTGCTGCTCGACCCGCCGCACTCGCTGCTGCACCAGTCCTGGGCGCCCGCCGACATGCGCGGGGGCGGCACCGTCAACGCCGACGGGTTCGGCGCCGCCTGGTACCGCGCCGGGGCCGTCCAGCCGGTGCGGTACCGGTCGGAGCGGCCGATCTGGACCGACAGCGGGTTCGCCGCGCTCGCCGGCACCACCGCCGCCCCCGCGGTGCTGGCCGCCGTGCGCTCGGCGACGGTCGGGATGCCGGTGACGGTCGGCGCCGCGGCGCCGTTCGTCGACGGCGCCTTCGCCTTCAGCCACAACGGTCTCGTGCGCGGCTGGCCCGGCTCCCTCGCCGGGCCGGCGGCGACGTTGCCGGTCACCGACCTGATGACGCTGGACGCACCCACCGACGCCGCGGTGTTGTGGGCGCTGGTCCGGCACCGCCTGCGGGCGGGTGACGAGCCGGGGGAGGCGCTGGCCGGCGTCGTCACGTCGGTGGCCGCCGCGGCGCCGGGCTCGCGGCTGAACCTGCTGCTCACCGACGGCACCGGGATCTGGGCGACCGCATGGGACCACGCGCTGTCCGTCCGGGCCCTGCCCGACGCGGTCGTCGTCGCGTCCGAGCCGACCGACCCGCTCCCCGGCTGGACCGAGGTGCCCGACCGGCATCTGCTGGCGGCCCGCCCCGGCCATCTCTCGAGGAGACCCCTGTGACGATCCTGGACGTCCATCTCACCGACGCCGACGCCGGCCGGGCACTGCGCGCCGACGCCCTCGCCGGGCTGACCGCCCGGCCGAAGACCCTGCCGCCGAAGTGGTTCTACGACGCGCGCGGCAGCGCGTTGTTCGAGAAGATCACCGAGTTGCCGGAGTACTACCCGACGCGCACGGAGCGCGCACTGCTGCAGCGCAGTGTCGACGAGATCGCCGCGGCGTCGGGAGCGGACACCCTGGTGGAGCTGGGGTCGGGCTCGTCGGAGAAGACCAGGCTGCTGCTCGAGGCGTTCCGTCGCGCGGGCACCCTGCGCCGCTACGTGCCGCAGGACGTGAGCGGGGCCGCGCTGCGGGGGGCGATGGAGGCCCTCGCCGTGGACTACCCGGGGCTGGAGCTGCACGGGGTGGTCGGGGACTTCACCAGCGACCTCGGCCGGCTGCCCCGGGGCGGCCGCCGAATGATCGCCTTCCTCGGCGGCACGATCGGCAACCTGCTGCCCGACGAGCGGGCCCGCTTCCTCGCGCACGTGCGGTCGGTGCTCGAGCCGGATGAGCAGCTGCTGCTCGGCACCGGGCTGGTGATCGACCCCGCGGTGCTCGTCCCGGCCTACGACGACGCCGCCGGCGTCACCGCGGAGTTCAACCGCAACGTGCTGCACGTGCTCAACCGGGAGCTGGGCGCGGACTTCGACGTCCGGTCGTTCGCCCACGTGGCGCTGTGGGACCCGGAGCACGAGTGGATCGAGATGCGGCTGCGCGCCGAGCGGGCGATGACGGTGCACGTCGCGGAGCTGGGGTTGACCGTCGAGTTCGCCGCGGCCGAGGAGATGCGCACGGAGGTCTCGGCGAAGTTCCGCCCCGACGGCGTGCGCCGGATGCTGGTGGATGCCGGGTTCCGGGTCGTGCACGTCTGGACCGACCCGGACGAGCGGTTCGCGTTGACCCTGGGTACGGCCCGCTGAGGGTGGAACGACGCGAGTCGGGTAACCGGTCAGCCGGCCGCGGCGCGGGCCAGCAGGGCCAGCGCGGCCGCGGCGGAGATCGCGACGACGGCCGGGCGGGTCCACCCGCGGTCCAGCACCGCCCGAGCCGGGCCGGAGAGCAGGAACCCCGCGACCATGAACGGGGCGAGCCACAGCGCCGCCACCACCGAACCGGCGCCGACCTCGCCCGCCAGCGCCAGCGCGCCGAGCGACAGCACGGCGCCCGCGCTGAAGTAGGCGGCCATCGTCGCCCGGACCCGGGGCCCGGCGCAGCCCTGGTACAGCAGCGCGACCGGGGGACCGGCGATCGCCGAGGCCGTGCCCCCCACCCCGCTCACCGCGCCGGCGACGAGCAGCGCGCCCGGGGTCGGGCGCGGCCGCCAGCGGACCACCGACAGCGCCGCGGCGACCAGCACCGTCACCGCGACGAGCGCGAGGAACGGCCGCGTCGGCAGCACCGCCACGGCGTAGGCGCCCACCGCCGCCCCGGGCAGCCGGCCGAGCAGGGCCCAGCCGACCCCGGACCAGTCGACGTCGTCGCGCTCGCGGTACAGCGCCAGCATCGCGTGCGCCATGCCGAGCATCAGCTGCGGCACGGGTACCAGTTCGGGCGCCAGGAGCGCGAGGAATGGGACGGCGACGATCGCCATCCCGAACCCGACGGCGCCCTGCACGAGCGCGCCGACCGCCACGACGAGGCCGGCGAGCAGGACGACCATCCAGAACGCTCCGGCGGGCGTGGTCACGAGGTCAGCTGCGCAACATCTCCCGTAGCACGTACTGCAGGATCCCGCCGTTGCGGTAGTACGCGGCCTCGCCGGGCGTGTCGATGCGCACGGTGGCGTCGAACTCGACGGTGCCGCCGTCCTCCTTCGTCGCCGTGACGTGCACCGTGCGCGGGACGGGCCCGTCGTTCATCGCCGTGACCCCGCTGATGTCGAAGGTCTCGGTGCCGTCCAGGCCCAGCGAGGCCGCCGAATCGCCGGCCGGGAACTGCAGGGGCAGCACGCCCATCCCGATCAGGTTCGAGCGGTGGATGCGCTCGTACGACTCGACGATCACCGCCTTCACCCCGAGCAGCGCGGTGCCCTTGGCCGCCCAGTCCCGCGAGGAGCCCGAGCCGTACTCCTTGCCGCCCAGCACCACCAGCGGGATGCCGTGCTCGGCGTAGTGCTGGGCCGCGTCGTAGATGAAGGCCTGCTCGCCGCCGGCGGTGAAGTCGCGGGTGTAGCCGCCGCTGACGTCCTCCAGCAGCAGGTTCCGCATCCGGATGTTGGCGAACGTGCCGCGGATCATCACCTCGTGGTTTCCGCGCCGGGACCCGTAGGAGTTGAAGTCCTTCCGGTCGACGCCGTGCTCCACCAGGTACCGGCCTGCGGGCGTGTCGGCCTTGATCGAGCCCGCGGGGGAGATGTGGTCGGTGGTGACGGAGTCGCCGAGCAGCGCCAGCACGCGCGCGCCGCTGATGTCGGCGACCGGCTCCGGCTCGGGCGCCATCCCGTCGAAGTACGGCGGCTTGCGCACGTAGGTGGACCCCGGGTCCCACGCGAACGTCTCGCCCTCGGGTGTCGGCAGCGAGCGCCACCGGTCGTCGCCGGCGAACACGTCGGCGTAGTCCCGGATGAACATCTCCTGGCTGATCGACTCGTCGATCGTCTTCTGGATGTCCTGCGGGGTGGGCCAGATGTCACGCAGGTAGACGTCCTCGCCGTGCGGGTCCTGCCCGAGCGGCTGGGTCTCGAAGTCGAAGTCCATCGTGCCCGCGAGCGCGTAGGCGATGCACAGCGGCGGCGAGGCCAGGTAGTTCATCTTGACGTCGGGGTTGATCCGGCCCTCGAAGTTCCGGTTGCCCGACAGCACCGAGACGACGGCGAGGTCGGCCTCGTTGACCGTCGCCGAGATCTCCTCGGCCAGCGGGCCGGAGTTGCCGATGCACGTGGTGCAGCCGTATCCCACCAGGTGGTAGCCCAGCTTCTCCAGGTAGGGCCACAGACCCGCCTTCTCGTAGTAGCCGGTGACGACCTGCGAGCCGGGCGCCATCGACGTCTTGACCCAGGGCTTGACGGCGAGCCCGCGGTCCACGGCGTTCTTGGCGAGCAGCGCGGCGCCGAGCATCACCGAGGGGTTGGAGGTGTTGGTGCAGGAGGTGATCGAGGCGATCACGACGGCGCCGTGGTCGATCTCGAACTCCCCGCCCTCGGCGAGGCGGACCGTCGTCGGGTTGCTCGGGCGGCCCTGCGCGCCGGCGGCCGCCGAGATCGGCTCGCGGGGGGCGCCCTCGCTGCCGTTGCCCTCGCCGACCGCGGGCGGGTCGCTCGCCGGGAACGACTCGGAGCTCGCCTCGTCGACCTCCGACCGCACCCCGTACGGGCGCCGCTGGGCGGGCACCCCGGACCGGCGGTCCTCGCCGCCGGTCTCGTCGTCGCGCACGTAGTCGGCCAGCGAGGAGCGGAACGCCTCCTTCGCCCTCGCCAGCGGGACGCGGTCCTGCGGGCGCTTGGGTCCGGCGATCGACGGCACGACCGTCGACAGGTCCAGCTCCAGCGTCTCCGAGTAGACGGGCTCGCGCGCGGGGTCGTGCCAGAGACCCTGCTCCCGGGCGTAGGCCTCGATCAGCTCGACCTGCTCGGCCGGGCGGCCGGTCAGCCTGAGGTAGCGCAGCGTCTCGTCGTCGACGGGGAAGATCGCGACGGTGGAGCCGAACTCCGGGCTCATGTTCCCGATCGTGGCCCGGTTGGCCAGCGGCACCGCGCCGACGCCCTCGCCGTAGAACTCGACGAACTTGCCGACGACGCCGTGCCGGCGCATCATCTCGGTGATCGTCAGCACGACGTCGGTGGCGGTGGCGCCGGCCGGGATCTCGCCGGTCAGCTTGAACCCGACGACGCGCGGGATGAGCATCGAGACGGGCTGGCCGAGCATCGCCGCCTCGGCCTCGATCCCGCCCACGCCCCAGCCGAGCACGCCCAGGCCGTTCACCATCGTGGTGTGCGAGTCGGTGCCCACCAGCGTGTCCGGGTAGGCCTGCCCGTCGCGGGTCATCACGACCCGGGCCAGGTGCTCGATGTTCACCTGGTGCACGATCCCGGTGCCCGGGGGGACGACCTTGAACTCGCTGAACGCGCCCTGGCCCCAGCGCAGGAACTGGTAGCGCTCCCGGTTGCGCTGGTACTCGAAGTCGACGTTGCGCTCGAACGCGTCGGGCCGGCCGAAGACGTCGATGATCACCGAGTGGTCGATCACCAGCTCGGCGGGGGCGAGCGGGTTGACCTTCGTCGGGTCGCCGCCGAGCTCGGTGACGGCCTCGCGCATCGTCGCGAGGTCGACGATGCACGGGACCCCGGTGAAGTCCTGCATGATCACCCGCGCCGGGGTGAACTGGATCTCGGTGTCCGGCTCCGCGGACGGGTCCCAGCCCGCCAGCGCGCGCACGTGGTCGGCGGTGACGTTCGCGCCGTCCTCGGTGCGCAGCAGGTTCTCCAGCAGGATCTTGAGACTGAACGGCAGTCGGTCCGCCCCCTCGACGGCGGCCAGCCGGAAGATCTCGTGCTCGGCCCCGCCGGCCTCGATCGTCCCTCTCGCTCCGAAGCTGTCGGTGCTGGTCACGATGGTGTCCTCCCGGCCGTGGTGGGGCGCGTGCGCTGTTCGGTTACCCGGAGTCTCGCGCACGGTATGCCTCCGGGCAGCGCAACCCCGTCGGTCTTAACAGTACGCTTGTCCTGTTAAGGCGGCGAACCGGGGGCCACCGCATGTGGTGAAGCCAGGGCTGGGGCCGGTGTGTCCGGCGGGACCGCTGCTTCTGTTGTGACAGCCTCGGCGGATGGTGCAGCGCTGTCGGCGCATCGGCGTCCTCGTCCTGCTCGTGGCGCTCCTGGCGGTCCCCGCGACGGCGTCCGCCCAGACGCCGACCCCGCCGCCCAATCCCAGCGACGAGGAGCTCGACCGCAGCCGCGCGCAGGTGGGCGGGCGGGCCGACGAGGTGGCCCGGCTCAGCGCCCGCCTGGCCGAGCTCGACGGTCGCACCGAGGACCTGCAGATCGAGCTCGCCCAGCGCCGGGAGGGCGCAGCGGCCGCCCTGGTCGAGCTCGAGGCCGCCGAGGCCGCGGCCGCCGCGGCGCAGGAGCGCGCCGGCGCCGCGCGGGTCGCCACCGAGGCCGCCTCCGTCGCGATCGACCAGGCGCGGGAACGGCTGGACGCGTTCCTCACCGCCACCTACCTGCAGGGCATCGACGCCGGACCGCTCGGCCTGCTGTCCACCGCCGACACCCCCGAGGACCTCGTCGCCCGGGCGGTCTACGGCGATGCGATCGTGCGCGAGCAGCTCGCCGCGCAGGACGCCCTGGAGCGGGCGCGGGTCGAGAAGGCCAACGCGGACGCGGCGGCGCGCGCGGCCCTCGACGAGGCCCGCGAGCGCGCTGCCGCGGCGGTCTCGGCGCGCACCGCCGCCGACGCGGCCTTCGCCGACGCGGACGCCGCGGCCCGCACGCACGCCGAGCTGATCGCGGCCGTCGACGCCGAGCGGGCCGAGGTGCTGCGGCTGCTCGACGAGGCCCGCGCCGCCGACGCCGGGCTGCGCGACCAGCGCGAGCGGTTCGAGGAGTGGGAGCGCCGCCTCGACGAGGAGCGCGCCGCGCGCGAGCGCGCCGACCGGGAGGCGGCCGCCGCTCGGCTGGCCGGGCCCGACCTCGCCGCGGGCGTCGCCGGCAGCGAGGCGGTGCGACGGGTGATCGACCGGGCGCTGTCGCAGCTCGGCGTGCAGTACGTGTGGGGCGGTGGCAACGGCCGCGGGCCGAGCACCGGGATCCCCGACGCCTTCGGCTCCCCGCTGGACCGGGTCGGCTTCGACTGCTCCGGGCTGATGCTCTACGCCTTCAACGGCGTCGGCGTCGCGCTGCCGCGGGTGAGCCGCAACCAGTTCCATGCCGGCCGTAAGGTGCCGATCTCCGACCTGCGCCCCGGTGACATGGTCTTCTACCGCCGCGGGTCGGCCCCGATCCACCACGTCGCGCTCTACATCGGCGAGGGCCGGATGGTCGAGGCGCCCTACACCGGGGCGAACGTGCGCGTGGTGCCGCTGCGCCGGACGAACCTCGTCCCGGAGGCCACCCGCGTGCTGTAGGGGGACTCACCGCGGTCTCACGACGCGTGCGGTGCAATGGCGGCGTGACCGGTACGCCTGCGCCCGTGCCCAGCCCGGCCCGCGAGGGGGAACGGCTCGAGCGGGTCGTCTTCGAGATCAAGCGGGTGATCGTCGGTCAGGACCGGCTTGTCGAGCGGATGCTCGTGGGGCTGCTCGCCCGCGGGCACCTGCTGCTCGAGGGCGTGCCCGGGGTGGCGAAGACGCTCGCGGTGGAGACCGTCGCGAAGGTCGTCGGCGGCACGTTCGCGCGCCTGCAGTTCACCCCCGACCTGGTGCCCGCCGACATCCTCGGCACCCGGATCTACCGCCAGGCCCGCGAGGAGTTCGACGTCGAGCTGGGCCCCGTGGTGGCCAACTTCGTGCTGGCCGACGAGATCAACCGGGCACCGGCGAAGGTGCAGTCCGCACTGCTCGAGGTGATGGCCGAGCGGCACCTGTCGATCGGCGGGCGGACGTTCCCGATGCCCGACCCGTTCCTGGTCCTCGCCACCCAGAACCCGATCGAGAACGAGGGCGTCTACCCGCTGCCGGAGGCGCAGCGCGACCGCTTTCTGTTCAAGATCGTCGTGGAGTACCCCGGCGTTGAGGAGGAGCGGGAGATCGTCTACCGGATGGGCGCGGAGCCCCCGGTCGCCCAGCAGGTGATCGACCCCGCCGAGCTCGTCCGCCTGCAGCGCGTCGCGTCCGGGGTGTTCGTGCACCACGCGCTGGTGGATTACGTGGTGCGGCTGGTGGTGGCCACGCGCACGCCGGCCGACCACGGCCTCGCCGACGTCGCCGGCTGGGTGTCCTACGGCGCCTCGCCGCGCGCGACGCTGGGCATCGTGGCCGCCGCGCGGGCGCTGGCCCTGGTCCGCGCGCGCGACTACGTGCTGCCGCAGGACGTGCTCGACGTCGCCCCGGACGTCCTGCGTCACCGTCTGGTGCTCTCCTACGACGCGGTGGCCGACGAGGTGCCGGTGGACCACATCATCTCCCGGGTGGTGGGCACCGTCCCGCTTCCGCAGGTGAGCGCGCGGCCCCAGCAGCCGTCCGCCACGCACTACACCCCGGCGGGTGCGCCGGCGTGAGCCCGCCGGTCGGTTCCCGGCCCGCCACCGCCCCGCCGTCACTGCGGGACGGGCGGCTGGAGGCGACCTTGCGCGCGCTCGAGCTGTCGGTCCGCGGCCGTCTCGACGGCCTGCTCCAGGGCAACCACCTGGGCTTGGTCCCCGGCCCGGGCAGCGAGCCGGGCGACGCGCGCGCGTACCAACCCGGTGACGACGTGCGCCGGATGGACTGGGCGGTCACGGCGCGCACCACCGAACCGCACGTTCGCGAGACGGTGGCCGACCGCGAGCTCGAGACCTGGGTGGTGCTCGACCTGTCGCCGAGCCTCGACGTCGGCACGGCGGCGTGCGAGAAGCGCGACCTCGCGGTGGCGGCGCTCGCGGCGGTGGTCCACCTGACCCGCGGCGGGGGCAACCGGATCGGCACCCTCGTCGCGACGGGCGAGCGCACGGTGCGCATCCCGGCCCGGGGCGGGCTGGCGCACGCGCGCAACCTGCTGCACCGGGTCGCCGGGCTGCCCCGCGCGCCCGAGGGCGTGCGCGGGGACCTCACCGCCGCCATCGAGCAGCTGCGCCGCCCGCCACGGAGGCGCGGGCTGGCCGTGGTCATCTCGGATTTCCTCGGCGAGCCCGACTGGGAACGCTCCCTGCGGGCGCTGTCGCAGCGCCACGACCTGCTGGCGGTGGAGGTCGTCGACCCGCTGGAGCTGGAGCTGCCCGACGTCGGCACCGTCGTGCTCGCCGATCCCGAGACCGGCCGCCAGCGCGAGGTGCGCACCACCCCGCTGCTGCGCCGGGAGTTCGCGGCGGCCGCGGCGGAGCACCGGGACCGGGTGGCCACGGCGCTGCGCCGCTGCGGGGCCGGGCACCTGACCCTGCGCACCGACTCGGACTGGATCGCCGACATCGTCCGGTTCACCCTCGCCCGCAAGCGCGCCTGGTCCGGCGGCGGCCGGTGACGGAGGTGTTCGCCCAGCCCTGGTGGCTGCTGCTCCTGCTCGTGGTCGCCGGGCTCGCGGCCGGGTACCTCCTGCTGCTGCGCCGGCGCCGCCGGGACACCGTCCGGTTCACCAACCTCGCGCTGCTCGAGCGGGTGGCGCCGCACCGGCCCGGCTGGTACCGGCACGTGCCCGCGGCCGCCCTGCTGTGCGCGCTCGCGCTGCTCGGGGTGGCGCTCGCCGGGCCGACGGCGGAGGCGAAGGTGCCGCGCAACCGCGCCACGGTCGTCCTGGTGATCGACGTGTCGCTGTCGATGCAGGCCGACGACGTCGTGCCCAGCCGGCTCGCGGCCGCCCAGGCGGCGGCGAAGGCCTTCGCCGACCAGCTCACCCCCGGGGTGAACCTGGGGCTGGTGTCCTTCGCGGGGACGGCCGCGGTGCTGGTCTCGCCGACCGTCGACCGCGACCCGGTCAAGCGCGCCGTGGACGGGCTGCGCCTCTCGGAGTCCACGGCCACCGGCGAGGCGATCTTCGCGGCGATGCAGTCGATCCAGACCTTCTCCCAGGGCGTCGCGGGCGTCGACGCCGAGGGCCCGCCGCCGGCCCGGGTCGTGCTGATGAGCGACGGCAAGCAGACGGTGCCCGGGCCGGACGGGGAGAACGAGCCCCGCGGGTCGTTCACCGCGGCGCGGACGGCCGCGGAGCAGGGCATCCCCGTCTCGACCATCTCCTTCGGCACGGAGTACGGCACGATCGAGATCGAGGGCGAGTCCACCTCGGTCGCCGTCGACGACGCGTCGCTGCGCCAGATCGCGGAGCTCTCCGGGGGGCAGTTCTTCACCGCGGCGACGGAGGAGGAGCTGCGCGGGGTCTACGCCGAGCTCGGCGAGCAGATCGGTTACGAGGTCCGGCGGGTGGACGCCAGCAGGCCGTGGCTCGCCGGCGGGGCGATGCTGCTCGTCCTCGGCGTCGGGTCCGGTCTGGCCCTGGGACGCCGCTTCCCGTAGTGCCCCATAGGCTGCCCCGGTGGGACGCAGCGTGCTCGTGACCGGAGGCAACCGCGGCATCGGCCTGGCGATCGCCTCGGCATTCGCCGGCCAGGGCGACCAGGTGGCGGTGACGCACCGCTCCGGTGCCGACGGGCTGCCCGACGGGCTGCTCCCGGTGCGCTGCGACGTCACCGACGCGGCGGCCGTCGACGCGGCGTTCGCCCAGGTCGAGCAGCGGCACGGGCCGGTGCAGGTGCTCGTCTCCAACGCGGGCATCACCGACGACACGCTGCTGATGCGGATGAGCGAGGACCAGTTCACCCGGGTCGTCGACGCGAACCTCACCGCGGCCTACCGGGTGGCGAAGCGGGCCACGCGCGGCATGCTCAAGGCGCGCGCGGGCCGGATGGTGTTCGTCTCGTCGGTCGTCGGGCTGCTCGGCTCGGCCGGACAGGTCAACTACGCGGCGTCCAAGGCGGGTCTGGTCGGCCTGGCCCGCTCGATCGCGCGCGAGCTGGGCTCGCGCGGCATCACCGCGAACGTCGTCGCGCCCGGGTTCGTCGACACGGACATGACCCGCGCCCTGCCCGACGCGCGCCGCGCGGAGATCCTCGGCCAGGTGCCGCTGGGCCGGTACGCGAGCCCCGAGGAGGTCGCCGCGGCCGTCACCTGGCTGGGCTCCGACGGCGCGGGGTACGTCACCGGTGCGGTGATCCCGGTCGACGGCGGCCTCGGCATGGGCCACTAACCTCCCGGTATGGGACTGCTCGACGGCAAGCGGCTGCTCATCACCGGCGTGATCACCGACGCCTCGCTGGCGTTCCACGCGGCGAAGATCGCCCAGGAGCAGGGCGCGCAGGTCGTGCTCACCGGGTACGGGCGGATGCGGCTGGTGGAGCGGATCGCGCAGCGGCTGCCCGCGCCCGCTCCCGTCGTCGAGCTCGACGTGTCCGACCAGGACCAGCTCGACAGCCTGGTCGAGCGGGTGTCGCCGCACCTCGGCGACCCCCCGGGCCTCGACGGCGTCCTGCACTCGATCGGCTTCGCGCCGGCGTCGTGCCTCGGCGAGGGCGCGTTCCTCACCGCCCCCTGGGCGGACGTCGCGACGACGATCCAGGTGAGCGCCTACTCGCTCAAGTCGCTCTCGACGGCGCTGCTGCCGCTGCTCGGGCCGGGCAGCTCGATCGTCGGGATGGACTTCGACAACCGGCAGGCATGGCCCGCCTACGACTGGATGGGCGTCGCCAAGGCGACCCTGGAGTCCGTCACCCGCTACCTGGCCCGTGACCTGGGGCCGAAGGGGATCCGGGTCAACCTGTGCGCGGCCGGGCCGGTGCGGACGATGGCGGCGAGGTCCATCCCGGGTTTCGCGGCGTTCGAGGAGGCCTGGGACGGGCGGGCGCCGCTGGGCTGGGACGTCGACGACCCGGTCCCGGTCGCGAAGACCGTCTGCGCGCTGCTGTCGGACTGGCTGCCGGTCACCACCGGGTCGATGGTCTGGGCCGACGGCGGTTTCCACGCGATCGGCGTCTGAGTGGACGCCCTGCTGGTGCTGTCGTTCGGCGGGCCGGAGGGGCCCGACGAGGTGCGCCCGTTCCTGGAGAACGTCGTGCGCGGCCGCGGTGTGCCGGCGGCGCGGCTGGACGCGGTGGAGGAGCACTACCGCCACTTCGGCGGGGTGTCACCGATCAACGCGCGCAACCGGGAGCTGGTGGCGGCGATCCGCCGGCGGGTCGAGCTGCCCGTGTATCTCGGCAACCGCAACTGGCACCCGATGGTCGAGGACACCGTCGCGCGGATGGCCCGCGACGGCGTGCGGCGCGCGGCCGTGTTCGCCACCAGCGCCTACGGCGGGTACTCCGCGTGCCGGCAGTACGCCGAGGACATCGCGCGGGCCCGCGCGGCGGTCGGCGACGGCGCGCCGACCCTGGTGAAGCTGCGGCACTTCTTCGACCACCCGCTCTTCGTCGCCGCGAACGCCGACGCCGTCCGCGCGGCGCGCGCGACGCTGCCCGCCGCCGTGCGTGGGCGGGCGCGGCTGGTGTTCACCGCGCACTCGGTGCCCGTCGCCGCCGACGCGGCGGCCGGCCCCCCCGCCGAGGGGGGCCACCGGTACTCCCGGCAGGTCGCCGAGGCCGCCCGGCTCGTCGCCACCGAGGTCGGCGTCGACGAGCACGACGTCGTCTGGCAGTCGCGGTCGGGGCCGCCGCAGGTGCCGTGGCTGGAGCCGGACGTCGTCGACCACCTCGAGACCGTCCACGCGGCCGGGGTGCCCGCGGTCGTGGTGTCGCCGGTCGGGTTCGTCGCCGACCACCTGGAGGTGGTCTGGGATCTCGACACCGAGGCCGGCGAGCGCGCCGCCGAGCTGGGCCTGCGGTTGGCCAGGGCGGCGACGGCAGGGCCGGATCCGCGCTTCGCCGACCTGGTGGTGGAGCTGCTCGCCGAGCACACCGCCGGCGCTGCCCCGCGGGCCCTGGGGAGGGTGCCCGCGGCGGGGTGCACGGTGGACGGCGCCCCGTGCGCCGCCGACTGCTGCCTGCCCCCGCCCCGGCGGGCACGGCCGGGCTGAGCCCGTTCGTCGTAACCCGGTCCCGCGATGTGCGCCCGCTCACCGCATGTGCTCGACTGACGAACCATGTCGTCCAACGCCGCCGGGGCCTGGGCCACGAGACCCTCTCCGGACATCCCCCAGCACGTGCTCGCCGCGCGGTCCGACGTCCTGTCGGGCATCGAGGAGGCGATCGACAGCGTCTTCGACCCCATCTCACGGGTCGTGTCCGACATCGTCTTCGCCGAGGTGACCGTCCTCGGTGTCACCTTCCCGTGGATCGTCGCCTGGCTGGTCGTCGCCGCGGCGATCTTCACGGTCTACTTCGGGTTCGTCCAGTTCCGCGCCTTCGGGCTGGCACTGAAGATCGTCCGCGGCCGCTACACCGGCAAGGACGAGCCGGGGGAGATCACGCACTTCCAGGCGCTGACGTCGGCGGTCTCGGGAACCGTCGGGCTGGGCAACATCGCCGGTGTCGGTGTCGCGGTGACGATCGGCGGTGCCGGCGCCACCTTCTGGATGATCGTGGCCGGCCTGCTCGGGATGTGCACGAAGTTCGTCGAGTGCACGCTCGGGGTGCGGTACCGGGAGATCCACGAGGACGGCACCGTGTCCGGCGGGTCGATCCACTACCTGCGCAAGGGCGTCGCGGAGCGGCTGCCGAACGGCTTCGGCCGGGCCCTGGGCCGGGTGCTCGCCGCGCTCGCGGCCGTCTTCCTGCTGTTCTTCGGCGTCGCCGGCGGGAACATGTTCCAGGCCAACCAGACCTTCGCCCAGCTGCGCAGCGTCACCGGCGGCGACACCGGCTTCCTCGGCGGCGACGGCGCAGCGCTGATCTTCGGGATCCTGCTGGCCACGCTCGTCGGCCTGGTGATCATCGGCGGCATCAAGTCGATCGGGCGGGTGACCAGCCGGCTCGTGCCGACGATGGCGATCGTCTACGTGGCGGCCTGCCTGGTCGTCATCGGCGTGAACATCGGCCAGGTCCCCGCGGCCTTCGCGGCGATCCTCGGCGGTGCCTTCAGCCCCGAGGGCGTGGCCGGGGGCACCCTCGGCGCGCTCATCGTGGGCTTCCAGCGGGCCGCGTTCTCCAACGAGGCGGGCCTGGGCTCGGCGCCGATCGCGCACTCCGCGGTGCGGACGAAGCACCCGGTCACCGAGGGCTACGTCGCGCTGCTGGAGCCCTTCATCGACACCGTGGTGATCTGCACGATGACGGCGCTGGCGATCATCATCGCCGGCACCCCGTTCTGGCGGGAGGCACAGGCGGTGGCGTTCGCCGGGGGCGATCCCGCGGACGGCGTCCTGGTCACGTCGAACGCGTTCGAGACCGTCCTGCCGTGGTTCCCGTACGTGCTCACCCTCGCCGTCGCCCTCTTCGCCATCTCCACGATGCTCACGTGGGGCTACTACGGCCAGAAGGCCTGGACCTACCTGTTCGGACGCAGCACGACCAGCGAGCGGATCTACCAGGCCGTCTTCCTGTTCTTCATCGTCGTCGGCTCGGTCCTGACGCTGGGCAGCGTGCTGAGCTTCGCCGACGCCGTGCTGTTCCTGCTGGCGCTGGTCAACATCATCGGGCTGTACCTGCTCGCGCCGTTCGTCAAGCGCGAAGTGCGGTCGTACCGGGAGAAGATGCGCACCGGCGAGGTGAAGGAGATCGAGAAGGTGTGACGGGAGGGGTCGGGCCCGCAGGTCACCCCTGCTCGTCCCTCAGCCGCGGATCGCGTCGATCGCGGTGAGCACGGCGAGGACGACGAGGATGGCCGCTGTCGCTCGGGTCACCCAGCGCACCGGCAGCACGCGCTGCAGGCGGTTGCCTCCGTAGACCGCGAGCGCGGACACGGCCCACAGCGCGAGCAGGGAGGCGATACCGACGGTGAGCGGGTCGTCGTACCGGGCGGCGAGGGTGACGATGAGGAGTTGCGTCGGGTCGGCGAACTCCGAGAGGAGGGTGATACCGAAGCTCGTGGCCACCACGCTCCAGGGTGTGTCCGGCGTGGCGTCGATGTCCGGCTCGTCGTCGTCGTCGTCCTCGCGCAGCAGCCACACGGCGCCGACGAGGAAGGTCACCGCGAGGAGGCCCTCGAGCGGCCGGGTGGGGAGCAGTGCCACCAGGCTTCCGGCCAGGATCGCGGCCACGACGTGCACGAGCATTCCGGCGAAGACACCCAGCAGCACCCAGCGAGCCGAGAACCGGGTGCTGAGCACGAGCGTCGCCAGCCCGCTGGTGTCCACCACCTCGGCGAGGAAGATGATCCCGAACGTGATGGCGGCGACACCCACCGGCAGAGGATCTACGCATGCGGGCACTCACCACAACCGTGCCCGCTGCCCTGACTTGCTCCTCGGTCGTGTTTGCGCCGAACGTTCCCGAGGGCGGCGGATGCGGGTCAGACCAGTGGGCTCGCCGCCAGCACACGCACGGCCTCGGCCACCGCGGCGCGCCGCGCGATCCGCACGGCGGTCTCCAGCGGGCGCAGGGCCTCGCGGCGGGCGGCCGCGGCGGACGCCGAGAGGGCACCGCCCGGCTCGTCCACCGACGCCGCGGCGAGGATCGCCTCCACCTCGTCGGCGCGCTGCAACACCCGCAGCGACGGCGTGGGCATCCCGGCGGGCCACAGCGACCGCGGCCGCGCCCGCAGCGCGGCCGCGATCTCCTCGCGCACGCCGGGGCGGTGCCGGGCGACCCCGAGGTCGGTGAGGATCGAGGTCGACAGCCGGACCTGCTCACCGAGGTCGCGCTCGGCCTGACCGACCGCGACGAACTCCGGGGGCGGTCCCGGGTCGGCGACGGTGTGCACGGTCCACCACAGCAGGCCCTCCGCCACCGGGGTCGGGACGACACCGAGTCCGGCCTCGACGACGAGGACGCCCTCGCCGGCCTGCAGCGCCTGAGTGCTGAACGATCCGGGGCCGGGCAGCCCCCGCACGTCACCGGGGACCGGCAACACCAGGCGGGCGGGGCCGCCGGTGTCCCGCCGACCGGCGGCACGGCGCAGCGCGGCGAGCAGGAACGCCATGGCGCCGGCGGGGGCGTCCGGCCCGGCCAGCGAGGTGCTCGCGGCGGTGGCCGCGTCGGCGGCCCGGACCTCGTGCGCCTCGCCCCACGGGGCGAGGGCGTCGAGCACGTCGTCCGGCGCGGCGGTCCCGGCGAGCCAGGCCGAGATCCACACGGTGAAGGTGGCGGAGGGACACGGCACGGGCGCCAGGCTAGCCAGCACCGGTCGGCCCGGCACGCCCGCGTGCGGGTGAGTCGCCCGGCGTGGCGCCGGCCGTGCTGACCGGCGCTCCCGGCGTGTCGGAGCCGCCGTGCCGGTGCGGTGGGCGGTAGAACCGGTCGGTGACCCGTGCCCACGACTACCGCGGCGCCTTCACCGCCGGCGGCACCCGGGCCGGCCCGCGTCGGGTCGTGCCCGAGCTGGCGGCGGAGGCCGGGCTCGTCGCCGAGGACCCGGCGAGCGGCTTCTGTGGTGCGGTGGTGCACGTCGACACCGCGGCGGTGACCCTCGAGGACCGGCACGGCCGGCGCCGCGTGTTCCCGCTGCGACCCGCCGCGTTCCTGGTGGACGGCGCGCCGGCCACGCTCGTCCGCCCGGCCGCGGTGCCGCGCCGCCCGGCCCGGTCCGCCTCCGGTTCCGTGCGGGTGCAGGGCCTGCGCGCGCGCACCGCCCGCGCCGCGCGGATCTGGGTGGAAGGCCTGCACGACGCCGAGCTCGTCGAGCGGGTCTGGGGTCACGACCTGCGCGTCGAGGGTGTCGTCGTCGAACCGCTGCACGGGATGGACGACCTGCCGGCCGCCGTGCGCGGGTTCGCCCCCGCGTCCCACCGCAGGCTGGGCATCCTCGTCGACCATCTGGTCGAGGGCTCGAAGGAGACCCGCGCGGCGCGCGCGGTGCTCGGCCCGGACGTCCTGGTGACCGGCCACCCCTACGTCGACGTGTGGGAGGCGGTGAAGCCGTCGGTGGTCGGCCTGCCCGCCTGGCCGCGGGTGCCGCGGGGCACGGACTGGAAGACCGGGGTCTGCGCGGCCCTGGGCTGGGGCGAGCCCGCCGACGGGGCCCGCCGGGTGCTCGGTGCCGTGCGCTCCTACCGGGACCTGGAGACCCCGCTGATCAGCGCCGTCGAGAGGTTGATCGATTTCGTGACGACCGGGTCCTGATCGCGGCGCCCTCTGGCAGGATCGCGCGCCATGGACACCGCCGCCCTGGTCTGGCTCGTCGTGGGGCTTGCGCTGATCGCCGCCGAGGTGATCTCCGGGGAGTTCGTCCTGCTGATGCTCGGGGGCGGCGCGCTGGCCGCCGCCGTCGCGGCGGCGCTCGGGTTCGGCCTGCTGCCGGCCGCGCTCGTCTTCGGCGGGACGTCGGTGCTGCTGCTGTTCGGGGTCCGCCCGGTCCTGCGCCGCCGGCTGCACAGCGGGGGCGACGACAGCCCGACGAACGTCGCGGCGCTGGTCGGCGGGCAGGCGGTGGTGGTCGAGCGGGTGGACGCGCGGGGTGGCCAGGTCAAGCTCGCCGGGGACCTGTGGTCGGCCCGCCCCTTCGACGGGGTGCAGCAGATCGAACCGGGGTCGACGGTGCGGGTGCTGCGGATCGACGGGGCGACGGCCCTGGTCGTCGCCGACGAGTGAATCGGCGGGTACTAGGCTCCGGCCGCCGCCCGGGGGGACCAGTGGAGGGAACCGCTGATGGAAGCCACGTGGATCGTCATCGCCGTGCTGATCGCGGTGATCGTCCTGTCGATCGTCCGGTCGGTGCAGATCATCGGTCAGGCCAACGCCGCGATCGTCGAGCGGTTGGGCCGGTACCGCACCACGCTGTCACCGGGCCTGTCGTTCCTCGTGCCGTTCGTCGACCGGATCCGGGAGCGGATCGACCTGCGCGACCAGGTGGTGTCCTTCCCGCCGCAACAGGTGATCACCCAGGACAACCTGACGGTGGCCATCGACACGGTCGTGTACTTCAAGGTCACCGACCCGAAGTCCGCGGTGTACGAGGTTGCCGACTACATCCACGGCGTCGAGCAGATCACGAGTACCACGGTGCGCAACGTGGTCGGCGGGATGACGCTGGAGGAGACGCTCACCTCCCGGGAACGGATCAACTCGGCGTTGCGCGGTGAGCTGGACGACGCCACCGGTCGCTGGGGGATCAAGGTGGCGCGCGTCGAGATCAAGGCGATCGACCCGCCGGCGTCCATCCAGGAGTCGATGGAACGGCAGATGAAGGCCGACCGCGAGAAGCGGGCGATGATCCTCACCGCGGAGGGGCAGCGGGAGTCCGCGATCCGCACCGCCGAGGGACAGAAGCAGTCGCAGATCCTCACCGCGGAGGGCGCCAAGCAGGCCGCGATCCTCGACGCCGAGGCCGACCGCCAGTCCCGGATCCTGCGCGCCCAGGGCGACCGGGCGGCCCGCTACCTGCAGGCACAGGGGCAGGCCAAGGCGATCGAGAAGGTGTTCGCCGCGATCAAGGCGGGCAGGCCGACGCCGGAGCTGCTGGCCTACCAGTACCTGCAGACGCTGCCGCAGCTGGCTCAGGGGGAGGCGAACAAGGTCTGGATCGTGCCCAGCGACTTCGGCAAGGCGCTCGAGGGCTTCAGCCGGATGCTCGGCGCGCCGGGGGAGGACGGGGTGTTCCGGTTCGAGCCCAGCCCGACCGAGGACGTGCGGTCGCGGCCCGAGGACGACGACGAGTCCGTCGAGGCCTGGTTCGACACCACCAGCGACCCGGAGATCGCCCGTCAGGTGGCCGACGCCGAGGCGCAGGCGCGCCAGGAGGTGCCGCCGATCGGTGCCCCGCCCCGCTTCGACGTGCGGATCCCGCAACCCGAGCCGGCCGTGCCGCGCGTGCCGCCGCAAGGACCGCCGGTCGCGGCCCCGCCGGAGCCGGAGAGCGCGGTGCCCACGCCGCCGCGAGGGATCCCGCGGGTCGGTCCGGGCGACGGCGGGCCGCCGGCGCGCCCCGGCTACCCGTCGCCGCCACCGCGCGACTGAGCAGGTTTCTCGCGATTCGTCGGGGGCGGTCCGGGGCGGGTACCAGAGCAGGCGCCCGGGGATGGCTGCCAGTTACTTGCACTTGGCAAGGTGCGGCTCATACCCTTCCCGGGTGACAACCGGCCGCCGCCCCCGATGCCCGCGTGCCGCCCTCGTCGTGGTGGCCGCCGCGCTGCTGCTGATCTCCGCGTGCGGGGCGAGCGGTTCGCCGCGAGCCGCCGAACCCGAGGGAACGGAGGGTCTGCGCATCGTGACGACGGTCGCGCCGATCACCTCGATCGTCGCCGCCGTGGCGGGTGACCGCGGCCGGATCGACGGGATCGTCCCGGAGGGGACCAACTCGCACACGTTCGAGCCACCGCCGAGCGTCGCCGCCGTGCTGAGCGAGGCCGACGTCGTGTTCATCAACGGCCTGCAGCTGGAGGAGCCGACGAAGGCGCTCGCCGAGGGGAACATGCGCGAGGACGCGCGCCTCGTGGAGCTCGGTACCACCGTGCTGCCGGAGAGCGAGTACCTCTACGACTTCTCGTTCCCCCGCGAGGAGGGCAAGCCCAACCCGCACCTGTGGACGGACCCGACGTGGGCCGTCCGCTACGCCGAACTCGTGCGCGACACGCTGGTCGAGGCCGACCCGGAGGGCGCGGCCGCCTACCGGAGCAACTTCGACACGTTCGCCCAGCAGGCCACCGCGCTGTCCGACGCGCTGCGGGCGGACCAGGAGTCGGTCCCCCGCGACCAGCGCGAGCTGCTGACCTACCACGACGCCTACGCCTACTTCGCGCGGACCTACGACTGGACGGTGATCGGCGCGATCCAGCCGGAGAACTTCGAGGAGCCGAGCCCGCAGGAGGTGGCCCGGCTGATCGACCAGATCCGTGCCGAGCAGGTGCCGGTCGTGTTCGGGTCCGAGGTCTTCCCGTCCCCGGTGCTGGAGGAGATCGGCCGGTCCACCGGCGCCCGCTACGAGGACTCGCTGCGCGACGACGACCTGCCCGGCGCCCCCGGCGAGCCGGAGCACTCCTGGCTGGGCCTGATGCGCTACAACTACGTGACGATGATCACCGGGCTGGGCGGTCGGGCACCCCGGCTCGAGGCGCTCGACACCACCCCCGCGGTGCCCGACACGGCGAACTATCCGCAATGACCGTCACGGCGGTGCCCGGACCGGACCTGGTCGAGCTCGCGGACGTCGAGTTCGGGTACGGGCCCGAGGCGGTCCTGCGCCACGTCGACCTGTCGATCGCCGCCGACGACTTCGTCGGGGTGGTCGGTCCGTCCGGGTCGGGGAAGACGACCCTGTTGCGGGTCCTGCTCGGCACGGCGCTGCCGCGGTCCGGCCGCGTCCACCGGCGTCCCGGTACCGCGGTCGCCTACGTCCCCCAGGTGGAGACGGTGAACTGGAACTTCCCGGTGACGGTCACCGAATGCGTCCTGATGTCCCGGACGGGCCGGCGAGCGCCGTGGACGACCCGGACGGAACGCACGGAGGTCGCCCGGGTGCTCGACCGCCTCGGCATCGGTGAGCTCGCCGACCGGCACATCCGCGAGCTCTCCGGTGGCCAGCAGCAGCGGATGTTCATCGCCCGGGCGCTGCTGCGCCGGCCGCAGCTGCTCCTGATGGACGAGCCGACCTCCGGGGTCGACGTGACGACCCGCCACGACCTGCTCCACCTGCTCGGCGAGCTGGGCGCCGACGGCGTCGCGATCCTGCTCACCACGCACGACCTCAACGGCGTCGCGGCGCACCTGCCGCGGGTGGTCGCGCTGAACCGCACGGTCGTCGCCGCGGGCAGCCCGGCCGAGGTGATCCGGGCGGACGTCCTGGAGCGCACCTTCGGCGCGCCGATGGAGGTGATGCAGCACCTCGGCATGCCCGTGGTGCTCGACGCCTTCGCCGGCCGCACGGACCGGGCCAGCGCATGATCGAGGTGCTGCTCGACCCGTACCGGTACGGCTTCTTCGTGCGCGGGCTGCTCGTCGCGACGCTCGCGGGCGGGCTGTGCGGGCTGGTCGGGGTCTACATCACGCTGCGCGGCATGAGCTACATCGGGCACGGGCTCTCGCACGCGATCTTCGGCGGCTTCGCGGCGAGCGCCCTCATCGGCGTGAACTACTTCCTGGGCGCGGGCATCTGGGGTCTGGTCTCGGCGCTGGCGATCAACCGGGTCACCCGGCGGCGCGGGATCGGGGCCGACGCCGCGATCGGGGTGATCACGACGGCGTCGTTCGCCCTCGGTGTCGCCCTGCTCACGGTGTTCGGCACGACCGGTCCCAGCTTCGACGCCGCCCTGTTCGGCAGCATCCTGGGCGTCGCCCCGGCCGACGTGTGGACCCTCGTCGGGGTGACCGTCCTCGCCGTCGGCGTGGTGCTGGTGCGCTACCGGGAGATGCTCTTCGCCACGTTCGACCCCGACGTCGCCGACGTGAGCGGGGTGTCCGTGGCCCGCACCGACGCCCTGCTCATGCTGGTGCTCTCGCTGTCGATCCTGGCCACGCTCACCGTCATCGGCGTCACCCTGGTCGCCGCCACGCTGGTGATCCCCTCCGTGATCGCGCGGATGCTGACCCACCGGTTCTCCCGCATGCTGTGGTGGTCCAGCGGGATCGGCGCGGCGTGCGGGTTCGTCGGAATGAACCTGAGCTACCACCTCGACGTGCCGTCGGGCACCACCATCGTGCTCACCGGCGCCCTCGTCTTCGGGCTGGTGCTGCTCGCCACGGGCGGTACCCGCCTGCGCCGCACGGGCGGGCTCGACCACCCGGCCGAGCCCGTCGCGGTGCGGCCGGCCGGGTGACCGGCGAGGCAGGAGGTCAGCCCGCGAAGCCGATCGCGACGTACTTGCGCTCGAGGAACTCCTCGATCCCGACGCTGCCGCCCTCCCGGCCGAGGCCGGACTGCTTGATCCCGCCGAACGGCGCCGCCGGGTTCGACACCAGCCCGGTGTTCAACCCGACCATGCCCGCCTCCAGCCGTTCCGAGACCCGCAGCGCCCGGTCCAGGCTCTCGGTGAACAGGTAGCTGACCAGCCCGAACTCGGTGTCGTTGGCGGCTGCGACCGCGGCGTCCTCGTCGTCGAAGACGCTGATCGGGGCCACCGGGCCGAAGACCTCCTCGCAGGTGAGCCGGGCCTCCAGCGGGACGTCGGTGAGCACCGTCGGCGGGTAGAAGTGGCCCGGCCCGTCGCCCGGCTTCCCGCCCAGGCGCACGGTGGCCCCACGCTGCACCGCGTCGTCGACGAGCTCGACGACCTTGTCCCGACCCTTGGCGTCGATCAGCGGGCCGACCTGCACCCCGTCCTCGGTGCCGCGGCCCACGACGAGCGCACCCATCCGCTCGGTGAGGCGCTCGGCGAACGCGTCGGCCAGCGAGCGGTGCACGAGGAAGCGGTTGGCCGCCGTGCACGCCTCGCCCATGTTGCGCATCTTGGCGAGCATCGCGCCGTCGACGGCCTTGTCCAGATCGGCGTCGCCGAACACGATGAAGGGCGCGTTGCCGCCCAGCTCCATCGACGTGCGCAGCACCTTGTCGGACGCCTGCTCGAGCAGCTTGCGCCCGACGGGGGTGGAGCCGGTGAAGGAGAGCTTGCGGGCGCGGCCGTCGCGGATCAGCGGTTCCATCACCCGGCTCGCGTCGGAGGTCGTGACGACGTTCAGCACGCCGTCGGGCAGCCCGACCTCGGCCAGGATCGCGGCCAGCGCGTGCATCGACAGCGGCGTCTGCTGGGCGGGCTTGATCACGCTCGCGCAGCCGGCCGCGATGGCCGGGCCGATCTTGCGGGTGCCCATCGCGAGCGGGAAGTTCCACGGGGTGACGAACAGGCTGACCCCGACCGGCTGGTTGGTCACCAGGAACCGGCTCTGGCCGTTCGGCGCGACGGCGTAGCCGCCGTCGATGCGAACGGCCTCCTCGGCGAACCAGCGGAAGAACTCCGCGGCGTAGGTGATCTCGCCCTTCGACTCCGCGACCGGCTTGCCCATCTCGAGCGTCATGAGCAGGGCGAGGTCGTCGATCCGGGCCATGATGACCTCGTAGGCGCGGCGCAGGATCTCCCCGCGCTCGCGCGGGGGCATCGCGGCGAAGCCCTGCTGGGCGTCGCAGGCGGCGGCGAGCGCCGCCATCCCGTCCTCCACCCGGGCGTCGGCGACCTCGCAGAGCACCTTGCCGGTCGCCGGGTCCTCCACCGGCATCCTGGCGCCCGAGGCGGCGGGCCGCCACCGCCCGCCGATGAACAGGTCGGTGGGGACGGCGTCGAGGACGCCCTGCTCGCGTTCCGCGGTGGTCATGCCAGCATCGTGCCAAACCGGGCCGCCCGGTGCAGCGAGCACGGACAGCGGTGCAGGAGCCGCACCGGTGGCGCAGGATGGGGCCGGTGGAGACGCTGACCCGGCTGCCTGTCCTGGTCCCCCCGCCCGCCGAGCTGCCGCCGCGGGTCGCCGCTCTGCGCGCCGAGGTGCGGGAGTTCCTGGCCGAGGAGCTCGCGGCCGGCGCGTGGCGGCCCCGCGCGGACGTCTGGCTCTCGGGCTGGGACGAGCGCTTCTCGAAGGAGCTGGCCCGGCGGGGCTGGCTCGGCATGACGATCCCGACGGAGTACGGCGGGCACGGCCGCTCCGCGCTCGACCGCTACGTCGTCACCGAGGAACTGCTCGCCGCGGGCGCGCCGGTCGCGGCGCACTGGGTGGCGGACCGCCAGATCGGGCCGACGCTGATGCGCTTCGGCACCGAGGAGCAGCGCCGCCGCTACCTGCCCGGGATCGCGGCCGGGGAGTGTTATTTCGGGATCGGGATGAGCGAACCCGACTCCGGGTCCGACCTCGCCTCCGTGCGCACCCGCGCCGATCGCGTGGACGGCGGGTGGGCGCTGACCGGGACCAAGGTCTGGACCTCCGGTGCGCACCGGGCGCACGCCTTCTTCGCCCTGGCCCGCACCGCGCCGCGGGACGAGGGCGACCGGCACGCGGGGCTGTCGCAGTTCATCGTCGAGCTGGACTCCCCGGGGGTGGCGATCCGGCCGATCCCGCTACTCACCGGGGCGCACCACTTCAACGAGGTCGTCTTCGACGGCGTGGTCGTGCCCGACGAGTTGGTGCTCGGCGAGATCGGCGCCGGCTGGCACCAGGTCACCAGCGAGCTGGCGTTCGAGCGCAGCGGGCCGGAGCGGTACCTGTCGACGTTCCCGCTGCTGGTGGCGCTGCTCGGCGAGCTGGGCGGGCGCGAGTTCGACTCCGGGAGCCGCCGCGAGCTCGGGGGGCTGGTGGCGCGGCTGTGGACGCTGCGGCGGATGTCGCTGGCGGTGGCCGGGTCGCTGGACTCCGGGCACGCCCCGGAGCTGGCCGCGGCGGTCGTCAAGGACCTGGGGACGCGGTTCGAGAACGAGCTGATCGACGTGGCGCGGGTACTGCTCGCGGTACCGCCGGACCCCGGGGCCGAGGGCGGGTTCGCGCGGCTGCTCGCCGACGCCGTGCTGCACGCGCCGGGCTTCACGCTGCGGGGCGGGACCAACGAGGTGTTGCGCGGCATCGTCGCGCGCGGGATGGGACTGCGGTGAGCGAGCTCGAGGACCTGGCGGAGTCGGTGGTCGCGGACGGCATGTCCCCGGGGGACGGGTTCGACGCCGCACTCTGGGCGACCCTGGCGGGGACCGGCCTCGTCCGGCTCACGCTGGCCGAGGAGGCGGGCGGCAGCGGCGGCACGCACGCGGACGCCACGGCGGTGCTCGACGCGGTCGGCGCCTACGGGGCGCGGGTCCCGCTCGCCGAGACCGACGTCGCGGCCTGGCTGCTGCACGCCGCGGGCCTCGCGGTGCCGGACGGTCCGCTGGCGGCGGTGGTCGCCGAGCCGGTCATCGCCGGTGCCGCGGCGCACGGCGAGGTGGCGGGCGTGCCCTACGGCCGGTGCGCGGCCGGGGTGGCGGTGCTCGCGGGGAGCAGCGTGGTGCTCGTCGACCCGGCCGGCGCGGGCGTCATGGTCACGGAAGGCGCCAACCTCGCCGAGGAGCCGCGGGACACGCTGACCCTCGACGGGGCGGCGGTGGCCGTGGCGGCGGCGCCCGACGGCGCGGCGCGCGAGCTGGCGCTGCGGGCGGCGCTGGCCAGGGCGCAGCTGCTGGCCGGGGCCGCCCGGGGCGCGCTGGCGCGCTCGGTGCGCTACGCGGGCGAGCGGGTGCAGTTCGGCCGGCCGATCGGGCGGTTCCAGGCGGTGCAGCAGCAGCTCGCGCTCGCCGCCGCGGAGGTGGCGGCGGTGCGGGCCGCGGCCGGCGCGGCCGCGGCCGCCGCGGACCGGGAGGGTTTCGACGCCGCGGCCACGGCGCTGGCGGTCGCCGCCGCCAAGGCCCGCGCGGGCGAGGCGGCCGGGGCGGTCGCGCGGATCGCGCACCAGGTGCACGGGGCGATCGGCTTCACCCGCGAGCACGACCTGCGCCTGGTCACGACGCGGCTGTGGGCCTGGCGCGACGAGGACGGCGCCGAGGCGTTCTGGCAGGCCGAGCTGGGGGAGCGGGCGCTGGCCGCGGGGCCGGACGGGTTGTGGCCGCTGCTGACCGGCGGCCCGTAGGGGGTCAGAGCTTGCGGAAGTCCCAGCTGGTGATCTTCTCCGGCACGAGCTTGAGCCAGCCGTGCCGGCCGTCGTGGACCATCGTGCCGCCGGTGTAGCGGTCGGCGAACAGCTGCTCCGGGCCGTCGAGCTCCGGGTCGGGCTCGCCGGTGCGGGGCACCTCGCCGACGACCTGCACCGTCCCGCGGATCTCCACCCCGCGCAGCTCGCCGTAGTCGTGCCCGGCGTCGACCACGGCGGCGATCCGCGGATCGCGCGCCAGGTCGGCCCAGCGCTGGCTGCGGTGCAGCGAGGTCAGCCACAGCGCCCCGCCGTGCCAGGCGTACCAGAGCGGGGTGGCGTGGGGCCCGCCCGGTCCGACGGTCGCGACCCGGCAGGTGCGCTGCTCGGCGAGGAAGGCGTCGATCTCCTCGGGGGTCATCGCGATCCGCCGGGCGCGGCGCTGTTCCTTCATGGCGTGGACCCTAGGCGCTATGCCGGTGCTCGGGTTCCCGCAGGATCTCCGGCAGGTCGTGCGGCGTGCCAGGCTGCCGACGTGGGTGCTGAGGATCCGCTCGTCGCCGCGCCGCACGAGGACCTGGAGCGGTTCCTGGGCGGACCCGGCGCCGCGCTGCCCACGCCGTTCCTCGCGCTGGCGCCCGGGGTCGTCGCGGCCCGGTACCGTGCGCTGGCCGCCGCGTTCCCCGGCGCGCGGATCCACTACGCGCTCAAGGCCTGCCCCGAACCCGCCGTGCTGCGGGTGCTGGCGCGGCTCGGGGCGGCGTTCGACGTCGCGGGCGGTGCGGAGATCCGCCTCGCCCTCGACGCGGGCGCCGAGCCGGGGGCGCTGTCGCACGGCAACCCGGCCCGCGCGCCGGCCGACGTCGCCGCCGCCGCGGCCGCCGGTGTCCACCGCTTCGTCACCGACAGCGCCGAGGACGTGGCGGAGCTCGCCCGGCACGCGCCGGGCGCGGAGGTGCTCGTCCGCGTCGTCGTCTCGGACTCCGGCGCGGCCACCCCGCTCTTCGGCAAGTTCGGCGCGGCGCCGGCCGAGGCGGCGCGACTGCTGCAGGCGGCGCGGCGGCGGGGGCTGCGGGCGGCCGGCGTCACGTTCCACGCCGGCTCGCAACAGGTGCGGCCGTCCGCCTACGTCGACGCCGTCGCGGTCGCCCTGACCGTCGCCGCCGCCGGCGGGGTGCGCTGCCCCGTCCTCGACGTGGGCGGCGGGTTCCCGGTGCCGTACCGGACGCCGGTCCCGGCACCGGCGGCGTTCGCCGCGGCGATCCGCGAGGCGGTCGCCGGTGCGGTCGCCGCGGGCGTCGTCGACGGGGCGGAGCTCGTCCTGGAACCGGGCCGGGCCCTGGTGGCCGAGGCGGGCGTGCTGCGGACCCGCGTGCTGCGGGTCTCCCGGCGCCCCGGGGTGGACCACCGGCGTTGGGTCTACCTCGACGCGGGCCGGTACCGCGGGCTGGCGGAGACCGAGAACGAGGCGATCTCCTACCCCGTGCGGGCACCCGGCCTGGCCGGCCCGACCGGTCCGGTGGTCCTCGCCGGGCCCACCTGCGACGGCGACGACGTGCTGTACCGCCGCACGCCGTGCCACCTGCCGCTCACGCTGCGGGCCGGGGACGTGGTGGACCTGCTCAGCGCCGGCGCCTACACCGCGAGCTACGCGTCGGTGGGGTTCAACGGGTTCGGGCCGCTGCCGGTGCACGTCGTCGACGCGTGACGGCCCGGGGTTACCGTGCCCGGGTGGCCGCGTCCCCGCCGACCGGGCGCCACGTCCTCGCCGAGCTCGCCGGAGCCGATCCCGCGCTGCTCGACGACGCCGCGGCGCTGCGCACGGCCCTGCACGACGCGCTCGTCGGCGCCGGGGCGAGCGTGCGCCAGGTCGTCGCCGAGCGGTTCGACCCGCACGGGGTGACCGTCGTCGCGCTGCTCGCCGAGTCGCACGCCTCGGTGCACACCTGGCCGGAGCACGGCACCGCGCACGTCGACGCGTTCACCTGCGGGGATTCCGCCGACCCGGAACGTGCCGTGCGCGCGCTCGCGGGGGCGCTGCGAGCGCGGGTGTCGAGCCTGCAGACCGTCGCGCGGGGCGGCCCGGCGCGCGCCGTCGTCGAGCCGATCGGCCCCGGGCTCTCCCGGCGGTGGGAGCTGGGCACCCTCCGGTTCGCCGCGACCACCCCGTACCAGCGGGTGCTGATCGCGCAGACGGCGCACGGCGTCACCCTGTTCTGCGACGACGAGCGGCAGAGCGCCGAGGCCACGCAGCTCGTCTACCACGAGGCGCTGTACCTGCCCGCGGCGCTGCTGGCCCGCCGCCGGGAGCGGGTGCTGGTGATCGGGTCGAGCGAGGGCGTGGTGAGCGGGCTGGCCGTGGCCACGGGCGCGATCCTCGTCGACCACGTCGACATCGACCCCGACTGCGTGCGCGCCTGCGCCGCGCACCTGCCCTACGGCTACACCCCGGCCGCGCTCGGCGCGGCCGAGCGGCACGAGGGGCCGGTGCGGCTGCACTACGGCGACGGCGCCGCGTACGTCGAGGGCTGCGCCGAGCGCTACGACGTCGTCGTCGTGGACCTGCCCGACGAGCGCCCCGCCGAGCCCGATGCGCAGGTCAACCGCCTCTACCGCGCGGGCTTCCTGCGCCGGTGCGCGGCCCTGCTGCGGGAGGGGGGCGTGGTCGTCGCGCAGGCGGGAAGTCCCGCGCTGTGGCGCTCGGCCACGCTGCAGGCGGCGTGGCGGCGCTTCCACGAGGTCTTCGCCCAGGTCGCCTTCCACGGCAGCGACGAGCACGAGTGGGCGTTCCTGCTCGGCCGCGCCGACCCCGTGCCGGACCCGGTGGCGGAGATGGTCGGGCGCCTGCCCGCGCTGCCGTACCGGCCGGCGAGTCTCGACGCGGACGCGCTGCGCGCCCACGCCGTCCCGCCGTGGCGGCTGCGCCACCCGGGCGGGGTCGACCGGCCGGACGGCGGCGGCGGGTAACCCGGCGTCGCGCCGGTGGCGGTCGCCCGACCTGCGGTCACCGGCGGAGCAGGCCCGCGAGGAGCCCGCGCTGGGGAACGCCGCGGACCTCCTCCGGGCCCGCCCCCACCTCGGCGAGCACGTCGTTCGCCGCGAGCACCCCGGTGGCGGCGGCCCGCTCCATCAGCCCGAGCAGGAACGGCGTGTCGATCCAGTCACCGGCCATCCGGATCCCGCGGGCCTCGCCGGACACCAGCGGCCGGGTGCCGGCACCGCCGGGCGGGAAGGTCGGGGCCGTGGCCTCGTACCGTTGCTGCAGGTGCACGACCTGCGCGTCGCGCGTCTCCGGCCAGAGGGCGGCCAGCTCGGCGCGCATCCGGGCGGTCGCCGTGTCGGCATCGGGCGCCCGGCAGGCGTAGGAGTGCAGCTCGACCACCGAGCCCCCGGTACGGGCGGCCCACTGCGCGGAGGGGCGCTCGAGCCGGGAGTAGACGCTGATCGAGTCCAGGGTCGGCTCGCGGCTCACCGCGCTGAACGCCGGGCGCTCGGCGGCGACGTCGCGGTCCAGCCACAGCCGGGTGACCGCGAACGGCGGGGCGACGGCCGCGGCCGCCGCCTTGCCCGCGAGCACCGGGGCGCCGGCCGCCGCCTCCGGTGAGGCGGCGAACAGGTCCCGCAACGCGCCCGGGTCGGTCGCCAGGACGAGGTGGCGCGTGTGCAGGGCGGCCCCGTCGGTCGGCTCGACCCGCCACCGGTGCCCGGTCGCCGGCACCAGCGACCGGACGGCGGACCCGACCCGTACCTCCGCGCCCAGCCCGCGCAGGTAGGCCGCGAACGGCTGCCAGATGCACGTGCGGTGGTCGGTGGACGGCACGTCGAAGCCGATGCCCTCGGGGTTGCCGAGGAAGTAGTAGTGGAACATCGCGATCAGCTCGGCGGCCGACAGCGCGCCCGGGTCGGCGAAGAACGACCGCGCGAACGCCTCGAACAGCATCGCCTGCGCCCGGTCGGACATGCCGAGGTCGGCCAGGAACCGCGCCGCCGGTACGGCGTCGAACCGGGCGGTGGTGCGGGCCCGGTCGTAGGCGAGCAGCTCGGCGGCGAGCGTGCGGTCCGAGCCGAGCAGATCGCGCAGCCCGAGGCTGGGGGAGCGGGCGAACAGCGCGAGCAGGTTCAGCGGCGGCGCGGCGGGCAGCCCGGTGAGGCCCTCGGCCGGCCAGCGGCGGGAGAGCACCGGGTAGCCGCCGAGCGGGCGCAGGAACCGCAGCGCCGGGTCGATCCGGCTCAGCAGCGCGCGCCAGGTGTAGTAGTGCCGGAAGAACGCGTGGAAGCCGTGCTCGACGACCTGCTGCGTGCCGTCGGGCATGGTGTGCGGCCAGGCGCCGAGCCGCCCGCCGAGCTCCGGCGCGGCCTCCAGCAGCGTCACCCGCACGCCCCGCTCGGCGAGCACCACGGCGGCGCAGACCCCCGCGATGCCCCCGCCGACGACGACGGCCTCGGTGCCCGCCGGCGCCGTCCGGGGCCGGGCGGGGTCGGCGGGGACCAGGACGCGCGGGCGCATCCGCAGCGGCGCGGCGCGCGACCGGAGATCGTCCATCGCCCCCGACCCTATGGCCCGTCCCGTCCGACGGCACGTCCGTTCGGCGGCATGTCCGTTCGGCGGCGAGGCGAGACCGGCGGGGCCGGCCGGCTCAGGGACGGGTGGCGCGGGCGGGGTCGCGCGGGTGCACCGCCGGGCCGGCGACGGGGCAGTGCGCGCACTCCTCGATGCGCACCCGCTCGGCCGTCGTCGGGGGCGCGCCGAGCGGGCGGCGGATCACCGCGACCGCCAGCAGCGCCGCGCCCACCAGCAGCCCGGCGGAGACCAGCATCGCCGTCCGGAAGCCGGTGGCGAACGCCACCGGGTCGGCGTAGTCGGTGCCACCGATGCCGGCCAGCCCGGGCACGACGGCGACGGCGAGCAGGCCCGCCGCCCTGGCGACCGCGTTGTTGACGCCGGACGCGGCGCCGGCGTACCGGTCGGCGGCGGCGCCGAGCACGGTCGCGGTGAGCGGGGCGACCGTCAGCGCGAGCCCGGCACCGAAGACCAGCGTCGCGGGCAGGACGTCGGTGACCCAGGAAGCCGCCGGCCCGATCCGCAGGGTCAGCACGAGCCCGGTCGCGCTCACCAGCGGCCCCAGCGTCAGCGGCAGCCGCGGTCCGATCCGCTGTGCCAGCGCGCCGGCCCGGGCCGAGAACGCCAGCATCACCAGCGTCACGGGCAGCAGCGCGGTGCCCGCGGCGAGCGGGCTGAACCCCGACACCACCTGCAGGTGCAGCACCAGCAGCACGAACACGACCCCGAGCGCGCCGTAGATCAGCAGTGTCACGGCGTTGGCCGCGGTGAAGGTCCGGTCGGCGAACAGCACCGGCGGCACCAGCGGGTGCCGCGACCGCCGCTCGACGAGCCCGAAGCCCACCAGCGCCGCGACACCGACGACCAGCACCGCCAGCAGCCCGGGTGCGTACCCGGTGGCGCCGAGGCCGGTGAGCGACCACGTGAGCGCGCCCAGACCGATGACCCCGAGCACGGTTCCGGTGACGTCGAGGCCGGGCGCCGCGTCCGGGTCCCGGCTCTCCGGCACGTGGCGCAGCGCGACGACCACGATCAGGGCGGCCAGCGGGAGGTTCACCAGGAACACCGCCCGCCAGCTCCACTCCACCAGCCACCCGCCGACGAACGGACCCGCCGCTCCCGCGATGCCGCCGAGGCCCGACCAGGCGCCGACGGCGGCGGCGCGGTCCGGGCCGTGGAAGGAGGCCGAGATCAGCGCGAGGGAGCCGGGGGTGAGCAGCGCCCCGCCGACGCCCTGCAGCGCCCGCGCCGCCACCAGCGTCGCGATGTCCGGCGCCAGCCCGCAGGCCAGTGACGCCACGGCGAACCACACCACGCCGACGAGGAACAGACGGCGCCGCCCGAACCGGTCGCCCAGCGATCCGCCGAGCAGGATCAGCGAGGCGAGGGTGAGCGTGTACGCGTTGACCGTCCACTGCAGCCCCGTGAAGCCGGCCCCGAGCTCGGTGCCGATGCGTTCCAGCGCGACGTTGACGACCGTGGCGTCGAGCATCACCAGGCCGGTACCCAGCACCGCGGTGAGCAGCACCCACCGGCCGGCGGCGGTGCCCATCCGCAACCCGGGGTCCGCCACGCGCGCAGCGTAGGCCCGACCACCCGTCCGTGGACGGGACGGCGCCACATAGCCTCCACGGGCGCGCGGACCGGCGCGCGTCGGAGCTGGAGGGGGCGCGGTGCTCAACCTGTCGGTCGAGGGCGATGTCGGGATCCTCGAGCTGGACCGGCCGGACCGCCGCAACGCCCTCGACGTCGCGACCTGCCGGGCACTCGTGGCGGGCGTGGACGAGATGCGTGCCGGGGGCGTGCGGGCCGTGGTCGTCACCGGATCGGGCACGAGCTTCTGCTCCGGGGCGGATTTCGGCGAGGTCTACACCGACGGCTTCCGCGACGCCCTGCACGCGGCGCTGCGGGCCGTCACGGGCGCGCCGGTGCCGGTGGTCGCCGCCGTCAACGGACCGGCGATCGGTGCCGGCACCCAGCTCGCCATCGCCTGCGACCTGCGCGTGGCGGCCCCGGCCGCGGTGTTCGGGGTGCCCACGGCGCGGATCGGCGTCGCCGTCGACCCGTGGACGGTGCACCGGCTCGCCCAGCTCGCCGGCGGCGGCACCGCGCGGGCGATCCTGCTGGCCTGCGACCGGATCGAGGCCCCGCTCGCGCACGCCCGCGGGCTCGTCGACCGGATCGGCGACCGGGCGGACGCGCTCGCCCTCGCCGCCGAGATCGCGACGCTGGCACCCCTGACCCTGGGGTACAGCAAGCTGGCCCTGGACCGGACGGACCGCCCGGTGGACGACCCCGAGCTGCTCGCGGCGTTCGAGCGCTGCTGGAGCAGCGACGACCGCGCCGAGGGGCAGCGGGCCCGGTCGGAGGGCCGTTCGCCGGTCTTCACCGGCCGCTGACCGCGCCCGGCCGCCGATCGAGTGAGCCGTCGTAATGGATCCCCGGGGGGATCGTTGGTTTCCGCAGGACCTGAAGGGACGTCGATGGGAGCCCACCGCCGCGGCAGCGGCAGCACCCGCCCGCGCCGGGCGGTGATCGTGGCGGTCGCCGCGGTGATGGCCGGGTCGGTGCTGGCCGGGGTCGGCGTCGCGGCGGAGCCCCGTTCCCGGGGCCCCCTCGTGCCCGGGACGCCGTGCACGACCAGCGCCATCGCGTGCGTGGACATCGCCGGCCGGAAGGCGTGGCTGATCGAGGACGGGCAGGTCGTGCGCGGGCCCGTTCTGGCGATCCCGGGCGACCGGGCGGACCCGACGCCGCGGGGCACCTTCCGGGTCGAGTGGAAGGCGGAGCGGTACACCAGCCGCGAGTACCTCGTCCAGATGCCCTACGCGGTGTTCTTCGCCCCCGGCGGCATCGCCTTCCACGAGGGCGACCAGCACAGCAACTCCGCGGGTTGCGTCAAGCTCGGTCACGAGGACGCGGTCGCCTTCTTCCGGCACCTGCAGATCGATGACGAAGTTCAGCTGCGCTGAGGTCGGGATCCGCTTCTACCCCGGGTAGAATGCTCGCGTGCCGAGCCTGGGTGAGTTGGAGCGCGCCGTGATGGAGACGCTGTGGTCGGCCGCCGGGCCGCTCACGGCCCGTGACGTCCAGGACGCGCTGGACCACCGTGAGCTCGCCACCACCACGGTCCTGACCGTGCTCGGCCGGCTCGAGCGCAAGGGCCTCGTCAGCCGCGAGCGGGAGGGCCGGGCGCACCGGTACCGCTCGGTGGCCAGTCGCGAGGACCATGTGGCCGACCTGATGCGCGACGCGCTGGACGCGACCCCGGACCGGGGGGCGGCGCTCGCGCGCTTCCTCGGGTCCATCCCGGCGGCGGAGCGGGCCGGGTTGCGCGACCTGCTCGACTGACGGTCACACTCTGGGCATGGTGGATCGGGTCGGGTACCCGTGGAGCTGACCGCGCTCGGGCTGCTGCTGTTCGGCGCGCTGCTCGCCGAGCCCGTCAGCCGGACACTGGCCGCGGCCGGCTGGCCCGCGCGCGACCCGGTCGGCGCCCTGCTGGTCTGGCAGGCCGTCGGGCTGGCGGGGGGGCTGGCGCTGCTCGGCTCCGGGGTCGTCTACGGGCTCGCACCGCTGGGCGAGAACCTCCCCACCGCCGTCCCGGGCCTCGTCGCCGCGATCGGCGCCGGCGAGGTCCCGGCCGGGCTGCGCCTCGATCACGGCCTGGCCCTGCTCGCGGCGGCGCTGCTGGCCGTGCGGCTGCTCGGCGTGCTCGCCGCGGTCACCCTGCGCACGCTGCGCACCCGCCGCCGCCACCGCGACCTGCTCGACGTCCTCGGCACGCCGTGGCCCGCGGCCCCGGGCGCCCGCGTGCTGGACCACCCGGTGCCCGTGGCGTACTGCCTGCCGGGGCGGCGGGCCCGGCTGGTCGTCTCGGCCGGGGCGCTGGACGCGCTCGACGGCAGCGGCGTGCGCGCCGTGCTGGCGCACGAGCGCGCGCACCTGCGGGAGCGGCACGACCTCGTCGTCCTGCCGTTCGTCGCGTGGGGTGCCACGGCGCCGTTCGTGCGGGGGATGGCCTGCGCGCAGTTCGCGGTGGCCGCGCTGATCGAGATGCGGGCCGACGACGTCGCGTCCACGGGGGCGGCGCCCGCCGAGCTGGTCGGGGCGCTGCGCACCGTCGCCGGGCCGGCGCCTGCGGCCGCGCTGACGTCCTTCGCCGCGGCGCTGGACCACCGCATCTCCCGCATCGCCGACCCCCCGCCCGCGTTCCCGCCGGCGGGGCGGGTGCTCGTGCGGCTGGCGGCGCTCGCGATCGCGGCGGCGCCCGCCGCCATCATCCTGCTGAGCTGACCGGAGGCCGGAGGGGGCGCACGTACCGGGGCAACACCGCGCCGCCGGGCACTATCCCCGCCGGTGCGCGCACCCGGCTCTCCGGGGGCCCGCCGCGTTCTCCGGAATTCCGTCCCGGCCGCCCGCGTAGCGTGGAGGCGTGCCACCGAACGCGCCCCACGACCTCCCCCGCAGCCTCGGTGCCCTGCGCGCCTCGGGTCATCGCGCCCGCGGCGTCAGGACCGAGATCCGCGAGAACCTGCTCGCCGCACTGCGCGCGGGCCACGACCCCTGGCCCGGCATCGTCGGGTTCTCGGCCACCGTGCTGCCACAGCTCGAACGGGCCCTGCTCGCCGGCCACGACGTCGTCCTGCTGGGCGAGCGCGGCCAGGGCAAGACCCGCCTGCTGCGCGCGCTCACCGGGCTGCTCGACGAGTGGTCGCCGGTGATCGAGGGCTCGGAGCTCGGCGAGCACCCCGAGCAGCCGATCACCCCCGCGTCCCGGCGGCGGGCCGGCGAGCTCGGCGACGACCTCCCGGTCGCCTGGCGGCACCGTTCCGAGCGCTACACCGAGAAGCTCGCGACACCCGACACCGCGGTCGCCGACCTGATCGGCGACGTCGACCCGGTGAAGGTCGCCGAGGGCCGGTCGCTCGGCGATCCCGAGACGATCCACTACGGGCTCGTGCCGCGCGCGCACCGGGGGATCGTCGCGATCAACGAGCTGCCGGACCTCGCCGAGCGCATCCAGGTCTCGCTGCTGAACGTGATGGAGGAACGCGACATCCAGGTCCGCGGCTACACGCTGCGGCTTCCCCTGGACGTGCTGCTCGTCGCCTCCGCCAACCCGGAGGACTACACGAACCGCGGCCGGATCATCACCCCGCTCAAGGACCGGTTCGGCGCCGAGGTGCGCACCCACTACCCGCTCGAGCTGGCCGACGAGATCGCGCTGGTCGCGCAGGAGGCGGAGCTCGTCGCGGAGGTGCCACGTCACCTGGTCGAGGTGCTCGCCCGGTTCACCCGCCACCTGCGCGACTCCAGCGCCGTCGACCAGGGCTCCGGGGTCTCCGCGCGGTTCACCGTCGCGGCGGCCGAGACCGTCGCCGCCGCCGCCCTGCGCCGGGCCGCGATCACCGGGGAGCCCCGGGCGGTCGCCCGGCCCGTCGACCTCGCGTCGGTGCCCGCGGTGCTGCGCGGCAAGCTGGAGTTCGCCTCCGGCGAGGAGGGCCGGGAGGACGAGCACCTGGAGCACCTGCTGCGCCGCGCCACCGCCGACACCGCCCGGTACCGGCTGCGCGGGGTCGATCTCGCGCCGCTCGCGGACGCGGTCGCCGGGCACCCCGTGCGCACCGGCGAGCGGGTCCCGGCCGCCGAGGTCGCCGCGGCCCTGCCGGCCGTGGCCGAGCTGACGGAGATCGCCCGGCGCCTGGACGCCGCCGGCACCGAGGATCCGGGCCCGATGGCGTCGGCAGCGGAGCTGGCGCTGGAGTACCTGTTCCTCACCCGCAAGCTCGCCAAGGACGAGGCCGACGACGACACGGTCAGCTATGGCTGACCGGCCGCGCCGCCGCCCCGGCCGCTACGCCTACGGCCCCTACGGCGGCGGCCCCGACCCGCTCGCGCCGCCGTTCGACATCCGTGCGGCGATGGACGAGATCGGCCGCGACGTCATGGAGGGCTCCTCGCCGCGCCAGGCCCTGCAGGAGTTGCTGCGCCGGGGCACCGAGGGCCGGCGCGGGCTGGACGACCTGAGCCGCCGGGTCTGGCAGCGGCGCCGCGACCTCCAGCGCGACAACCGGCTCGACGGAACCCTGCAGCAGGTCCGTGAGCTGCTCGACCGCGCCCTCGACGCCGAGCGCGCCGCCCTGGGCGCCGAGGACTCCGACGACGCGCGGTTCCGCGAGATGCGGCTCGACGCGCTGCCCGGTGACACCGGCGGCGCCGTCCGGGAGCTCGACTCCTACGACTGGCGCTCCGCGGACGCCCGCGAGGCCTACCAGGAGATCCGCGATCTGCTCGGCCGCGAGCTGCTCGACCAGCGCTTCGCCGGGATGAAGGAGGCGATGCGCAACGCCACCCCCGAGGACGTCGAGCGGATCCGCAAGATGCTCGACGATCTCAGCGACCTGCTCGAGCAGCACGCCCGCGGCGCCGACACCACCGAGCAGTTCGCCGAGTTCATGCGCGAGCACGGCGAGCACTTCCCGGAGAACCCGCAGGACACCGAGGAGCTGGTCGACCTGCTCGCGGCGCGCGCGGCCGCCGCGCAGCGGATGCTCAACTCGATGTCCACGCAGCAGCGCGCCGAGCTGGCCGAGCTGGCGCAGCAGGCGTTCGGCGACCCCCGGCTGGCGCAGTCGCTGGCCCGGCTCGACGCGCAGCTGCAGGGCCTGCGCCCGGGCGAGGACTGGTCGGGCTCCGGGCGGTTCCGGGGGGACACCCCGATGGGCATGGGCGAGGCCACCCGCGCGATGGAGGAGCTCGGCCGCCTCGACGCCCTGGCCGAGCAACTCGCCCAGAGCTACCCGGGCGCCCGGCTGGAGGACGTCGACCTGGACGCGCTGGCCGAGCTGCTCGGCCCGCAGGCCCGCGTCGACGCGCAGCGGCTCGCGGAGCTCGAACGCGAGCTCCAGCGTCAGGGGCTCTTCGAGCGGGCCACCGACGGATCCCTGCAGCTCTCGCCCAAGGCGCTGCGCCGGCTGGGGGAGTCGGCGCTGCGCGCCGTCGTCGACCGGATCGGCGCCCGCCGCGGCGAGCGCGAGACCCGCCGCTCCGGCGCGGCCGGCGAGGCCACCGGTGCCACCCGGCCCTGGGTGTTCGGCGACACCGAGGCGTGGAGCGTGCCGCGCACCCTGCTCAACGCGCAGCTGCGCCGGGCCGGCGGCGACCGCCGCGCCCTCGACGTCACCGACGTCGAGATCGTCGAGACCGAGCAGCGCACCCGCGCGGCGGTGGCGCTGTGCGTGGACACGTCCTGGTCGATGGTGCAGGACGGGCGCTGGGTGCCGATGAAGCGCACCGCGCTGGCGCTGCACCAGCTCGTGTCCACCCGGTTCCGCGGCGACGACCTGGCGCTGATCACCTTCGGCCGGCACGCGCGGACCGTCGACCTCGGGGAGCTGGTCGGGCTGGAGGGCGCGTACCAGCAGGGCACGAACCTGCACCACGCGCTGCTGCTCGCCGGCCGGCACCTGCGCCGGCACCCGGACGCCCTGCCGATCGTCCTCGTCGTCACCGACGGCGAGCCCACCGCGCACCTGGAACCCGACGGCGAGGCCTGGTTCGACTACCCGCCGAGCCCGCACACCCTGCGCGCCACCGTCGCCGAGATCGACCGGCTGACCGGCATGCAGGCGGCGTTCACGTTCTTCCTGCTCGGCGACGACCCGCGACTCGCGGTGTTCATGGACCGGCTGGCCCGCCGCTGCGGCGGGCGCGTGGTGGCGCCGACCCTGGACGGGCTCGGCGCGGAGGTCGTGGCCGACTACCTGCGCACCCGCCGCCGCTGAACCGCCGCGTAGGTTGTCGGGCATGCAACCGTGGGCCCCCGTCGACGTCCCCCGGCTCGCCGGCGGCGGCCCGCCGCTGCGCCTGCACGACACCGCCACCGGCCGGGTACGGCCCACCGCCCCAGGGGCGACGGCGACGATGTACGTCTGCGGGATCACCCCCTACGACGCCACCCACCTCGGCCACGCCGCCACCTACCTGGCCTTCGACCTCGTGCACCGGCTGTGGCGCGATCTCGGCCACGACGTGCACTACGTGCAGAACGTCACCGACATCGACGAGCCCCTGCTCGAGCGCGCCGCCCGCGACCAGGACGACTGGGTGGTGCTCGGGCTGCGCGAGACGGCCTTGTTCCGTGAGGACATGGAGGCGCTGCGGGTGGTCCCGCCGCGGGACTACGTCGGGGCGGTCGAGGCCATCCCGGAGATCGCCGAGCTCGTCGCCGACCTGCTCGCGTCCGGGGCGGCCTACCGGGTGGACGACCCCGAGCACCCCGACGTCTACTTCGACGCCGCGGCCACCGGCCGCTTCGGCTACGCGTCGAACTACGACGAGGCGACGATGATCGCCTACTCGCGGGAGCGCGGCGGCGATCCGGAACGCCCCGGCAAGCGCCACCCGCTCGACGCGCTGCTGTGGCGGATGGCCCGCCCGGGCGAGCCGTCGTGGCCGGGGGACGTCGGCGACCACGACCTGGGCGCGGGCCGGCCCGGCTGGCACGTCGAGTGCGCGGCGATCGCGCTCAACCGGCTGGGTGCGCAGATCGACGTCAACGGCGGCGGCTCGGACCTGATCTTCCCGCACCACGAGTGCGGGGCCGCGCACGTCGAGGCGCTCACCGGCGTGCACCCGTTCGCCCGGCACTACTGCCACACCGGGATGATCGGGCTCGACGGGGAGAAGATGTCGAAGTCGAAGGGCAACCTCGTCTTCGTCTCCAAGCTGCGCTCGGCCGGGGTGGACCCGAACGCCATCCGGGTGGCGCTCCTCGCCGGGCACTACCGCGCCGACCGCGCGTGGACCGACGACCTGCTGCACGACGCCCGGGCCCGGCTCGGCCGCTGGCGCGCGGCGGCGGAGCTGCCCGCCGGGCCGCCGGCGGCGGACCTGGTCGCGCGGCTGCGCACGCACATCGCCGACGACCTCGACACCCCGCGCGCACTCGCCGCCGTGGACGGGTGGGCCGCCGAGGCCGCCGACCGCCGCGGGCGCGACACCGAGGCCCCGGTACTGGTGCGCACCGCCCTCGACGCCCTGCTCGGCGTCGCCCTCTGAGCTCGCCCGCCACCGGGCCGACATGGAAGCATGTCGGGGTTCTCGAGGCCTTCTGTGGCCCGACATGCGTCCACGTCGGGTGCGCCGCCGTCAGTCGGGTGGCTCGGGAACCGCGCCGTCCGGGTCGACCTCGTCCTCCGGAACCTCGTCCACGTGTTCGCCCGGGACCTCGATGTCGGGGGCGTCGACATCGGGCGGCAGTCGCTCGCCGGGCGTGTCCGGCTGCTCGGTCATCCCGTGAGGTACCCGCTCTCCGCGTCCCGTACCCCCCACCCCCTTTCCCCGACATGGAGTCATGTCGGGGTTGCGGACCCGGTCGCGACCCCGACACGTGTCCATGTCGGAGATCAGCTGCGGCTGCGGAGTACGCCCTCGACCTCGGCGACCATCCGCGCCGGGCGCGCCAGCAGCGGCGCGGTGACGAACACGACCTCCCACCCCGCGGCGTGCACCCGGTTGAGCCGGGACCGGTCGTGGTTGAGGGCCCAGAGCTGGCCGTCCCGCCACTGGCCGTCGTACTCCACGGCGACCCGCTGCGCGGGGAAGGCGAGGTCGACGCGGGCGATGCGCCCGGACGCGTCCTCGACCCAGTACTGCGGCACCGGCTCGAGCCCGGCCAGCATCAGCCAGACGCGCACCTCCGACTCCGGCGGCACCTCGGCACGGGGGTCGGCGAGCGCCACCGCCCGGCGGGCGGCGACGATCCCGCGATCCGACCGGGCCCGCACCAGCGCCGCCACCTCGGCGAGGTCGACCGCGCCGGCGCGCACGACGGCGTCGAGGTCCGCGACCGCTTTCGGCAGGGGCCGGTCCAGCAGCAGGTCCAGGGCCATCCGCAGCGGGGTCGCGAGGCGCCCCCAGGCCCACGGCACCGACTCGTCGGGCTCGACCTCCGTCCGTCGCAGGTCGATCCCCGACCGCCGGACGAGCCGCCGCGCGAGCGGTGCGACGATCTCCACCGGATCGTCCGGATAGGCGAGCTGCACACCCCGGACGCAGGCCGCCGACCGGCCCGTCACGACGGCGTCGGCGGGCAGGATGCGCGTGGCGCCCCGGCTGCGCAGCTCGTGCGTCACCCGCACGCAGGCCGGCGCGTACAGGTTCCGGAAGAGCCGTCGGACGCCGGGGCCCCGGAGCTGGTCGGGCGTGAGCAACCCGGCGGCGACGGCGTCGGACCCGAGAAACAGCTCCGGCAGCGACACGGTGATCGGCATGCCCGGCACGATCGGGCCGCCGGGCGCCGTCGCGCAAACGGCCGTCCACGGACCGGGGCGAGTTGTCCACAGACGGTGGCCGCGCGGTGACTGTCGCCCCACGGTCTGCCACCCGCCACTGGCCCCGACATGGACACACATCGGGGTCCGGAGGCGGTTGCCGACCCCGTCATGACTCCATGTCGGGCGAAGGGGGCGCGGGGGGCAGCGCGAGCGGCACGACGACGACCAGCAGGGCCGCGGGCAGCAGGAACCCGAGCACCGGGTCGGCCGCGTACACGGGGGTGAACGCCACCGGCGCGAGCGCGCCGCCGCCGAAGCGGACCGCCTGCACCGTGGAGATCGAACCGCTCGGGTTCGCGCCGGCGGAACCCAGGACGAGCGCGTTCAGCCCCACCAGGACCAGCTGGGTGGCCACCCCGCCGAGCGCCCACGCGGCCACCACCGCGCCGACCGTCGGGGCGAGTCCGGCGCCGGCCAGGACGAGCGCGCCCAGCACGGCCCCGGCGAGAACGCTGCGCCGCGGCCCCACCCGGTCCACCCCGCCCCCGACGAGCCGGGCGGTGAGGATCCCCGCGACCCCGAGCACCGTCAGCACGAGCCCCCGCGGCCCGGCGCCGAGGCCGAGGTCGTCCTCCAGGCGCAGCGCCACCATGAACGCGAGCCCGGCGACGCAGCCCCAGCCCACTGCGGCGACGACGCCGATCCGCAGCACCTCCGGTCGCCACGCGGTGCGCAGTCCGGCGGCGGGCACGCCTGCCGGGCGGGCCCGCCCACTCGGCACCCCGAGCACCGCGAGCACCAGCGCAACCACCGCCACCCCGCCGAACGCCAGCCGCCAGTCGACCTCCGCGGCGAGCCCGCCGAGCAGCGGCGCCGACGTCTGCCCGGCCGCCTGCAGCGCGCCGAACCACCCGAGTGTCCGACCGAGGCGTTCCGGCGGCACCGTAGCGGCCAGCGCGGCCAGCAGCAGCGGCGTGGTGAAGGCGTTCGCCGCGCCCTGCACCGCCCGCGCGACGAGGAAGACCCCGAGCCCGGCCGCCAGCACGCACGCCAGCGAGGCGAGCACGTAGACGACGTACGCGGAGACGACCGTCCGCCGCCGCCCCCAGCGCTCACCGAGCGTGCCGGACACGAGCATCAGCCCGGCGAACGGCAGCAGGTACGCGGTGATCGACGTCGACGCCACGGCCGCGGAGACCCCGTACGACGAACCGAGCTCGGGCAGCATCGCGACGGTGATCCCGCCGCCGAACGGGCCGAGGAACGCGCCCGCGAACAGGCCCGCCCTGGCGCGGTCGTCGCGCACGAGCGGCGCTAGCCGCCCGGGCCCCGCCGGCGCAGGTAGCGCTCGAAGTCGGCCGCGATCTCGTCGCCGCTGGCCTCGGTGAGCGGGTCGGCGTCCGCGGCCTCGGCCTCGTGCTGCTCCTCGAGCTGGCGGACGTACTCGCGCACCTCGTCGTCGGCCTCGGCCATCTCGGTGACCGTGCGCTCCCACTCCTCGGCCTGCTCGGGCAGCGCGCCCAGCGGCACCTCGACGTCGAGCACCTCCTCGACGCGGTGCAGCAGCGCCACCGCGGCCTTCGGCACCTTCGTCTGCGACACGTAGTGCGGCACCGCCGCCCAGAACGACACGGCGGGCACCCCGGCCTGCACGCACGCGTTCTGGAAGACGCCGACGATGCCGGTCGGGCCCTGGTAGCTGGACGGCTCGACCCGCAGGTCGTCCACCGAGGACGGGTCGTAGGAGGTGCCGCTCACCGGGGTCGGCCGGGTGTGCGGGGTATCGGTCAGCAGGGCCCCGAGCGTGATGACCTTCGTCACGCCGAGGCGGTCGACGAAGCCGAGAAGTTCGGCGCAGAACGACCGCCAGTGCAGGTTCGGCTCGATGCCGTTGACGAGCACGACGTGGCGCTCGGTGCCCGGCAGCGTGCAGACCGACAGCCGCGTCGTCTGCCACTCGATGCGGCGCGTCACGCCGTCGGTCAGCTTGACCAGGGGGCGCGTGACCTGGAAGTCGTAGTACTCCTCGGGGTCGATCGAGGCGAGCGGGGTCGCGTCCCAGCTGAGCTCCAGGTGTTCCAGTGCGGTGCTGGCGGCCTCGCCCGCGTCGTTCCAGCCCTCGAACGCGGCGATCATCACCGGGTCGACGAGGTCCGGCAGATCGGGCTCCGCTCCCGGACGCGTCCCACGATCGGTCATCGGACCAGCCTACGGGCGCGCCCCGCGGGATGACGGACGCGACCCCCGCGACGGCTAACCTCGGCGGTGTGCGGCCCGACACCTCTCCCGTGACCTCCGACTCGACCGCAGCGGGGCCCCTGCCGGCCCTCGAGACCGGCGTCCTCGACGTGCTCGCCGAGCGCGTCCTGGTGGCCGACGGCGCCATGGGCACGATGCTCCAGGCGGCGGATCTCAGCCTCGACGACTTCGCGCGCCTCGAGGGCTGCAACGAGATCCTCAACGACACCCGTCCCGACGTCGTCCGGCGGATCCACCGTGCCTACCTCGAGGTCGGTGCGGACGCGGTGGAGACCAACACGTTCGGCGCGAACCTGCCGAACCTCGCCGAGTACGACATCCCCGAGCGGATCACCGAGCTCGCCGAGAAGGGCGCCCGGCTCGCCCGCGAGGTCGCCGACGAGTTCGCCGAGGCGGACCGGCGGAGGTTCGTGCTGGGCTCGGTCGGTCCCGGCACGAAGCTGCCGACGCTGGGTCACGAGAGCTTCGCGCGGCTGCGCGACGCCTACGCCGCCTGCGGGCGCGGGCTGCTCGCGGGCGGTGCGGACGCGCTGGTCGTCGAGACCTGCCAGGACCTGCTGCAGGTCAAGGCGGCGGTGCTCGGCATGCGGCGGGCGATGGTCGCCGAGGGCCGCCGCGTGCCGCTGATCACCCAGGTGACCGTCGAGACGACCGGGACGATGCTGCTCGGCAGCGAGATCGGGGCCGCGCTGACCGCGATCGAGCCGCTCGGCGTGGACGTCATCGGCCTGAACTGCGCCACCGGCCCGGCCGAGATGAGCGAGCACCTGCGGACGCTGTCCAAGCACGCGCGGATCCCACTGTCGGTGATGCCCAACGCCGGGCTGCCCCGGCTGGGAGCGGACGGCGCGGAGTACCCGCTGACCCCCGACGAGCTGGCGGAGGCGCTGGCCGGCTTCGTCCGCGAGTACGGGCTGCGCCTGGTCGGTGGCTGCTGCGGCACCACCCCGGAACACGTGCGCACGGTCGTCGAGGCGCTCGCCGGCGTGACGCCCGCGCGCCGGGCACCGCGGCCCGAGCCGGGCGTCTCCTCGCTGTACTCCGCCGTGCCCTTCCGCCAGGACACCTCGGTGCTGATGGTGGGGGAGCGCACCAACGCCAACGGTTCGAAGGCGTTCCGCGAGGCGATGCTCGAGCAGCGGTGGGAGGACTGCGTCGCGATCGCCCGCGAGCAGACCCGTGACGGGGCGCACCTGCTCGACCTCAACGTCGACTACGTGGGCCGCGACGGCCCCGCCGACATGGCCGAGCTGGCCGGCCGCCTCGCCACGGCGTCGACGCTGCCGATCATGCTGGACTCCACCGAGCCCGAGGTGCTGCGGGCCGGGCTGGAGCGGCTCGGCGGGCGGTGCGTGGTCAACTCCGTCAACTACGAGGACGGCGACGGCCCCGGCTCGCGGTTCCAGCAGATCATGGCGCTGGTGCGCGAGCACGGCACCGCGGTGGTGGCGCTGTGCATCGACGAGGAGGGCCAGGCGCGCACCGCGGACTGGAAGGTGCGCATCGCGGACCGGTTGATCGCCGACCTCACCGGCGACCACGGCATGCGGATCGAGGACATCGTCGTCGACACGCTGACGTTCCCGATCACCACCGGGCAGGAGGAGGTCCGCCGCGACGCGCTGGAGACGATCGAGGCGATCCGCGAGCTCAAGCGCCGCCACCCGGACGTGCAGACCACGCTCGGCGTCTCCAACGTCTCGTTCGGGCTCAACGCCGCGGCGCGCCAGGTGCTCAACTCGGTGTTCCTGCACGAGGCCGTGAACGCCGGGCTCGACACCGCGATCGTGCACGCGTCGAAGATCCTGCCGATGAACAAGATCCCCGACGAGCAGCGCGGCGTCGCCCTGGACCTCGTCTACGACCGTCGCCGCCCGGACTACGACCCGCTGAACCGCTTCATGCGGCTGTTCGAGGGCGTCACCGCGTCCTCGGCGCGGGCCGGACGCGCCGAGGAGCTCGCCGGGCTGCCGCTGTTCGAGCGGCTCGAGCGGCGCATCGTCGACGGCGAGGCGAACGGCCTCGAGGCCGACCTCGACGAGGCGCTGGACTCCCGGCCCGCGCTGGAGATCATCAACGACACCCTGCTCGCCGGGATGAAGACCGTCGGCGAGCTGTTCGGCTCCGGTCAGATGCAGCTGCCGTTCGTGCTGGCCTCGGCAGAGGTCATGAAGACCGCCGTCGCCCACCTGGAGCCGCACATGGAGCGGACCGAGGACGACCAGGGCAAGGGCACCATCGTGCTCGCCACGGTCAAGGGCGACGTCCACGACATCGGCAAGAACCTCGTCGACATCATCCTGTCCAACAACGGTTACACGGTGGTCAACCTCGGCATCAAGCAGCCCATCTCGGCGATCCTGTCAGCCGTCGAGGAGCACCGCGCCGACGCCGTCGGCATGTCCGGCCTGCTGGTGAAGTCGACGGTGATCATGAAGGAGAACCTCCAGGAGATGAACTCCCGGGGCGTCGCCGAGCGGCTGCCGGTGCTGCTCGGCGGGGCCGCGCTCACCCGCTCCTACGTCGAGAACGACCTGTCGGAGGTCTACGAGGGCCGCGTCTCCTATGCCCGCGACGCGTTCGAGGGCCTGCGCCTGATGGACGCGACGATGGCGCGGGCGCGCGGGACCACCCCGGCCGCCGACGCCGAGGAGGAGGCGCGCCGGGCCGAGCGCCGCGCCCGCCACGAGCGCTCGCAGCGAGTGGCCGCCAGACGCCGCGCCACCGAGGCCGAGGCAGCCGGGCCGCTGCCCGCACGCTCGGACGTCGCGTCGGACAACCCGCTGCCGACCCCGCCGTTCTGGGGCACCCGGGTGGTCCGCGGGGTCGCCGTCGCCGAGTACTCCGGCATGCTCGACGAGCGCGCGCTGTTCCTCGGCCAGTGGGGGCTGCGCGGCGCCCGTGGCGGCGCCGGACCCGGGTACGAGGAACTCGTGGAGACCGATGGCCGGCCGCGGCTGCGGTACTGGCTCGACCGGCTGCAGACCGAGGGCGTGCTCGCGCACGCCGCCGTCGTCCACGGGTACTTCCCGGCGGTCGCGGAGGGCGACTCGCTGGTGCTGCTCACCGAGCCACGCCCGGACGCCCCCGAGCGCTGCCGGTTCACCTTCCCGCGCCAGCGTCGCGACCGGCACCTGTGCCTGGCCGACTTCTGGCGCCCCCGCGACCTCGCGGTCGCGAACGGCGAGGTCGACGTCGTACCGTTCCACCTGGTGACCATGGGGGCGCCGATCGCGGACTACGCGGCGGAGCTGTTCGCCAAGGACGCCTACCGGGACTACCTGGAGGTGCACGGCCTGGGCGTCCAGCTCACCGAGGCCCTCGCCGAGTACTGGCACCGGCGGATCCGCGAGGAGCTCACCTTGGGCTCGGGCGGCACGCTCGCCGAGGAGGACCCGGCCGACGTCGCCGAGTACTTCCGGCTCGGCTACCGCGGGGCGCGCTACTCCTTCGGCTACCCCGCGTGCCCGAACCTGGAGGACCGGGCGACGCTGGTCGAGCTGCTCGAGCCGGGCCGGATCGGCGTCGAGCTCTCGGAGGAGCTGCAGCTGCACCCCGAGCAGTCCACGGATGCGATCGTCGCCCACCACCCGGAGGCGAAGTACTTCAATGCGGGTTAGGCCGCGTGTCCGTGCAGGTCCGCGCCGCCACCCGCGGGTACCGCTGAACCCGCAAGGCCGGCCTCTCGTCGGGGGACTGCGTCCCATGGGTGACGCGCGGGTCCGGTCGGGCGGGGCCATCCGGCGCATCCGAGCCCCCGGCGGCAGCATTGCCCGGGGTCGGTTTCATGGCCCGCGGCGCCCCGACCGACACTGGTCGTCGAGGGCGCACGGTACCGAGAGGAGCTGCTCCCAGGTGAAGACCTTCGACGAGCTGTTCGCCGAGCTGACCGACCGGGCCACCACCCGCCCGGCGGGTTCAGGCACGGTGGCGGCGCTCGCCGCCGGGGTGCACGAGCAGGGCAAGAAGGTGCTCGAGGAGGCCGGCGAGGTCTGGCTCGCCGCCGAGCACGAGCCGGATGACGCCCTGGCCGAGGAGATCTCCCAGCTGCTCTACCGCATCCAGGTGTTGATGATCGGCCGGGGTCTCACCTTGGAAGACGTCTACAAGTTCCTGTAAGCGATCCACGCCCTTCCGAGGAGAGCCATGCTCCGCGTCGCCCTGCCGAACAAGGGGACCCTCGCCGAGCCCGCGGCGACGATGATGCGCGAGGCCGGATACCGCCAGCGCACGGACTCGCGTGACCTGAGCATGCTCGACGAGGAGAACGAGATCGAGTTCTTCTATCTGCGGCCCAAGGACATCGCGACCTACGTCGGCTCGGGCGACCTGCACCTGGGCGTCACCGGCGCGGACCTCATGGAGGAGTCCGGCAGCCAGGTGCAGCACGTGCTGGTGCTCGGGTTCGGTGCCTCGAAGTTCCGCTACGCCGTCCCCGAGCAGAACGACTGGAAGCTCGAGGACCTGGAGGGGCGCACCATCGCGACCTCCTACCCCCGCCTGGTCCGCGCACACCTGGCCCGCCAGCGGATCCGGGCGGACATCGTCAAGCTGGACGGTGCGGTGGAGATCTCGGTGCAGCTCGGTCTCGCCGAAGCCATCGCCGACGTGGTGTCCTCGGGGCGGACGCTGCGCCAGCACGGGCTCAAGGTCATCGGCGACCCGATCGCCGAGTCGCAGGCGACGCTGATCGAGCGGGAGCCGCGGCCGGACCGCGCGGAGGCGCCGGAGACCACCGCGCGCAAGGTCGTGTTCACCGAGCGGCTGCGCGGGGTCGTGTACGCCCGCCAGTACCTGATGCTGGACTACGACTGCCCGCTGACGGTGCTCGACCGGGCCAAGGAGATCACCCCGGGCCTGCAGGCCCCGACGGTCTCGCCGCTCACCGAGGAGGGCTGGGTGGCGGTCCGGTCGATGGTGCGCAAGCAGTTCGCGAACGGCGTGATGGACCAGCTCGCGATACTCGGCGCCCGGGCCATCCTGACCTCGGAGATCCGTTCCTGCCGCGCCGTCGACGGCGGGCCCGAGGGCCGGATCGGCGGCCGTCAGGGCTAGCGGCGCCGCACCACCAGGCCCTGTGCCGAGCGGCCGGTGTGCCCGGCCTCGTCGAACAGCGACGCCGACGCGGTCCCCAGCCCGGTCGGGCCGACGACGGTGGCGGCGTCGACGCCGATCCACTCGCCGATCGGTGCCCGGTGCAGGTGCAGCGTCAGCTCGGTGTTGACGAAGAGCCAGTGCCGCACGTCCAGCGGCGAGGCGATGCCGTTGCCCGAGTCCGCGACGACAGCGAGGCGTTGCAGCGCCGACGGCTCCTCGCCCTCGACCAGCGGGACGCGCTGGCGGCCCCACACCCGGCCCGGGCCGGGGTCGCCGAACCAGCCGGCGAGCCAGCGCCACTCGACGGCGTCCGCGTAGCCGGGGAGCCAGCCCTCGGGCCGCTCGGGGCGCGGCGTGCCCGCGGACACCGGGGGCAGCGGGTCCGCGGCCCCCACCGCCACGGCGGCGGTGTCGCCGGTGGCCAGCCGCCACGCCTGCGCCCGCAGCACCGCGCGGCCGCCCGCGTGCATCTGCGCCGCCAGCAGCTCGATCGCCCGTCCGGGTCGCAGGACCTCGGCCCGCACGGCGACCTCGCCGGCCGGGACCGGGCCCAGCACCTCGACGGTGATCCGGGACAGCTGCGTCCCCGGCCGGGGCGCGCACCGCTCCAGCGCGCGCACGAGCAGTGCCGACGGCGGTCCGACGTGCTGGACGTCGGCGAACCACGGGCCGGTGGTGGAGAACGTCGCGGAGTAGCGCGTGCCGTCGGGGCCGTCGAGGGGGCGGTAGAAGGGTTCGAGGGCGCCGGGTGCGGGATCGTCCACGCCCCGATCCTCACCCCGGGGTCGTTCCGCGGTCGAGGGGGGTCTCGCCCCGCGCCGGATCGCCCGGCCAGCCGGGGTAGTCCGGCGGCGTGCCGCCCCAGGCCGGGCACCGCGCCCGATGGCTGCACCACCCGCAGGGTGGGCCGGGGTTCGGCAGGAAGCTGCCGTCGCCGGCCGCCCGCATGATCGCGGCCCAGATCGCCTCGAGGGTGCCCTCGAAGCGGCGCAGTTCCGCCTCGTCGGGACGGTAGGTGAGGGTCTCGCCGTCGGCCAGGTAAAGCAGCAGCAGTTGCGCGGGCACCACGTCGCGCGCGTGCATCAGCGTCAGCGCGTAGAACTTCATCTGGAACAGCGCCCGTGCCTCGGCGACCTCGCGCGGGGCGGGGCCGGTCTTGTAGTCGACCACGCGCACCTCGCCGGTGGCCGCGACGTCGAGGCGGTCCACGTACCCCCGCAGCAGCAGCCCGGAGGCCAGCTCGGTCTCCAGAAGCAGCTCGCACGCGGCCGGCTCGAACCGGCGTGGATCCTCCAGCCGGAAGTAGGACGCCACCAGCTCGCCGGCCGAGGCGGACCAGGCCGCCAGCTCGGGGTCGTCCGGCCCGGCGAACAGCTGCGCGAGCAGGCCCGGCTCCCGGGTGCACAGCTGCGCCCACACCGGTTCGACGAGGCGCAGTGCGGCCTCCGCCGTGCGGTGCGCGGCCGGCAGGCCGAACAGCTGCTCCAGGACGGCGTGCACGACGGTGCCGCGCACCTGGGCCCGACCCGGCAGCTCGGGCAGCCGGTCCACGGCGCGGAAGCGGTAGAGCAGCGGGCACTGCTTGAAGTCCGCCGCCCGCGACGGTGACAGGGCGGGCCGTCGCGGCGTCTGCACCTGCGCCGTCGCGACCTCGGGACGGTGGTCCACCGCGGTCTCCTCCACACCGGGCAGGGTAGGGGCGGCGTCCGACAGCCCCCGCGTACCGGCCACCGGCGCCGTGCGTACCGTTCCCCGCGATGACCCCTCTGCGCACGACCATGTGCACCGCCGCCCTGCTGCTGGGGCTCGCGGCCTGCGGCGGACCGGAACCGGCGGCGCCGCCCGCGTCCGCCGCGCCTCCCGCATCGTCGGCGACGCCCACGGCGGCACCGGAGCCGGGCCCGCGCACCGGTGAGGCGGCCGCGGCCGAGACCGCGTTCCGCGCCTACTACGAGTCGCTGCGCGCCCGCGACTTCACGGCCGCCTGCGCGCTGCAGACCGAGCAGTTCACCTCGTTGCTGCTCGACGCCTACACCGCTCAGGGCGGGCAGGCCACCACCTGCGAGGAGGTGCTCGCCGAGGCCTATGCCAAGCCCGATCAGGCCGCCGTCGCCGACCGGCTGAGCGAGACCGCCCAGGTCGAGGCCGTCTCCGTCGAGGGGGACACGGCCTCGGTCACCTGGTCGGCCGAGGTGAGGCCGGGTCAGCGCCAGACGGTCGCGAGCCCCCTGCAGCGCGTGGACGGCCGGTGGCGCCTGCTGCCGCCGACGTAGGGGACGACCTCGTGACCTCGTCCGTCCCCCCGCCGGCGCTCGCCCCCGCTCCGCGCGCCCGCGGCGGTCCGTTCCGCGCCGGCGACCGGGTGCAGCTCACCGATCCCAAGGGCCGCCGGTACACGGTCGTCCTCGAGGGGGGAGCCAACTACCACACCCACCGCGGCGGCATCGCGCACGACGAGCTGATCGGCCGCCCCGAGGGCAGCGTCGTCGTCTCGGCGGTCGGCACGCCCTACCTGGCGCTGCGCCCGTTGCTCGCCGACTACGTGCTGTCCATGCCCCGCGGCGCCCAGGTGATCTATCCCAAGGACGCCGCCCAGATCCTGATGTGGGGCGACGTGTTCCCCGGCGCGCGGGTGCTGGAGGCCGGGGCCGGTTCCGGCGCGCTGACGTGCTCCCTGCTGCAGGCGGTCGGTCCGGCCGGCAGCGTCGTGTCCTACGAGGTGCGGGCCGACCACCTCGAGCACGCCGAGCGCAACGTCGTCCGCTTCTTCGGCGAGCGGCCCGCCAACTGGACGCTGCACCACGGCGACGTCGCCGCGCACACCGGTGAGGTGGACCGCGCCGTGCTCGACATGCTGGCGCCGTGGGAGGTCCTCGACGCGGTGCGCGCCGCACTCGTCCCGGGCGGGGTGCTCGTCGGGTACGTCGCCACCACCACCCAGCTCTCGCGTTTGACCGAGACCCTGCGCGAGCAGCAGTGCTGGACGGAGCCGCAGGCGTGGGAGACGCTCATGCGCCCGTGGCACGTCGTCGGTCTCGCGGTGCGGCCCGAGCACCGGATGCAGGGGCACACGGCCTTCCTGGTCACCGCCCGGCGCCTCGCCGAGGGCGTGGTGCCGCCGCGACCGCAGCGCCGCCCCACGGGCCGCTGAGCATCCGCCCCCCGGACGGGCTGCCGAATGTCTTCCGCGCCCGGCCTGTGCGGTGCGTCATCGCCGATGCGCAGCCGGGCGTCAGCGCACCTGTGGTGGAGCAGCCCGCGCGCCGTTCCCCGGTCGGCGTGCGGCTGAACGGGTGCCGCGGCGGTGACGGATCAGCACCGGGGCCCCGCCGTCAAGGTGCCGTCCGGTGAGTGACGGATCACCGATTCGCCGCACGGGTGATGGGGTGGCCGGCCAGGTACCGTATGGAAACGGAACACGGAGGGAGGACGCCGTGAGCCAATACGACGGTCCCGGCAGGAGCGACCCGGGTGATCGGCCCGGGGCGGATCGAGGCGGTGCGGCCGAGCTCATCGCGCAGATCCGCTTCCTGGAGGAGGAGGTCGCGCTGCTGCGGCGCAAGATTGCCGAGACGCCGCGGCACGCCCGGCTGCTGGAGCAGCGTCTCGCGGAGTCGGCCAGCAGGCTCGCCCAGCTCTCCGCCCGCAACGAGAAGCTGACCGAGACGCTCAAGGAGGCCCGCGGTCAGCTCGTCGCCCTGCGCGAGGAGGTCGACCGGCTCGCGCAGCCGCCGAGCGGTTACGGCGTGTTCCTGGCCCGGTTCCCCGACGAGACGGTGGACGTCTTCACCTCGGGCCGCCGGATGCGGGTCGCGGTGTCCCCGGCGGTCGCGGCGGAGGATCTGCGCAGCGGCCAGACCGTGCGGCTCAACGAGGCCCTCACCGTCGTCGAGGCGGGCGACTACGAGCGCATCGGCGAGGTGTGCGCGTTGCGCGAGGTGCTCTCCGAGCCGACCGCGGACGGGTTGGCCGGGCGCGCTCTGGTGGTCGGGCACGCCGACGAGGAGCGTGTGGTGTGGCTGGCCGCGCCGCTCACCCTCGAGCCCGGCCACACCGACTTCGTCCCGCTCAAGCCGGGCGACTCGCTGCTGGTGGACACGAAGGCCGGATACGCCTACGAGCGGGTGCCGAAGGCGGAGGTCGAGGACCTCGTGCTGGAGGAGGTGCCCGACGTCGACTACTCCGACATCGGTGGCCTGTTCCGCCAGATCGAGCAGATCCGCGACGCCGTGGAGCTGCCCTTCCTGCACGCGGAGCTCTTCCGCGAGTACGAGCTGCGCCCGCCCAAGGGCGTCCTGCTCTACGGGCCGCCCGGCTGCGGCAAGACGCTCATCGCGAAGGCGGTGGCGAACTCGCTGGCGAAGAAGGTCGCGGCGGTCCGGGGCGACGACCCCAAGGAGAGCCGGGCCTTCTTCCTCAACATCAAGGGCCCGGAGCTGCTCAACAAGTTCGTCGGCGAGACCGAGCGGCACATCCGGCTGATCTTCCAGCGGGCCCGGGAGAAGGCCTCGGCCGGCACCCCGGTCATCGTGTTCTTCGACGAGATGGACTCGATCTTCCGCACCCGCGGCTCGGGCGTCTCCTCCGACGTCGAGACCACGATCGTGCCGCAACTGCTCTCGGAGATCGACGGTGTGGAGGGCCTGGAGAACGTAATCGTCATCGGCGCCTCGAACCGCGAGGACATGATCGACCCCGCGATCCTGCGGCCGGGCCGGCTCGACGTGAAGATCAAGATCGAGCGCCCGGACGCCGAGGCGGCGCGCGACATCTTCTCGAAGTACCTCACCGAGACCCTGCCGATCCACTCCGACGACGTGGCCGAGTTCGCGGGCGACCGCAAGGCGTGTGTCGAGGCGATGATCCAGCGCGTGGTCGAGCGGATGTACGACGAGAGCGAGGAGAACCGTTTCCTCGAGGTCACCTACGCGAACGGCGACAAGGAGACGCTCTACTTCAAGGACTTCAACTCCGGCGCGATGATCCAGAACATCGTCGACCGGTCGAAGAAGTCCGCGATCAAGTCGGTGCTCGACACGGGCCAGCCGGGCCTGCGGGTCCAGCACCTGCTGGACGCGATCGTCGACGAGTTCGCCGAGAACGAGGACCTGCCCAACACCACCAACCCGGACGACTGGGCGCGGATCTCGGGCAAGAAGGGTGAGCGGATCGTCTACATCCGCACACTGGTCACCGGCAAGAACGCCGAGGCCGGTCGCGCGATCGACACCGCTTCGAACACCGGCCAGTACCTGTAGGGCTTCGCACGGACGGCACTCCCGACACGGTTCGACCGACGGGAGTGCCGTCCGTCGCGCGGCGACGGACCGTGCTCAGCTCCGGCGCAGCACGCCCTGGATCTCCAGCGTGATCTGCACCTTGTCGCCGACGACCACGCCACCGCCGTCCATCGGCATCTTGATGTCGACACCGAAGTCGTTGCGATCGATCGTGGTCGTGGCGGTGAAGCCCGCCCGGGTGCCGCCGTAGGCGTCCGGGCCGAAACCGTTGACCTCGACCTTCAGCGGGACCCGGCGGGTGACGCCCTTGATCGTCAGCTCGCCGTCGACGAGCAGGTCCTCGCCCTCGGCCCGCACGGCCGTGGAGCGGTAGGTCCACGTGGGGTGGTTCTCCACGTCGAAGAAGTCGGCCGAGCGGACGTGCCCGTCGCGCTGCGGGTTGCCCGTGTCGATCGAGGTGGCGTCGATCGTCGCCGTGACCCGGGAGTCCGCCACGTCGGCGCCGGTCACGATCTCACCGGTGAATCCGGCGAAGCGACCGCGTACCTTGCTCACCATCATGTGCCGGACGCTGAAGGAGACGTCGGAGTGCACCGGGTCGATGTCCCAGGTACCGGCGACGTAGCCCTGGATCGGGGTCGTGGTGGTGCTGGTGGTCATGGGGACCTCCCAAGTAGTTGAGTGTTCAGCTGTTGAGCCCAACATTAGCATCCACCGTATTGAGGTCTCAACTATTCCCCGGAGGTGTGGTGGCTGACACCGCCTGGCTCGACCCCGACGAGCAGCAGACGTGGCGCAGCTTCGTCACCGCCTCCCGCCTGCTGTTCGACGCCATCGAGCGCCAGCTCCAGCACGACTCCGGCCTGCCGCTGGCCTACTACGAGATCCTCGTGCGGCTCTCCGAGGCCCCCGGCCGCACGATGCGGATGAGCACCCTCGCGACGTCCTCGCTGTCCTCGCGCAGCCGCCTGTCGCACGCCGTGGCCCGGCTCGAGGAGGCGGGGTGGGTGCGCCGACGCGCCTGTCCCACCGACCGCCGCGGATCCTTCGCCGAGCTGACCGAGGCCGGCGTCGCGCAGCTGGAGGCCGCCGCGCCCGGGCACGTGACGGCCGTGCGCCGGCACCTGTTCGACGGTCTCGACCCCGCGCAGCAGGCGGCCCTGCGTGAGATCAGCGACACCCTCGTCGCGCACCTCGCCGCCGAGCCGGTGTGGCCGGCCACGGGTTCGGGCACCTGAGCGCCGCCGGGACCCGGGCCCCGGCGGCTAGGCTCGGAGGATGAGCGCTCGCCGCATCATGGGCACCGAGGTCGAGTACGGCATCTCGGTGCCGGGAGATCCCACCGCGAACCCGGTGATCACGTCCACCCAGGTCGTGCTCGCCTATGCCGCCGCGCAGGACATCCCCCGGTCGCGGCGGGCGCGCTGGGACTACGAGGTCGAGTCGCCGCTGCGCGACGCGCGCGGCTTCGACCTCTCCGCGCCCACCCTGCACAGCAGCAACGACTCCGAGATCGACGACCTCGGCGCCGCCAACGTCATCCTCACCAACGGCGCCCGGCTCTACGTCGACCACGCCCACCCGGAGTTCTCCACCCCCGAGGTCACCACCCCGCGCGACGTCGTCGTCTGGGACAAGGCGGGGGAGCGGGTGATGGAGGAGGCGGCCCTGCGCGCCGCGACCGTTCCCGGGGCGCCGCGGATGCAGCTCTACAAGAACAATGTCGACGGCAAGGGCGCCAGCTACGGCAGCCACGAGAACTACCTCATGGCGCGCGCCACGACGTTCCCCGCGATCGTCGCCGGGCTCACCCCGTTCTTCGTCACCCGGCAGGTCGTCTGCGGTGCCGGACGGGTGGGCCTGGGCCCCTCGGGCGACGAGGCCGGCTACCAGCTCGCCCAGCGCGCGGACTACATCGAGGTCGAGGTCGGGCTGGAGACCACGCTCAAGCGGGGCATCATCAACACCCGCGACGAACCGCACGCCGACGCGGACAAGTACCGGCGTCTGCACGTCATCATCGGCGACGCCAACATGAGCGAGTACTCCACGCTGCTCAAGGTCGGAACCACGGCGATCGTGCTCGGCATGATCGAGGCCGGCGTCCGGTTCGACGAGCTGCGCCTGTCCGAGCCGGTCCGTTCCGTGCACCGGATCAGCCACGACCCCTCGCTGCGCACCACCGTCGACCTCGTCGACGGCCGGAAGCTGACCGGCCTCGACGTGCAGCGCGCGTACCACGAGAAGGCGGCGAAGCACGTCGAGAACACCCTCGGCGCCGACGTCGACGACGCGACCGCCGAGGTGCTGCGGCTCTGGGGCGAGACCCTCGACGCGCTGGGGCGCGACCCCATGGAGTGCGCCGACCGCCTCGACTGGCCCGCCAAGCTGCGGCTGCTGGAGGGCTACCGGGAGCGCGACGGCCTGTCCTGGAACTCCGGCCGGCTGCAGCTGGTGGACCTGCAGTACGCCGACGTGCGGATGGCGAAGGGGCTGTACAACCGGCTCGTGGCCCGGGGCTCGATGAAGCGTCTCGTCGACGAGGAGGCCGTGCGGGCTGCGATGCACGATCCGCCCGAGGACACCCGCGCCTACTTCCGCGGGCGCTGCCTCGAGCGCTACCCGGCCGAGGTGGCCGCCGCCTCCTGGGACTCGGTCATCTTCGACCTGGGTCGCGAGTCGCTCGTGCGCATCCCGACGCTCGAGCCGCTGCGCGGCACCCGCCGCCACGTGGGCGACCTGATCGACAACAGCCGCACGGCGGCGGAGCTGGTGGAGGCGCTGACGCGGGGGTGAGCCCGCGACACCACGCGGAAGCGGGCGGGCTTTTCCGGGCGCGCCTGGGTAGGGTTCACCTGCAGGACCGAGAAGGGAAGGCGTCATGTCGCAGGAGCAGACGAAGCGTCAGGGCGGCGGAGGCGGGGACGACGAGGACGGCGGCGGCGCCGAGGCGTCCGGCCAGGAACGCCGCGAGAAGCTCGGCGAGGACGTCGACACCATCCTCGACGAGATCGACGACGTGCTCGAGGAGAACGCCGAGGACTTCGTGCGCGCCTACGTCCTGAAGGGCGGCGAGTAGCAGACGCCCGGGGCTCCGGCCCCGCCACGCCCCCGAC
>DATLGI010000173.1:0-6442 GCA_035540535.1 Pseudonocardia sp.
CAGCACGGCCGGCGGCACCCGCACCATCCTCACCGCGGCACCTCCCCCAGCTCGACGACGAACCCGAGCCGCTGACGGTGGGGGTCGGGACCGGGGGCACCGTCGGCACCGTCAGCGGCTCGGGCTCGTCGTCGAGCGGCACGCCGCACCCGGCGGCGAGCAACACCGCGAGCAGCACGGCCGGCGGCACCCGCACCATCCTCACCGCGGCACCTCCCCCAGCTCGACGACGAACCTCGCGCCGCCCGCCGGCGCGTCCTGCACCCGCACGCAGCCGCCGCCCCGGGCGACGTGCTCGGCCACCAACGCGAGGCCGAGCCCGCTGCCGGTGTCGTCACCGCGCGCGCCGGCGAGCTCGCCACGGGCGAACCGCTCGAAGACCCGCTCCCGGAACTCGGGCGGCACCCCCGGCCCGGCGTCGTCGATCTCCAGCAGCACCTTGCCGGCGCGGCGCAGGATCGCGATCCGGACCGCCCCGCCGCCGTGGCGCTCGGCGTTGTCCAGCAGGTTGGCCACCACCCGGTCCAGCCGCCTCCGGTCCCCGCGCACCAGCGGCGGCCGGGCGTCCACCTCGACCGGCACGCCCGCCGCGGGCCCGGCCGCCGCGACGTTGCGGACGAGATCGGCCAGGTCGATGTCCTCCGGCGTCGCGTCGGTGGCGCCGGCGTCGTCGCGGGAGATCTCCAGGAGGTCGACCACCATCCGCTGGAACCGGTCGATCTCCGAGGTCAGCAGCTCCACCGCCCGGGCCGCGGCCGGCGGCATCTCCCCGCGTCGGCGGTTGAGGACCTCGGCCGCGTTGACCATCGTGGTGAGCGGCGAGCGCAGCTCGTGGCTGACGTCGACGGCGAACCGGGCGTCGCGCCGCACCCGCCGCTGCAGGTCCTCGGCGGTGGCGTTGAACGTCGCCGCCAGCTGCGCGAGGTCCGGGTCGGCGCCCCCGGCCGGCAGCCGGGCCGCCAGGTCGCCCCCGGCGATCCGCCCGGCCGCCGCCGTGAGCTCCGTGAGCGGCCGCAGCGCGCGCCGGCCCGCCCAGGATCCGAGGGCGACCCCGAACAGCGCGCTGGCCACCGTCCCGGCGACGAGCACGCCGGACAGGAACCGGATCGTCCGGTCGAGCTCCCCGAGGTCGAACAGCTCCACGTAGACGCCGTTCTCCACCCGCGTGGGAAAGGCCACGGCGATCACCGGAAGACCCTGGACGACCACTCGCTGCCGGCTCGGCACGCCCTGGCGGGCCAGCTCGACGAGCCGGTCCGGCAGCGCCTCCGGCGCGACCTGGCGACCCGTCGTCGTCCAGCCCTGGCGGCGCTCCAGCAGGATCGACGAGTCCGGGCGGCCCCCCGTCAGACCGGTCAGCAGGTCCTCGAGGCCGCCCGTTCCCGCCGCCAGGGTGCCGTCGACCAACCGCACGTTGACCTCCGCCTGGCGCGCCGCGCTCTGCAGCCGCTGATCGGCCAGGTAGCCCGCCGCCAGGTTCCAGGTGGCGGCGGCGAGCACGCTCGTGAGCACGAGGGACCCGCCGCCGAGGGTCAGCGCGACGCGCTGGCGCACCGACAACCGCAGGATCGACATCGCTACCCCCGGCGCCCGGCCTTGTACCCGGTGCCGCGGACGGTGAGGACGACCGTCGGGTCGTCCGGGTCACGCTCGATCTTGCGGCGCAACCGGCGGATGTGCACGTCGAGCAGCCGGGTGTCGGCGAAGTAGTCGTAACCCCAGACACGCTGCAGCAGCTCCTCCCGGGTGACGACCCGGCCCGCGGCCGCCGCCAGCTCCACGAGCAGCCGGAACTCCGTACGGGTGAGGTGCACCTCCTCGCCGTCCCGGCACACGACGCCCTCGTCCGGGCGCACCTCGACGTCGCCGAGGCGCAGCACGGCCGCCGTGGCCGGGCGGCGGCGGCGGATCAGGGCGCGGATCCGGGCGGCGAGCTCGCCGGCGACGACCGGCTTGGTGACGTAGTCGTCCGCGCCCGCCTCCAGCCCCTCGATGACCTCGTCGCTGTCGGTCCGCGCGGACACGATGATGATCGGCAGGTCGCCCTCGGCGCGCAGCCTGCGGCACACGTCGAGGCCGTCGATGCCGGGCAGCATGAGGTCGAGCAGCACGACGTCGACCTCGGTGGTCCCGAGCCGGTGCAGTGCCTCCTCCCCGGACGCGGCCCCGACGACGTCGCACCCGGCGTCGGCCAGCGCCATCGCGAGCGCCTGGCGGATCCGGGCGTCGTCCTCCACCAGCAGGACGCGGGTGTTCACGTCTCGTCGGCTCCTCGGTCTCGCTCCGCCGGTGCCCGGCGACCCTCTCACGGCCGACCCGCCCACCGGTACGGCCTGCGGGCCTCAGCGCGGCAGCCGCCGCCACACGACCCTGGGCAGCAGCCGCAGTCCCGCGAACACCGCGCGCAGCACCCGCGGCACCCAGACGACGTCACGCCGGCCCCGCAGCGCGGCCACCGTCGCCTCCGCGACCTGCGCCGGGGTGCTCGCGAACGGCGCGGGTGACATCCCCGCCGTCATCCGGCCGACGACGAAACCCGGCCGCACCAGCACCAGCCGCACCCCGCTGCCGTGCAGCGCGTCGGCCAGGCCCGAGGCGAACCCGTCCAGGCCCGCCTTCGCCGAGCCGTACACGTAGTTCGCCCGCCGCACCCGCACTCCGGCGACCGAGGAGAACACCACGATCGTGCCGCTCCCCTGCGCCCGCAGCAGGGCCGCGAGGTGGGTGAGGACGGCGACGTGCGCCACGAAGTCGGTGTGCACGATCCGCACGGCATGTTCCGCGTCGCACTCCGCCCGGGCCTGCTCGCCGAGGATCCCGAACGCGACGACCACCGTGTCCAGTCGGCCGTGCCGGGCCCGGACGGCGTCGAGGACGGCGGCGTGGGTGCCGAGGTCGTCGGCGTCGAACTCGATCCGGTCCACGTCCGCGGCCCCGGCCGCCCGCAGCGCCGACTCCTGGCTGTGGAGGTCACCGGCGCGCCGGGCCGCGAGCACCACCGTGGCCCCGCGCGCGAGGCGCCGCACGAGCTCGACCCCGATCTCGCTGCGCCCGCCGAGCAGCAGGACCGTGGTCATCCGGTCACCGCCTGCGGTGCACGGCGACCAGGTAGTCGCCACCGGAGTAGGGCGCGCGGTCCCACGACGACCACCGGTGCGCGGGCTCCAGCCCGGCCCGCTCGCACCAGGCGTCGTAGTCGGCCGGTGCCGGCCAGCCCGGGCGGCTCGTGAACCCGGCGACCAGCAGCCCCCCGGGGACCAGGTGGCGGGCGCAGGCCGCCACGGCGGCGGCCCGGTCCGGCTCGGGCACGTAGGGGACGACGTTGCCCGCGAGCACGACGAGGTCGAACCGCTCGTGCAGGTCGAGGCTCGCCAGGTCGGCGACGTGCCACGTCAGGTCCGGCGCCTTCGCCCGGGCCCGCTCGACCATGTCCGGGTCGACATCGACGCCGACGACCGTGACGCCCCGCCGCGCCAGCTCGATCGCCACCCGGCCCGTGCCACAGCCCGCATCGAGCACCGAGGCGGGCCCGAACGAGGCGACGAGGTCCGCCTCGCCGTGCGGGTCGCCCCCCGCCGCGGCCATCTGCTCCCAGCGGGCCTCGTAGGCGTCGAGGTCGATGCTGGCGCGCCAGCTGCTCCAGTCCTCCGGCAAGGTCACGCGAGCAGCCTAGGGGCCCGGGATGACGGGAGCCGGGGCCGGCGTTGGAGCCGACATGCAGCTGGAGATCTGGTCCGACGTCGTGTGCCCGTGGTGTGCGATCGGGAAGCGCCGCATCGAGGCGGCGCTGGCACGGTTCGGGCACCGGGACGAGGTGACGGTGCGGTGGCGCAGCTTCGAGCTCGACCCCACCGCCCCGGTCGAGCGGCCCGGCGAGCTCGTCGAGCACCTCGCCGAGAAGTACGGCCTCACCCGCGCGAAGGCCGAGGCGTTCCAGCGGCAGATGACCGAGCAGGCGGCCGGCGAGGGCTGGGAGTTCCGGCTCGACCGCGCCCGCGGCGCCAACACCTTCGACGCCCACCGGCTGCTGCACCTGGCGGCCGAGCACGGCGTGCAGGACGCGGTCAAGGAGCGGCTGATGCGCGCCTACCTCACCGACGGTGAGCGCATCGGTGACCGGGAGACGCTCGCCCGCCTGGGTGCCGAGGCCGGCCTGGACGAGGCCGAGGCGCGCGCGGTGCTCGGCTCGACGCGCTTCACCGACGAGGTGCGGGCCGACGAGCGGCAGGCGCACGCGTTCGGCATCAGCGCCGTGCCGTTCTTCGTCATCGACCGTCGCTACGGCGTCCCCGGCGCCCAGCCGGCCGACGTGCTGCTGGAGGCGCTCGAGACGGCCTGGGCCGAGGCGAACCCGCTCACCGTGCTCACCCCGGCCGGCGGCCGCGCCGACGACGGTGCGTGCGCGGACGGTTCCTGCACCGCGTAACCCGTCGACAACGACGTTGTTGCTGTCCGACCGGCTCCGGAACGACGACAACGTCGTTGTCGACGGTCAGGTTCGGCTGGGGGTCACCGCGAGCGTGCGGGTGAGGAACTCGACCTGCGCGGCGGCGGACCGGTCGAACATCTCGCCGGTGTAGATGTCGAAGTGTCCCGACGGCAGGGACACGACCTCCGCGCCGGCGCCGGCGCGCGCCCCGACCGCCCGCACCGACCTGGTGGGGCAGATGTCGTCGTCCTCGGCGAGGATCAGCAGGATCGGGCAGCGCAGCCGCCGCGCCGCCGTCACGGGCCGGTTGAGCGGGATCAGCAGCGCGCCCCGGGCGCGCATCACGTTGCGGAACGTCGGCCCCATGATCGTGCGGTAGCCGGTCTCGGCGCCCTCGGCGGTGATCGCGGCGAGCGAGCCGGGTGGCCCGACCACGGGGATCAGGTGCGGTGGCCGCCCCAGCACGGCCCGGGTGGCGTCGCGCAGGCCGTGCCCGGTCAGCGTCAGCAGCTGCCTCACCCCGGCGTACCGGGCGATCTCGAGCAGCGCCGCGAACCCGTCCATCGCCGCGCCCTGCGAGATCACGGCGGCGACCTGGCCGTCCCGCGCGGCGACCGGCACGACGTGCCCGCCGGAGTAGGAGCTCCCCCACAGCACGATCCGGTCGCGGTCCACGCCCGGCAGACCGCGGGCGTGCTCGATCGCGGCGTGGTAGTCCTGCCGGTGGCGCAGGTGGTTGACGTCCTGGCGCGGTGTGCCGTCGCTGGTGCCGTAGCCGCGGTAGTCGAACATCAGCACGTCCGCGCCGGCGGCGGCGAACCGCTCGGCGAACGGGAGCAGGCCGCCATCGCGGGTGGCGCCGAAGCCGTGGCCCATCACGACGCACGGTCGGCCGCGCTCACCCGTGAGCGCATCGCCGCGCGCGCCCAGGTACGTGGCGGCACAGCGCGTGCCGTGGCTGTCGAACCCGGTCTCGGTGACCATGGCCCCCCTGTCCTCGCGGTGGGGCCATCCTGGCGGCGGGGCCGCCGTGGATCAACCGCCGCTGCCGGCTGCGAGCCTGGCCTCAGGTGTGCGCGCCCTCCCCGGCCGGCGCGTCGCCGCCGCCGTCGGGGCGGCTCGGTGGCCGCTGGTCCTCGGCGGCGTCCTCCTCGGCACCCAGCGCCTCGGCCGCGTTCTCGCCGACCGTGTCGGGGTCCCTCGGCTCCTCCGTGTCCGGTCCGGGCATCGCGGTGTCCTCGTGTCGGCGTCGGCGTGGGTCGGCCGTCGTGGTGGCGGCTCGGGCGCGAGGGTAGCCCCGGGCCGGACCTCGCGCCTCGGCCGAGGAGCCTCAGCGCTCGTGCCCCGCAGTGGCGAACCCGCGGTCGCGGCGGACGTTCGCCCGCCGGCCCTTGAGCGTGGTGGCCCCGCGCAGCGAGCGCAGCACGTCGTCGGCGGCGTGCTCGGGCACCTCCACCAGCGCGTGGCGCTCGTGGATCTGGATGGCCCCGATGTCGCGGCCGGACAGCGACGACTCGTTCGCCAGCGCGCCGACGATGTCCTGGGGACGGACCCCGGCGGCGCGCCCGGCGGAGACGAACAGCCGGGTGGTCCCGGCCTTCGGCGGGCGGGGGCCGGCACCGCGGCCCTTGAGCGGGCGCTCGCCGCGGTCCCGCGACATCGCCACGGTGGGAACGTCCTCGCCGTCGTCGGGGGTGCCGGACGCGGCCAGCGCCATCCGCACCGCGGCGGCGGCGACATCGACGGGGTCGAACTCCGCCGCCAGCGCCGCCACGATCTCCCGGACGCCGTCGTCGGGTGCGTCGGCGCCGTTGAGGTGCTCCGCGAGCAGGTCCCGGGCCCGCTCGGCCCGCGCCGCCCGCAGGTCCGCGGCCGTCGGCACGGGGGCGATCTCGACGGGCTGGCCGGTGAGGCGCTCGACCGCCCGCAGCGCGTGCACCTTCGACGGCGGCACCAGGGTGATGGCCACGCCCTCCCGTCCCGCAGTCGCCCGAGGCCTACGTGCACCGCATC
>DATLGI010000174.1:0-2172 GCA_035540535.1 Pseudonocardia sp.
CGTCTCGGTGGCCAGCCGGGCGATGCCCTCGCGCGCGTTGTAGAACGCCTGGGGCACCGCGGTGTTCGGCTTGTGGCTGCCGGCGGGCGACACCGACTCGTCCTTGAAGTAGATCCGCGCCGGGGTGCCGAGCGCCTTCTCCAGGCGGGTGGCCCGGACCAGCGGGGTGGGCCGCCACAGCCGCAGGATGTCGAGCACCTCACCCGGGACGTCGATCCACGGCTCGGTGGACACCTCCTGGCCGATGAGAGCCATCGGGAACAGCGGCGCCAGATCGTCCGGGCCCACCGGCTCGCGGGTGCCCGGGTGCAGGGGCGGTTGCGGAGGAGCCGGCAGGTGCGGCACCACGTTGAACCACGCGCTGGGGATCCGGTCCTGGGGCAGCGTCCACCTCGTCATCCGCGAAAGGCTAGAGGATCCGGACGACGACCTGCTCGTGGTCGTGCGTGTAGGCCTCGTAGCGGAACGCCAGGTCGCGAGCCGCGGTGTACTCCAGCCACGCCCGCGCCTCGTGCCGCTCCCAGCCGGGGTAGTTGAGGAACTCGTCGAACACCACGACGCTGCCCGGGTGCAGACGGGGCCCGACGTGCTCCAGGACGCAGGCCGTGGAGCTGTAGAGGTCGGCGTCGAGGTGCAGCAGGTCCACCGGCCCGGGATGTGTGGCGAGGAACGACGGCAGGGTCTCGGCGAACAGCCCGACCACGATCTCGGCGCCGGACACCTGCGGTGGCTCCGCACCGCCGAAGGCCCCCGTGGGGAAGCCGGCGCGCCAGCTCTCGGGCAGCCCGGCGAAGGAGTCGAAGCCGTAGACCTCGCCCGGCCGCGCCGCCGCAATGATCTTCAGCGTGGTGCCGGTCCAGACTCCGAACTCCAGGGCCATGCCGCCGGTGGGGGCGAGCGCGAGCGCGTGCTCGAGTGTCCGGTGCGGATGCGGGAAGCTCACCGCGTCGGCCAGCTCGCGCTGCACGAACGCGGCCGACGACGCGACGGCGTCGCGCTCGGCCGCGGCGCGGAGGTCCCGGCGGTCGCGCACCTCGACGTCCCGGATCTCCGCGACGATCCGGTCGGTGGCCGCGCGGATGCGCTCGTCGACCTCGGCCAGCAGCTCGGCGGTCTGAGCCTGCCGGTGCCGCAGGACCACCTCGTCGACGACCCACCCGAGGCGGCGCCGTACGGCCGCACGCAGGCCCACGTCCGCTACAGCTCGCGCGATGCCCGGAGCCTGCCCAGGGCCTCGTCGAGGATGGCGGCGCCGTCGGCGTCGCTGCGCCGCTCCTTGACGTACGCCAGGTGGGTCTTGTACGGCTCGGTGCGGGGCGGCGCCGGCGGGTGCTCGAGGTCCTGGCCCGCCGGCAGCCCGCAGCGCGGGCAGTCCCACGAGTCGGGGATGTCGGCGTCCGAGGCGAACGAGGGGGTGGTGGTGTGTCCGCTCGCGCAGTAGTAGGCCACCCGGACCCGGGGCGCCGTCTCACCCCGCTCCGACTCGCCCATCGGACCAGCACCCACCCGGGTGCCCCGGATCGCGTTGCCACCGGCCATCGCCGTGCCTCCTGTTGAACCGGATCGGTCAGTGCCTGTCGGTCAGGCCGCCCCGACCTTGACGAGCAGACCCGTGCCCACGATGGCGATCAGCCAGATCGCCGCCGTGAACAGGGTCATCCGGTCGAGGTTCTTCTCCACCACGCTCGACCCCGACAGGTTCGACTGCACACCGCCCCCGAACAGGCTCGACAGGCCGCCGCCGCGCCCCTTGTGCAGCAGGATCAGCAGCACCAGCACGACGCTGGAGACGATCAGCACGATCTGCAGGAGGAGTTCCATCCACGCTTCCCTGTATTCGCGGGCCGGGGTCGCCCAGGGTACCCCGGCCCGCTGCCGCCGCCGCCGGGGCCCCGGCGGCGGCTGCCCGTCACGGCAGCGGACCGCCGGCGGCCACCGCGCAGAGCCGGGCGAACTCCTCGGCGTCGAGGCTGGCCCCGCCCACCAGCGCCCCGTCGACATCGGTCTCGCCCACGATCTCGCCGACGTTGCCCGCCTTGACCGAGCCGCCGTACAGGATCCGCACGCCGGCGGCGAGGCCGTCGTCGTAGGCCGCGGCGAGCGCGCCCCGCAGCGCGCCGCACACCTCCTGGGCGTCGGCTGCGCTCGCCACCCGGCCGGTGCCGATCGCCC
>DATLGI010000175.1:0-36874 GCA_035540535.1 Pseudonocardia sp.
ACCCCGACGAGCCACCCGCCGCAAGGGCGGTGCCCCCCGGCTCGCCGACCTCGCGAGCCGCGGAACCCGCGTGCGAGAGTGCCGGCGGCCGCCGGCGACAACCAGGGGGACGTTGACGTGACCAGCCTCCAACCCGGGCCCTCGTGGTCCTCATCCGCGATGTCGCAGCGTCTGAACCCGCGCAACTGGAGCCTGCCCTGGAAGCTGGTCGCGGTCGGCCTCGTGCCGGCGGTGCTCGCGCTCGTGCTCGGCGTGCTCCAGGTGGTCGAGCAGGCCGGTGAGGCCCGCGAGCTCGAGGGCGGCGTCGCCGTGCTCGAGGTGCACGGGCAGGTGGCCGCCGCCGCCGACGTGCTGCGCGAGGAACGCGACCAGGCCGTCCGCTACGTGGCGGCCGACGGGATCGGCGGCGACCGCGCCGCGGTGCGCGCGGCGTTCGACGCCACCGACGCCGCGTTCGCGCGGATGCGGGAGTCCCTCGCCGCGGCCGCCGGGCCGGGCGGCACCGTCGCCGCGGCCGTCGCACAGACCGAGGCGCGGCTCACCGGACTCGCCGACCTGCGCTCGGACGTCCTGGTCCCCGGCCCCGCGGCCGAGGCCGGCTCCCAGCCGGCGGAGGCCGGGACGGGGCCGGCCGCCGACGCAGCCGCGGAACCCGCCGCCGTTGCGGCGTACGTCCCGGTGCTCGAGGAGTACACCGAGCTCGTGGGGGTCGTCGAGGTCCTCGACCGAGCCATGCTGCGCGAGCTGCGGGCTCCCGAGACCGCCGGGCTCGCCGAGGCGCTGACCCGGCTCGACGAGGCCTCCGAGGCTCTCGCCCTGCAGCACACCGCGATCGGGGCGGCGATCCGGTCCGGCACCGTGACCCCGGACGTGGTGGCCACGTCCGCGGCCACGCAGCAAGCGTTCGTCGGTGCCTACGAGGCCATGCAGGTCGCGCTGAGCCCGGAGCAGGTGAGCCGGTACGGCGACTTCGTCTCCGACGGCGCCAACGCCGCCCGGGAACGGCTGCGCGGCCAGGTGCTCGCGACCCCGGCCGACCGGCCGGTCAGCGTCACGCCCGCCCAGTGGGACGCCGCCTACCAGGAGTCGGCCGCGCTCGTCGAGGAGCTGGCCGGCGGGGTGCGCGCGGAGCTCGTCGCGGTCAGCGCGGCGGCCACGGAGCGGGCGAACAACCGGGCCGGCATCGGCGCGGTCGTCCTGCTGCTGGGTCTGGCCCTGACCGGCGTGATCATCACCGTGGTCGCGCGGTCGCTGCTGCGCTCGCTGCGGCTGCTGCGGACCTCCGCGCTCGACGTCGCCGAGCGACGCCTGCCCGCCGTCGTCGACCAGATGCGGGCCGGCGAGGCGCCGAACGTCACCGTCGAGCCGGTGCCGCTGGAGTCGCGGGACGAGATCGGGCAGGTCGCCCGGGCGTTCGACGCCGTGCACGGGCAGGCCGTGCGGCTCGCGGCCGAACAGGCCGCGCTGCAGGCCAACGTCAGCAACATGTTCGTCAACCTCTCCCGCCGCAGCCAGGCGCTCATCGAGCGGCAGCTGCAGCTCATCGAGCAACTGGAGAGGAACGAGCAGGACGCCGACCAGCTGTCGAACCTGTTCCAGCTCGACCACCTCGCCACCCGCATGCGGCGCAACAGCGAGAACCTGCTGGTGCTCGCCGGCACCGACCTCGCGAAGCGCAACACCGCGCCGGTGCCGATCGTCGACGTGCTGCGCGCCGCGGTGTCGGAGGTCGAGCAGTACCAGCGAATCGTCGTTCAGGCCCCGCCGCAGGTCGCCCTGACCGGCCGCGCCGCCGGTGACGTCGTGCACCTGCTGGCCGAGCTGCTCGACAACGCCACCAACTTCTCCCCGCCCGACTCACAGGTCGTGATGAGTTCGGCGCGCACCGCGGACGGCTCCGTCGTGGTCGAGATCGCCGACCGCGGCGTCGGCATGGTCGACGCCGAGCTCGCCGACGCGAACCAGCGCCTCGGCGGACCGGCCGAGGTCGACGTCTCCGCGTCGCGTCGGATGGGCCTGTTCGTGGTCGGACGGCTCGCCGCCCGGCACGGGATCGGCGTCCGGCTCGGCACCTCCACCGGCGCCGGGCCGGGCCGGTCCGGCGGGCTGACCGCCACGGTCACCGTGCCCGCCCACCTCGTGCCCTCGGCCGACGCCCGCGAGGGCAACCACCCGCAGCTCGGCGTGCCGGCCCGGCCGGCCTTCCCGGCCCAGGCCGGTCCGCCCGCGGGTGAGCCCACGGCCGCGCCCGCGGGTCCGCCCGGCTCGCTGTCCTCGCTCGTCGCCGGCGCCGACGGGCCGATGGCGCCCACGGCGCCGTTCGAGCCGGTCGTCGAGCCCACCACCGCCCCGCCCGCCGGCAACGGAGCCGACGCCGGCCGCCCGACCGGGCTGCCCGCCCGGCGGCCCGGCAGCGCGCTGCGGCCGGAGCGGCGCGCCGACGAGGGCAAGGGCAGCACCGGCACCGGCCCGGCCGGCAACGGTTCCGCTCCCGCCGGCGAGGGCGACGACGCGTCCGAGCCCCGTCCGGCAGGAGGCGGCGACCAGCGGTCCGGCGCTCCCGCCCCGGCCCGTGGGACCACGGCGCCAGAGCCCGCGCGTCGCCCCACCCCCGGACCGACGGGTGACCCGGCAGTCCCGGTGCCCCAGTCCGGTGACGGGGGTGGCACCGCCGGCGAGGGCACCGGCGACGACTCGGCCGCGGCCGACCACGCCGACGCGGACGGGCCCGACGACTCCGCCGGTGGCCCCGACCGACGCACCGCGGGGGAGGACGGCCAGCAGGCCGGCCGCAGCGATCGGAGCGGCCCGGCGGCCTCGGCGGCGGACGGCCCGGGCGCCCGCCCCGGCACCGGCGCGGAGACCGACGGGCGCGAGCCCGGCCGCACCGCACCGGCACCCGACACCGGCACCGGTGATGCGGGAGGCGCCGCAGGCACTCGCACCCCGGGCACGAACGGCCGGGCCACCGACGCGCAGCCCGACGCGGACGACCGGTCCCGCGCCCCGCAGACCGACGGCGACCGCGGCGGCGGCCCGAGTCGCAACGGCGCAGCCGGCCCGGCGACCGAGCAGGCGACCGAGCAGGCGACCGGGCCCGGTGCCTCGGGCCCGAACGGCCGCGCCGGCACCCGGCCGACCGGTGGCGAGCGCGACCCCGCGGGGCCCGGCGAGGGGCCGGTCGGTGGTGCCTCGACCACGGCCCGTCCCTCCGAGACCGCCGACCGCGCGGCCGCGCCCCGCCCGCGACCCGGCCACGCCCCGGACGGGCTCTTCGCGCCCGCCCCGCCGGCCACCGACGGCAACCAGGAGCGCTTCGAGCGCGGAGAGACGACGCCGATCTTCGAGGAGATCGCCTCCGCCTGGTTCCGCTCCAACCGCCAGATCCCGGTGACCTGGCAGGACGGCGCGCAGGCCGCCGCGGCCGATCCGGCGGATCCCGGCCCGGCGCCCGACGCGCCCGCCTCCCCGGCCCCTGCCGCGTCGACCTCGGGGCCCGAGACACCGCCCCGGACCGAGGGCGGGCCGGACCGCGCGGAACGCCCGCCGGCCGAGGCCCGTTCCGCCGATCCGGCGCCCGCGCGGATCGCGCCGCTCGCCCGGCGCACCCCGGTCGAGCCGCCGGCACCGCCGGCCCCCACCGGTGCGGACAGCGGGTTCGCGGGTCCGGCGGACGAGGGCTGGCGGGCCGCCAGCACCGTTGCGCCCGGCGTCGACCGGTCCGACGAGCTCACCTCGGCCGGCCTGCCCAAGCGCCGGCCGCGGGCGCGGCTCGTGCCGGGCAGCGCCGGGGCCGCCGTCCTCGCCCCCACGCCGGCCGCGGCGCGCAGTGCCGAGACCGTCCGCGGGCGCCTGTCGAGCTACCAGCAGGGCGTGCGGCAGGGTCGGGCGGCGCGCCAGCAGGGCGCTGACGCGACGGACACCGAGCCCACCGCCGGCGGCGGGCGTCAGGACGAGGACCAGCCGTGACCGCGTCCGTGCGAGCCGCGTTGAACACCGCACAGGGACGATTCCCCGCCCTGCCCCCGGCGGGGGCGAGCGCCACCGAGGAGATGCCGTGACCGCACCCCACAGCCAGCCGAGCCAGTTCGGATGGTTGGTCACCAACTTCGCCGAGCGCGTGCCCGGCGTCGCGCACGCGATCGTCGTGTCCGCCGACGGGCTGCTGCTGACCAGCTCCGACCGGCTGCCCCGGGACCGTGCGGACCAGCTCGCCGCCGTCGCCTCGGGTCTGATCAGCCTCACCCAGGGCGCGGCCCGTTGCTTCGACGCGGGCGGGGTGGTGCAGACCGTCGTCGAGATGGACCGCGGGATCGTCCTGCTGATGTCGATCAGCGACGGCTCGTGCCTCGCGGTGCTCGCGTCGCCGAACTGCGACATCGGGCTCGTCGGGTACGAGATGACGCTGCTCGTCGACCGGGTCGGCCAGCTGCTCACCCCCGAGCTGCGCGCCGAGCTCCAGGGCTCGTTCCCCGCCTGACACATCCCGACCACGTCCACGATCGGCAGGTGAAGGTCGATGACCACCGGCCCCGACGACGAGCGCCCCGAGCCGACGTTCGCCGATGTGCTGAACGGTCTCACCCTCGGGTCCGGGGGCAACGCCAGGAAGCGGCGCTGGGGACGCCGCCGCGGTGAGGACGTGGAGCTCGACGCCGCCGCCGACCGACCCGGGCCGCCGGCCGCGCCGGCCCGCCGCCCGTTCGATCCGGGGCCGGCCACCGGACCGATCGAGCCGCTCGAGCCGGAGCCGCAGGACGGCGGCGGCGCCGCGGCCGTTCGGCCCTACGCGTGGACGCGCGGGCGCACGCGTTCCGGGCTCGACCTCGCCATCGAGGCGCTCGTCTCGACCAGCACCATCGGGCGGGCCCAGATGGCGATGTTGCAGGTCGAGCACCGCGCCGTCGCCGAGCTCTGCGAGCAGACCCGGTCGGTGGCCGAGGTCGCAGCGTTGCTGTCGTTGCCACTCGGGGTCGCCCGCGTCCTGCTCGGCGACATGGCCGGCCTGGGCGTGGTGACGGTGCACCAGACCGCGAGCAGTTCCGGCAACACGCCGGACCTCGCACTCATGGAAAGGGTGTTGAGTGGACTCCGTCGGCTCTAGTCGGCCCCGCCAGGTGGCCACCGCGGCCACCATCTCGGCAAAGATCGTCGTGGCCGGTGGGTTCGGCGTCGGCAAGACCACGTTCGTCGGGTCGGTCTCGGAGATCATGCCGCTGACCACGGAGGCCGTGATGACCGAGGCCAGCACCGGTCACGACGACCTCTCGGCCACCCCGAACAAGTCGACGACGACGGTCGCCATGGACTTCGGGCGCGTGTCGCTCGACTCCGAGCTGATCCTCTACCTGTTCGGCACGCCCGGCCAGCACCGGTTCTGGTTCATGTGGGACGACCTGTGCCGGGGCGCGATCGGCGCCGTCGTCCTGGTCGACACCCGCCGGCTGGCGGACTCCTTCGCGGCCGTGGACTTCTTCGAGGACCGCGGCCTGCCCTACGTCGTCGGTCTCAACTGCTTCGACGGGCACCTGCAGCACCGCGTCGAGGACGTCCGCGACGCGATGTCGATCGACCCGCGGATCCCGATCGTCACCTGCGACGCGCGGGAGCGGCAGTCGACCAAGCAGACGTTGATCACCCTGGTCGAGCACGCCATGCACCACCGGATGGCGGCCGGCGCCCGCTGACCGTTCAGCTGCCCACCAGGGCGATCGACGTGATGCGGTGCAGCGGCACCCGGTGCACCGCACCGTCGCGGGAGTCGCGGCCCTCCACCACGCCGCCGCCGACGCTCAACGGTTCGAGCACGCGCTCACCGGCGACGCCGTGCCCGTCGACGAAACCGATCCAGACGCTGCGCCGCAGCTCCGCGGCCCGACGCAGGGTGGCCAACGTGGTGCCCGTGCTGTTGCGGGCCGTGGTGGCCTCGCGGCGCACCCCGGCGGTGGCGTCGCCCGCCCGCATCCGCGCGACGAGCGCCACCCGCTGGTCGGCGTCCGGCCGGTCGGTGCGACCGAGCCGGACGCGTCGCCGGGGGGCGGTGCGCCGGCCGCGTTCGGAGAGGTCGAGCACGCCGCCGCCGGGGTCCTCGGCGGCGGGGCTGAACCCGGCCTCGCGCAGCCGGTCGAGCAGCTCGGCGAGCGGCACCGGGCTGACGGCGACGGTCGGGGCGAGCCGGCGCAGCTCGACTCCCTGCGCGACCGGATGTGCCAGCACCTCGGAGAGCAGCACGTCGTCGTCGGAGCGCAGGAACGACGTCGCCGCGCCCCCGCGCAGCCGCCCGTGCCGGCGCGCGACGTCGTCCACCAGGTAGGTCAGCGCCTGCGGCACCGGGGTGGCCGAGCGGGCGGCGAGCAGCTCGTGCACGTCCGCGGCCGAGCGGCCGGCGTCCAGGGCGCGGCGCACCGACGTCTCCGTGAACCGGTACACCGTCGCCCCGCCCGCCGACTCGACGTCGGCGAGCAGGCCGAGCTCGCGGGCCAGCGACGCCTCCAGCGGGCCGGGCGCGACCGCGGTGAGATCGGCCTGCAGCAGCACGTGGTCCACCGGCTCCGGCAGCACCGCGCGCAGCGCGACGGCCGCCGACCCCGGGTCGGCCAGCAGTGCCCGGCCGGGTGTGGCGAGGGCGTCCAGGGCGACGACGCCGAGCACCGTGGCCTCGGCCAGGGTCCACGCGACGAGCTCGTCACGCAGCCGTCCGCCGCGCCGCGGCGCGCGCCACGCCAGCACGTCGGCGAGCGCGCCCGGGGACTCCACTGCGGTGCCCGGCGGCAGCTCGGCCAGCCCGGCGAGCACGCGGCGACGGTCCCGCGGGGCGAGGGGGCGGCGCACCGCGTCGGTGAGGGGGCCGAGCGCCCGCCCCGCCTCGTCCCGCGAACCGATCAGCCCCGGCAGCCGCGGCAGGTCCAGCCAGCTGCGCGCCAGCAACACCCAGCGGTGCTCGGGACCGCCGACCGACCAGACGTCGGCCGCGGTGGTCGGCAGCCACTCGGCGCCGGCGCCGTCGGTCTCCGCGACGAGGTCGGCGCCGGCGAGGATCTCGACGAGCAGGCCGGCGACGCGCTCGTCGGCGTCGATCTCGCGGGCGAGCCGGCGCAGGTCGCGCACCCCCAGGCCGCCCGACCGCAGGACCGGCGGCGGGCTCTCGCCCCAGAAGGCGATCGCCCGGTCGGCCCGGCGCAGCAGTTCCATCGCGGCACCGCCGGCCGTCGCGTCGACGACGCCCTCGCCGCGGTTCCGCGTCGCGGGCTGCGGCGGGATCAGCGCGACGGTGCCCAGCGGGCGGTCACCGCGCAGGGCGAGCCCGACCTGGCGGGGCAGCTCGACGGTGTCGGCGTCCACCCGCAGGAGCAGGCCGCGGGCGAGCAGCCGCCCGACGGGGCTGTCCGGGTCGCCGCCGGCGCGGCTGCGCCCGATCGGCGGCCCGGCGGCGAGCGCGTCGAGCACCCGGCGCTCGTCGGCCGGGACGGCGGCGAGCAGCTCGGGCAGCGCGGTCGAGCCGGCGAGCCCCGGCGACGACCGGCCGAGCCCGCCCGGGTAGCGCGGCACCACGTCCCGCGTGGCGGGGACGACGGCGAGACCGACGCCCGGGTCGCGGTCGGTGGAGGTCGCCGCGGAGCCACGGCGCCGCCGGGTGGCAGCGCCGTCCGCAGCGCCGTCCGCGCCGGCGTCGGGAGCGGCGTCGACGCCCCCGTCGACACCGGCGCCGGGCGGGAGGTCGGAGTCCCAGACGATGGCGCGGGCGCGCAACGCGGCCAGCGCGCGATCCACCGGCGCGGCCGGCACCCCGGGCCTGAGCAGGCGCAGCAGCTCCGCGCGCGGGACCGGGCGGACGTCCGCGTCGGCGACGAGGAGGGCCTCCAGCACGGCGAGGGCGACCGTGTCGAGCTCGTCGCACGCCCGGTGCACCGAGGCCCGCACGGCCGCGCGGGTGGCCAGCACACCGAGGTCGCCGGGCGGCGGCACGGCGAGGTCGGGGCGCAGGCGCAACAGCTCGGCCAGGGTCACGTCGTCCTGCGCGCGCAGCCAGTCGACCAGCGGGGTGGGCATCCTGTCCACGGTAGCCGGGCGACGACGAGCCCCGCCGTCGACAACGACCTTGTCGCGGGTTTCGGGCCTCGAGAACAGCAACAACGTCGTTGTCGACGGATCGTCGGCATGCGCGATAATGCGCTCGAGAGCCGACACCACTGGAGGTCACGTGGACAAGTCCCTCGCCGAGGGCCGGGTCGACCCGGCCTGGCCCCAGCTGCCCGACGGCGAGCACCCGGTCACCGAGCTGGCAGCGCCGGTGCAGGGCTCGCTCTCGCCGTTCGGCGACCTGGAGTTCCCGCTGCCCGAGGTGCCCTACGTGCACCCCGAGACGAAGGTCAACAGGTAACCGCCGGCCTGCTGCTCGCCGCCGGCGCGGGCCGGCGGATGGGCCGGCCCAAGGCACTGGTCGAACTCGACGGCCAGCCGCTGGTCCGCCGTGCCCTCGCCGTGCTGGACGGTGGCGGCTGCGCGCCGCTGGTGGTCGTGCTGGGCGCCGCGGCGGGCGCGGTCGGCGCGGTGCTGCCGCCCGGGGTCACCGCGGTCACGGCGGACGGCTGGGCCGAGGGCATGGGCGCCTCCCTACGGGCCGGCCTCGCCGCGCTCGCCGCGCTGGACCCGGTGCCCGCCGCCGCGCTGGTGCACCTCGTGGACCTGCCGGGGGTCACCGCGGCGGCGGTGGCCCGGCTGCGCGACGCCGCCTCCGGACCGGCCACCCTGCTCCGCGCCGCATACGCCGGCCGCGCGGGGCACCCCGTCGTGCTGGGACGGGACCACTGGGCGGGGGTCACGGCCGCCGCCACCGGCGACGCGGGCGCCCGCGGCTACCTGGCCGGCCACCCCGGGCTGCGGGCCGTCGAATGCGGTGACCTCGCCGACCCCGGAGACGTCGACACCCCCGAGCAGCTCGCACGCTTCCGTTCCCCGCGCTGACTCCGCCGTCCGGCCCACGCCGTCCGACGGGGGGATGGCACCTCGCTGAGGCACCCGCACCCACGGGCCGCCCGGCGCGGATCGTCGGCGGCGGTGTCGCGTCGTAGGGTCTGGGCGTGGAACTGACCCATGTCGACGCCACGGGCGCGGCCCGGATGGTGGACGTCTCGGCGAAGGAGCCCACGGCCCGCACGGCGGTGGCGACGGGCGTGCTGCGCACCACCGCCGAGGTCGTCGACCTCCTGCGCCGCGACGGCCTGCCCAAGGGCGACGCGCTCGCCACCGCCCGGATCGCCGGGATCATGGGAGCCAAGCGCACCCCGGACCTCGTCCCGCTGTGCCACCCCATCGCGCTGGCCGGGGTGGTGCTCGACCTGGAACCGGGCGACGCGGAGGTGCTGATCCGGGCGACCGTCCGCACCGCCGACCGCACGGGCGTGGAGATGGAGGCGCTCACCGCCGTCGCGGTGGCCGGGCTCGCCCTGCACGACATGGTCAAGGCCGTCGACCCGGCCGCCGTACTCGACGCCGTGCGCGTCGAGCGCAAGGAGGGCGGCAAGACCGGTACCTGGACCCGCCCGGCGGACCGGTCGTGAACCGCGCGGCGCGCGTCGTCACCGCGTCGAACCGGGCGGCGGCAGGGGTGTACGCGGACCGGGGCGGCCCGCTGATCGTCGACTGGCTGCGCGAGCGCGGCTTCGACTGCCCGGACCCCGCCGTGGTGCCCGACGGCGAGCCGGTGGGCGAGGCGCTGCGGGCCGCGGTCGCCGCCGGGGTCGACGTCGTCATCACGACGGGCGGCACCGGCATCTCACCGACCGACGCCACGCCCGAGGTGACCCGCGGGGTCCTGGACTACGAGGTGCCCGGGCTGGCCGACGCGATCCGCGCCGCGGGCGCGCCGACCGTGCCCACCGCGGTGCTCTCCCGAGGCCTGTCGGGCGTGGCCGGGCGCACCCTCGTGGTCAACCTGCCCGGTTCCCCGGGCGGCGTGCGCGACGGGCTCGCCGTGCTCGCCGGTGTCCTGGACCACGCCGTCGACCAGCTGCGCGGAGGAGACCACACATGACGGACACGGGAGCGGCGGTGCTGCGCGCCGCCGTGGGCGAGGAACCGCTCGACGTCGCCGAGCACGCGACCCTGGTGGACGACGCCGCGGCGGGCGCGGTCGTCACCTTCGCCGGGGTGGTGCGCGACCACGACGGCGGCCGGCCGGTGCGCGGCCTGGAGTACACCGCCCACCCCTCGGCGACGAAGACCGTCGCCGAGGTGGCGGCGGACGTCGCCGCCCGGGCCCGCGGGGTGCGGGCGGTGGCCGTGAGCCACCGGGTGGGTCGCCTGGCGATCGGCGAGGTGGCGCTGGCGTGCGCCGTCGCCGCCGATCACCGGCAGGCGGCGTTCGCCACCTGCGCGGAGCTGGTGGAGGAGGTCAAGCGGCGACTGCCGGTGTGGAAGCACCAGGTGTTCGCCGACGGCACCGACGAATGGGTGAACTCGACCTGAGCCGCCCGACGGCACCTCGCGCGCACCTCTTGCGCGAGAGTGCCGTCGGGCGACGGACGGGCTAGACCTGGAGCCTCTGGCCTTCCCGGATGACGTTCGGGTTGCTGAGCACGTCGCGGTTGTTCGCGTAGATCGTCTCCCACGAGGTCCCGTGCGCCGCGGCGATCTTGCTCAGGGTGTCGCCGGACTTCACGGTGTAGTTGCCGCTGCCCGACGAGGCGGGGGCCGCCGCGGGCTCCGAGGACGCGCGGACCGTGCGGTCGGGCTCGGCCTCGTAACCGCGCAGGCCGAGCCTGCTCGAGCAGGACGGCCACGCGCCCCAGCCCTGCGTCGCGAGCGTGCGCTCGGCGACGGCGATCTGCTCGGCGCGGCTGGCCTGGTGCGGCATGCCGGAGCCGCCGAAGGCGCGCCAGGTGGTGGGGCTGAACTGGAGCCCGCCGTAATAGCCGTTGCCGGTGTTGATCGACCAGTTGCCGCCGCTCTCGCATTCGGCGAGCTTGTCCCAGATGGAATCGGGGACGGCGTTCGCGGTGCCGGCGGCGGCGAAGGTGGCGCCGACGGCCATGGCTCCGGCCACCGTCAGACGCGCGAGACTTCGGCCCGTGCCGTGGATGTTGCGAGAAGACATGTCGGGGGTTCTCCAACCGCGCCGTCGAGCATTTGCGCCGGTCAGCGGGTCAGGGAGGGTCCCGCCGAGCCGGCTCTCGCCCCTGTCCCGCTTCCCACTCGACGGACCGGAACCGCGGGACAGGGTGTGGCGCGACGGTTCCGGATGCATTTCCGGCCGATCGGGTGGATCGACCGGACGAGACGCTACGAGCACATCGGGTGAATACGTCAAGAATCCCGATTGTGATGGTCGTCACGGTCACCGCACGATAACGGAAGCGATGCGCTTATCAGTGCAGGTCAACCGGGGTGCATCACGGAAACATCTCGGTCCCGAAAAAGAGCTTCCAAATCGGAAAGGTTACCGAATTCGTCGCAGCGCTTTCGCCGGTGCCGCGCCGGGCAGGCGGGCCCCGGGGCGGTCCACCGTGCTCGGGCGAGTGGCCCACAGCACCGGAATTGGCCGCAGCCGCGCCGGTCCGTCATGCTGGAACCTGTGAACACCCCGGAACCGGCCGTCGGGCCGGAGTCCCCCGCCGCGCTGGCCAAGGCGCTGCGGGAGACCGGCTACCTCGCCGACGACGGCCTGGCCACAGCCACCTACCTCGCGATGGCCATGAACCGTCCGCTGTTCTGCGAGGGCGAGCCCGGCACCGGCAAGACCGCGCTGGCGCAGGCGCTGGCGCAGGTCCTCGGGGTGGACCTCATCCGGCTGCAGTGCCACGACGGCATCGACGCCTCCCAGGCCCTCTACGACTGGGACTTCCCGCGCCAGCTGCTGCACCTGCGCGCCCTGGAGACCACCGCGAGCGCCACCGGTGAGAAGCTCGACGCCGCCGCCGTCGAGGCCTCCCTGTACCACCCGCGGTTCCTGCTCGCCCGGCCGATCCTGCGCGCGCTGCAGACCGCGCCCAGCGTGCTGCTCATCGACGAGATCGACCGTGCCGACGACGAGTTCGAGGCGTTCCTGCTCGAGGTGCTCACCGAGCACGCCGTGAGCATCCCGGAGCTGGGCGAGGTGCGGGCGAGCACGCCGCCGCTGGTGGTGCTCACCTCCAACCGCACCCGCGAGGTGCACGACGCCCTCAAGCGCCGGTGCCTCTACCTGTGGCTCGACCACCCCGACATCGCCCGCGAGATCGAGATCCTGCACTCGCGCATCCCGGGGCTGCCCGACCGGCTCGCCGCGCAGGTCGCCCGCGCCGTGCAGCGGCTGCGTGGAGCCGAGCTGCTCAAGCCGCCCGGCGTCGCCGAGTCGCTGGACTGGGCCCGCGCGCTGATCCTCGTCGGTGCCAAGGAGCTCGACGTCGACAGCGCCGCCGCCACGCTCGGCGCCGTCCTCAAGTACCGGGAGGACGCCGACCGCACGCTCAAGGGCCTGGACGCCCTGCTCGCGTCCTGACCGATGACCGCACCGGGTACGGCGCCACCCGCCGACGAGGTGCCCGGGCTCGACCCGGTCACGAGCCTCGTGGGGTTCACCGCGGTGTTGCGCCACGCGGGGCTCGCCGTCACCACCGACCGGGTGACCGCCTTCCTGCGCGCCGTCGACACGCTCGGGGTGATGGACCGCGAGCAGGTGTACTGGGCCGGCCGGTTCACCCTGTGCGCCGACCCGGAGGACCTCCCCCGCTACGACCTCGCCTTCGACAACTGGTTCACCCCGCACCAGGGCGGCGGCTGGGTGCAGCGCCGCCGCCCGCCGCAGCCGCCGAAGATCGCGGCCCTGCTGCCCGCCGGACGCGAGCCCGAGGGCGGTGACGCCGAGGACGCGGGCCCCGAGCTGCGGGCCGCCGCCAGCGGCACGGAGGTGCTGCGCCACCACGACCTCGGCGAGCTGACGATCGCCGAGCGCGAGCACCTGCGGCGGATGCTCGCGCTGCTCAAGCCCGAGCCGCCGCGACGGCCCTCCCGGCGGCGCCGGCCCGCCCGGCGCGGCGACGCCGACCCCGGCCGCACCATGCGCGCGGCCCTGCGCACCCAGGGCGAGGTGCGCGAGCTGCGCCACCGCGACCGCTCGCGGCGCGACCGCAAGGTGGTGCTGCTCGTCGACGTCTCCGGCTCGATGGAGCCCTACGCCGACGCCCTGCTGCGCTTCGCGCACGTCTTCGTCCGGGCCGCGCCGGCCGCCACCGAGGTGTTCACCCTCGGCACCCGCCTCACCCGGGTCACCCGGGAGCTGCGGCTGCGCGACCCCGAGCGGGCGCTGACCGCCGCCGGCCGGGCCATCCCCGACTGGTCGGGCGGTACCCGCCTGGGCGAGGTGCTGCGGGCGTTCGTCGACCGCTGGGGACAGCGGGGGGCCGCCCGGCGCGCCGTCGTGGTCGTGTTCTCCGACGGCTGGGAGCGTGGCGACACCGGCGAGCTCGGCGCGCAGATGGACCGGATCTCCCGGCTGGCGCACCGCGTCGTGTGGGTCAACCCGCACGCCGGAAAGGACGGCTACGCGCCGGTGCAGGGCGGAATAGTCGCGGCCCTGCCGTACTTGGACGACCTGCTGGCCGGGCACAGCCTGGCCACCCTGGAGCGACTCCTCGAGGTGATCGGCGATGCGTGACGTACTGGACCAGCTGGCGGGCTGGTGGAAGAACGGGGAGACCGCCGCGCTGGCGACCGTCGTCGGCACCTACAGCTCCGCGCCGCGCCAGCCCGGCGCCTCGATGCTGGTCGGACCCGGCGGCGAAGCCGTGGGCAGCGTGTCCGGCGGCTGCGTCGAGGGCGCGGTGTACGAGCTGGGCCAGCAGGTGCTCGCCGAGGGCCGCCCGCTGTTCCAGCGCTACGGCGTCTCCGACGACGACGCCTTCGCCGTCGGCCTGACCTGCGGCGGGATCATCGACATCTTCGTCGAGAAGGTCTCCCCCGAGACCTACGCGCAGCTGGCGTCGGTCGCGGAGGCCGTCCGGGCCGAGTCGCCGGTGGCGGTGGCCACGGTCGTCACGGGCCCGGCGGACCGGCTCGGTACGCGGCTGATCGTCTGGCCGGACCGCGTCGACGGCACCACCGGCTCCACCCGCCTCGACGACGCCGTGCGCGACGACGCCCGCGGCCTGCTCGACGCCGGGCGCAACGCGATCCTGCACTACGGCGTCGACGGTCAGCGGCGTGGTGAGGGCCTCGACGTGTTCGTCGAGTCGTTCGCCCCGCCGCCGCGGATGATCGTGTTCGGCGCGATCGACTTCGCGGCCGCCGTCGCGAAGATCGGCTCCTTCCTGGGCTTCCGGGTCACCGTCTGCGACGCGCGGCCGGTCTTCGCCACCGCCTCGCGGTTCCCGGGGGCCAACGAGGTCGTCGTCGAGTGGCCACACCGCTACCTGGCCGCCGAGGCCGAGGCGGGCCGCATCGACGCGCGCACGGCGCTGTGCGTGCTCACCCACGACCCGAAGTTCGACGTGCCGCTGCTGGAGGTCGCGCTGCGACTGCCGGAGGTCGGCTACATCGGGGCGATGGGCTCGCGGCGCACGCACGACGACCGGATCGCGCGGCTCAGGGAGGTCGGCGTCACCGACGAGGAGATCGCGCGGATGTCCTCGCCGATCGGTCTCGACCTGGGCGCCCGCACCCCGGAGGAGACGGCCGTCTCGATCGCCGCGGAGATGATCGCCCAGCACTGGGGCGGGGCCGGCACCCGCCTGGCCGAGCGGGAGGGCCCGATCCACGGCCGGTGACCGGCGGGCCGCGGGCTCCTCCCCGCGAGCCCTCCCCGGGCGGAGCGCTGGCGGGCGACCGAACGGGCCTGCCCGCTGACGTGCGGCTTCTTGTACCGTGGGTTCGGCCGCCCGGCGGGCGGTGCACCGAGCCGTACTGGAGGGCAGAGTGGTCCTCGTCGACGAGGCCCGGCGGGCGGGTGACGCGATGATCCTGTCCCAGCGACAGGGCAGCGAACCCCCGGCGGCCAGTGAGCCACCTCTGCGGTTGTCGAAGTTCCACGCGCCCGAGATCGTGTTCGGGCCGGAGTCGCTGCAGGAGGCCGCGCACGCGGCGGTCCGGCTCGGGGCGCGGCGCCCGTTCGTCGTCACGGACCCCGGGCTCGCGGAGGCCGGCTGGCCGGCCGAGCTGCTCGGGCACCTGCAGGCCGCCGGGCTCTCGCCGCACCTGTGGCTCGACGTCACCCCCAACCCGAAGGACCACGAGATCCAGGCCGGGTACGAGCGCTACCGCGAGACCGGCTGCGACGTCGTCCTCGGCATCGGCGGCGGGTCGGTGATCGACGCGGCGAAGGGCGTGGCCCTGCTGGCCGCCAACGGCGGCAACATCCTCGACTACGAGGGCATCGACCGGATCGAGCACCCGATCCCGCCACTGATCATGCTGCCGTCCACCTCGGGCACCGGGGCGGACGTGTCGCAGTTCTGCATCGTCACCGACACCGCGCGGCACACCAAGATCACGATCATGGGCCGGGCGCTGGTGCCCGACGTCTCGGTGATCGACCCGCGGCTGCTGTCCACGATGCCCGACTGGCTCAACGCCGCCACCGGGCTCGACGCGCTCACCCACGGCATCGAGGCGTTCGTCTCCCTCGCCCACGGCCCGCTCACCGACCACCACGCGCTGCAGGCCGTGTCGCTGGTGAAGGGCAACCTCGCCCGCACGATGCACGAGCCGAAGGACACCACCGCCCGCTCGTACATGGCGCAGGCCGCGCTGGAGGCCGGGCTGGCCTTCACCAACGCGATCCTCGGCGCCACCCACGCGATGAGCCATCAGGTCGGGGGGATGCTCGACCTGCCGCACGGCGTGATCAACGGCGTGCTGCTGTCGCACGTCATCCGGTACAACGGCGCGCAGGTCGCCGAGCGGTTCGTCCCGATCGGGCAGGCGATGGGCCTGGACCTCGCGGGGGCACCGCCGGGCGAGTCCGTCGAGCTCGTCGCGGAGGAGGTCCGCCGGCTGGCCGACGAGGTGGGCGTACCGAGGGGCCTGTCCGACCTCGGGGTGACGGCCGAGGACATCCCGCGCCTGTCCCAGCTGACGCTGGGCGATGCCTGCCTCACCACCAACCCGCGGGCCGCGTCGGCCGAGGACATCGCCGCCCTGTTCCGCGCGGCCCTCTGAAGACCCGTGACCACGGTCCCGGCATGACGGCGGCGCAGTGGCCGCCGAAGCGCACCACCACCCGCGGCGGGCCGGACCTCGAGGCGCTCACCGGGCTGCGCTCGGGCAAGCCGCACTACTACCCCGAGCACCGCACGTCCGCCGAGCGACTGCGCCGGGTGATCCATGCGCTGGACCGCATCTCCGCGGCGCTCGTGCGCACGATGGAGGGCTCCGAGGCGCTGGTGCGGGCCGTCGTGGAGGCCGCCGCGGACCACCTCTCGGCCGACTGGGTCGTCTTCGCCCTCGTCGACGGCGAGCTCCCGGAGTCCCAGCCCCGCTCGCTCGTCCGCGGCCCGGACGGCGGCGAGTGGCACCGGCCGGGCCTATTGCCCGCGCGGGTCGCCCACCACGTCCGGCACGTGCGGCTCGGGGCGATCGGCGGCGAGCACCCGCCCGACGTCGGCCGCCGCCACGTGCACGTTCCGGTGCGGCTCGACGGCCGCGTCGTCGGCGGCTTCGTCGCCTGGACCCCCGAGGACCGCGAGATCGACGACACCGACCACTCCGTGCTGCGCATCCTCGCCGGGCAGACCGCGGCGGCGCTGCAGAACTGCGCGCTGCTCGACCACTCCGAGCGGCTCTACGAGCAGGCCAGCCGGCACGCCGAGGACCTGCGCGCGCGCAACGAGGAGCTCGTCGCCACGCAGGCCGAGCTCGGCGCGGCCCGCCAGCGCGAGGTGCTCGACGTCGAGCGCCACCGCATCGCCCGGGAGCTGCACGACAGCGTCACCCAGTACGTCCTGTCCGCCGGGATGCACATCGAGCTGGCGCGCTCCGAGATCGGGGACAGCCGGCTGCGCGACCAGCTCGACACCGCCAAGGACCTCACCCGCCGCGCCGTCGAGCAGCTCCGCTCGGCGATCTACGCACTGGGCCACGGCGAGGGCGATGACGACGAGGACCTGCCCTCGATGCTGCGCCGGCTGTCCGGGGTGCACATGCCCGACGAGCTGCGCGTCGAGGTCCGCATCGGCGGCACACCGGTGCCGCTCCCGTCGGACACCGAGCAGTCGCTGTTCCGGGTGGCCGGCGAGGCGCTGTTCAACACCGCCGTGCACGCCGACGCGAGCCGTGCCGTCGTCCGGCTGGCCTACCGCGGCGACCACGTCCGCCTCACCGTCTCCGACGACGGTTGCGGCAGCCCCGAGGAGGTCCGCCGCAGCCTGCGGGCCGCGCTGGCCGCGCCCTCCGGGGAGCACCGCGGGCTGGTGAACATGCAGGCCAGGGCCCGGGAGATGGGCGGCACCATCACGTTTCGCCGGGCTCGGCTCGGCGGGCTGCAGGTGCAGGTCGACGTCCCGGTGCCGTGCGCCGTCGAGCAGGGCGCCACGTCGTGAACCCCGCCCCCGTGCATCCCGTGCGCGCCCGGCCGGTGCCGATCCGGCTGGTCCTCGTCGACGACCACTCGATCATGCGGCAGGGCCTGCGCGCGGTGCTCGAACGCGAGGACGACCTGCGCGTCGTCGGCGAGGCCGGCACCGCCGCCGACGCCGTGGCGGCCGTCGCCGCCACCCGCCCCCAGGTGGTGCTGCTCGACCTCAAGCTCTCCGCCGGCCCGCAGACCGACGGGCTGGAGGTGTGCCGGCGCCTGTGCGCGGCCCATCCCGGGCTCGGGGTGCTGGTGCTCACCACGTTCGCCGAGGACCGCCTCGTCGTGGAGGCCGTGCAGGCCGGCGCGCGCGGCTACGTGGTCAAGGACGTCGACACCACCGAGCTGGTGCGCGCGATCCGCACCGTCTCGCGCGGGGAGAGCGCCTTCGACGCGCGCAGCGCCTCGGCGATGGTGCGCTCGCTGTCCGGCGGGGTGCCCGAACGCGAGCGGCTCACCGAGCGCGAGCTCGACGTGCTGCGGTTGCTGGCGCGCGGGCTGTCGAACCGCGCGATCGGCGCGGAGCTCTACATCTCCGAGACCACCGCCAAGTTCCACGTGGGCAACCTCATGCGCAAGCTCATGGTGAGCCGCCGTGCGGAGGCGGTGTACGCGGCGACCAAGCTCGGGCTGCTGTAGGCCGAGCCGCCGCCGCACGACGCGCGCCGATTGTCATCTGCGCAGCGCTGCGGGACGCTGCGAGGACGCCAATCGGTGAGCGGACGGGGATGTCCCCGGTGGCCCCGAACGGACCGGTACCTCATTCCTGGGTCCTAGGCTGGCGCGTCATGCGGCTCTACGCGGAACTGCCCGGCCGGCTGGCCCGCCAGGTGCTCGGCGACGCGCTCGCGCTCGCCTGGCTGGTGGCCACCGGGTTCGTCGCGGTGACGGCGTACGACCTGATCCTCGCCCTGCAGGCGCCGGCCCGGGCGCTCGTGTCGGCCGGGGAGTCGGTGCGGGACGCCTTCGACGACGCGGCACGGATCGCCGGCGGGGTCCCGCTGGTCGGCGACGACCTCGCCGGGGCACTGGCCGGTGGCAGCGGTGCGGGCGGGTCGCTGGTCGAGTCCGGGCGCGAGCAGGCCGAGACCGTCGCGACGGTGGCGTTGGGCACCGGGATCGGGATCGCGCTGCTCGGACTGGCGCCGGTGCTGCTGTTCTGGGTGCCGCTGCGGCTGCGCTACGCCCGGGCCGCCGGGAGCGCGGTGGCCGTGCGGGACGGCCATCCCGATCTGCTCGCGCTGCGGGCCCTGGCCGGGCGGCCGGTGCGGCAGCTGCTGGCGGTGTCCCCGGACCCGGCGGGCGCCTGGCGCGCCGCCGACGACGACGCGCTGCGGGGGCTCGCGGCGCTGGAGCTCCGCGCGCTCGGCCTGCGCTCCCCGGCCGTCCCGTCCCCCGGGAGAGGGGTGGGGGTCAGCCGGTGACGGTGATCGCCTTGTCGTCGGTGAAGGGTGGGCGGCCCTCGCCGCCGGACGGATCGTCCTCGGTGACCCGCACGACGTAGTCGCCCGGTTCCAGCGTCACCGTGAACGTGAAGCGGCTGAACCGCTGCCCCTCCGCCGCCATCGCGAACCCGGACCGCACCACCTCGCCGTCGCGCAGCACCTCCCAGGGCACGGTCGCCTCGAAGGCGGCGGCCTCGCCCGTCACCTGCACCTCCGTGCCGACGGTCGCGCCGTGGGCGGGAGAGTCGATCTGCACGAGCGAGCGCACGGCGTACTGGTCCGGGCGCGGGATCGGGTCGGCCGTGGAGACCGCCCCCCACAGCTCGTCGACCGGTTCGCCCTCGACGAGGATCCGGACCGGGTCGGACGACTGCAGCGCCGCCTGCACGGTGAACAGCAGCTGGTTCACCGCGGCCTCGCCGGCGGGGGTGCCGAGCCCGGACCCGTCGAGCGCCTGCTCGGTGAGGTCGACGGTGATCACCCCGTTCCCGACGGCGACGGGTGCGGCGAGCGTGGTGCCGGCCGGCCACAGGTTGCGGTAGTCGGGGTCGGTGCCGGTGGGTGCGGCGAGCATGGCGCGCAGCGCGTCGCTCGCCGGGTCGGTCGTGGTGACGGACCGGAACTCGCGGTGCAGCCGCAGCCCGTTGGGGGTGTCGGCGACGTAGTAGACGGGCAACGAGCGCTGCTCCCCCGCCGCCGGGGCCGGGCTCGCCGGGCCCGTCGTCGGCGGCGCCGGGACCGGCGTCACCCCGGGCTGCCCGTCCGCGCAGCCGCCGAGCACCGCGGCAACCACCGCCACCACCAGTACCTGGCGCACCCTCGTCTCCATCGCCGTCCCCTCCCCGCCGCCGGAGCAATCTCCTCCTGAGAAGACGCCGGACCGGCCGCTCAGGTTGCCCCCGCCCGGCGAGTGCACCTCTCCGGGACCGCGAGTGCGCCTCTTCGGGACCGCGAGTGCGCCTCTCCGGGGCCGCGAGTGCGCCTCCCCGGGACGGCGAGTGCGCCAACGGACGCGACGGCCGGCCTGACGACCCTGCCCGACGGCCTCAGCGGCCGGGCGCGACCTCGTCGAGCAGCTCCTGCCCGCCGGGGTCGGTGGGCTCCTCCTCCGGCGCACTCGTGGTCGCCTCGGGCTCGTCGGCCTGGCCGCCGTCGGCTACGCCGGGCTCGGTGGCGCCCTCCGGGTCGGCGGGGCTGTCCGGTTCGACGCTCGTCGTGGCCGACTCGCCGGTCGTCGCCTCCTCGCCCGTCGTTGCGCTCCCGTCGGTGGCGGGCGGCTCGGGCGCGGCGGGGGCGCGGTCGAGGACCCGGCCGACGGAGGTGCCGGACTCGTCGCCGGTGAGCGTCGAGCCCTTCGCCCACTCGATCCCCGTCACCGCGAGCAGCCCGATCACGAAGATCAGCACGGTCAGCCCGACCATGGCGAGCGGGCGCCGTCGTCGCGACGGGTCCGGTGGCGGGAGCAGGACGGTGTCGGGCACCGGGGGCGCGTTCCGCGGGCCGCGCGGCGGCCCCTCCGGAGACACCCGGGGCATCGGCATCGTGACCTCTCCCGGAGCGTCGGCGACGGGACGGGTGACGGCGCCCGCCCTGCCCGGGCCGACGACGCGGATCCGCCGGCGCACGGTCTCGCGGGTGCGGTCGAGGGAGCGCTGGTACAGCGTCGTCCCGACGGTCGTGACGACGGACCCGATCGCGGCCCCGGCGACGGTGCCGAAGGCGCCGAAGAACGAGCCGAGGACCGCGCTGGTCGCGGCGGCACCGGCGCCGGCGACGATCTTGTTGACCGTGAGGTCCGGCTCCTTCTCCTCAGCCGGGGGGGCGGCCGGCTGCGGGCCGGACGGTGGCCGGGTACTCGGCGACGAGGAGCGCAGGGACGACGGGTGGGAGCGTGACGAAGGCATGGCTTCCTGGTGGTCGGCGGTGGCGGTTCCACGGGTATGAACGTGCCGATCACGCTGAGCGCTTCACTTGATCACGCAACGTGAGCACATTCACGCCGACGAGTGAGGTTACGAGCCGTCGCGGGGGTGCCGGATCCCGGGGTGCCCGGGCGGCAGCGCCGACCGCAGCACGGGCCAGGACACGGCGATGCACAGCGCCACGAGCGGCCAGGTCAGGACGAGGCGGGCGGCGCCCAGCGCGACCACCGCGCCGTTCGCCCACAGCGGGACGAACACCAGCAGCCGCACGACGTACTGGCCGACCCACACCCAGCTCGCCCGCTGGTATCCGCGCAGGAGGTCGGGGTCGCGCCGCCACCGGGTGCGTTGCCCCAGCGCCACGCCGACGACCACCCCCAGCAGCGGCCATCGCACGGCGATCGAGACGGCCCACACGAGCGCGCTGGCCGCGTTGCCGACCAGCTGGAGCAGGAAGAAGTCGACCGCCCGGCCGGTGCGCAGCGCGACCAGGGCGGCGACGGTGACGCCGAGCAGCCCGAGCAGCACCGCCCGCGGGCGCCCGCCGCGGGCGAGCCGGTTGACCGCCACGACGACGCCGGTCGCGAGGGCCGCGCCGGTGCCCCACAGCACCGGCCGGGCGGCGTCCAGGCCGTCGGCCAGTGCCCACGCCACCACGAACGCGGCGACCGGCACGGAGGCGTCCACGGCCGCCTCCCGGCCGCCGAGCACCTCACGCAGCGACAGCTCGGCGGGGGCGGGCTCGGAGGGCACCCTTCCAGCGTGCCCCATGACTACGGATCGATCACGCGGGCTGGCGAGCGACCCGCACTCTGAGTGATTCTTGTACACGTCGCTCGACGGGCGAGTGGCGGCGGCATGAACGGGGAGGGCAGGGTCGTGGGGACGTGGAGCAGCTTCGTGGCGATCGGGGACAGCTTCACCGAGGGTCTGGACGACTTCCGGGTCGACGGCTCACCGCGCGGCTGGGCGGACCGGGTCGCCGAGCAGCTCGCTGCCGGCCGCCCCGACTTCCGCTACGCGAACCTGGCCGTCCGCGGCAAGCTGCTGGACCAGATCGTCGCCGACCAGATCCCGGTGGCCGAGCGACTGCGGCCCGACCTCGTCGCGTTCAGCGCCGGCGGAAACGACATCATCCGGTTCAGCTGCGACACCGACGACCTCGCCGAGCGGTTCGACGCCGCGCTCGCCCGGATCGCCGCCACGGGCGCCACGGTGCTCATCTTCACCGGCTTCGACCTGGGCCGGATGCACCCGCTGATCCGCCGCCTGCGCGGCCGGATCGCCTGCTTCAACGAGTTGATGCGGGCCAGCGCGGAGCGGCACGGCGGCGTCGTCGTCGACCTGTGGGGCATGCGGCCGCTCGCCGACCCGCGCGCCTGGGGCCGCGACCGGCTGCACCTGTCCCCGGACGCCCACCGGCGAGTCGCGTTGCGGGTGTTGGAGGCCCTGGGCGAGCCGGTCACGGAGGACTGGCGGGCGCCGTGGCCCGAGGCGCCGCCCGCCCCGTGGCACCTGCGCCAGCAGGAGGACCTGCGCTGGATGCGCGACTTCGTGCTGCCCTTCGTGCGCCGGCGGCTGCGCGGGCACCGCAGCGGCGAGGGCTTCGGGCCCAAGCGTCCCGAGCTGGCCCCGCTCATCCCGGAGCACATCCCGGCAGCCCGCTGACCCCCCGGCCGGCAGCCGCTTCCCGCCGCACCGCTGCACCGGTGCGCCGGTGGGCGGCGGGTCAGGCGGGCGGCAGCCCGATCAGGTCGGCGACGCGGTCGGTGTGGTGGTCGCCGTCGCCGAAAGCGAGCGCGGCGCTCATCGCGTGCGTCAGGTACCGGTGCAGATGGTGCTCGCCGGTGAACCCGATCGCGCCGTGCACCTGGTGACCGAGCGCGCAGACGCGCTGGTAGGCCTCGCTCACCCACGCCTTGGCCGTGGCGACGGTGAGCGCGACCTCGCCGGCGTCCTGGCCGGGCGCGGTGAGCCGCCAGACCGCCTCGTAGGCGATGAACCGGGCGGTCAGGACGTCGATCGCCATGTCGGCGCAGTGGTGCTGGACGGCCTGGAACGACCCGATCGGGCGGCCGAACTGCTCGCGCTGCTTCGCGTACTCGACGCTCGCGTCCAGCACGCGCTGCGCACCGCCGACCATCTCCGCGCAGGTGGCGGCGGCACCGAACGCGGCGGCGGTGGCGGCCACCGCGGCCCCGCCGCCGACCTCGCCGAGCACGCGCTCGGCCGGCACCGCGACGCGGGTGAACGTCAGGTCGTGCTCCGCGTTCGGCCCGACGACGTCGAGCCGCTCACGGCCGAGGCCGGCCGCCGCGGCGTCGACGAGGAACGCGGTGAGACCCGCCCCGGCGACGTCGGCGATCACCAGCAGGTCCTCGGCGGCGGCGCCGAAAGGCACGAACCGGGCGACCCCGTCGAGCGTCCAGCCGGCGCCCGAGCGCACCGCGGAGACCGTGGAGCCCTCGGTGCCCCAGCCACCGGCCGGCGCGGCGCGCGCGAAGGTCAGCATCCGGCCCTCGGCGACCCGGCCCAGCCAGTGCGCCTTCTGCTCCGCCGTGGCGTGCCGTTCGATCGCCGGCGCGCAGCAGGCGACGGTGACCAGGAACGGGCTCGGCACCTGCGCCGCGCCCATCTCCTCGACGAGCAGGCAGGCCTCCGGGAAACCCTCCCCGACCCCGCCGTACCGCTCGGGTACGGCAAGGGCCGTCCAGCCGAGCCCGACCATCTCCTTCCACAGGCCGGCCGAGTGGCCGGCGGGCTCACCGGCGACGGCGACGACGCCCGCGGTCGCCGCCCGCGCGCCGAGCACGTCGCGGGCGGTGCGCCGGATGAGCTCCTGGTCCTCGGTCAGGGTCAGGTCCACTCGGAACTCCTAGCCGGTCGGCGGGATCTTGTCCGAGCGCACCCAGACCCCCGGCCGCTCCTCCCAGAACAGCTGCACGAGCACGCCGCCCGCGTGCTTGGGGTGGATGAACGTGTGCTTCCAGGCGGCGCCGTCCTTGACCCCGTCCTCGTGGTCGAACGTCGGGACGCCGTGCGCCGCGCAGGCGGCGAGCGCGGCGTCCCAGTCGGCCACCTCGAACGTGACGTGGTGCGCGGCCGGCCCGCTGCGCTCGAGGAACTTGTCGACGAACGAGTCCTCTCCGCGGCCCGTGATCACTTCCCAGCAGATGCTGGAGCCGGGGATGTTGAGCACGAGGTCGGCCATGTCCGGGATCTCGTCCTCGGCGGTCCGCCACACCTGCACGAACCCGGCCAGCTCGGCGTACCAGCGGGCGAGCTCGTCGCGGTCGTGGAACGCCTGGCAGATGTGGTCGATCTGGACGATCCCCAGCCTCGGCTGCTCCGACGGCGCGGACGACGCCGGCTGCGCGTCCTCGTCGCCGAGCATCGCGAGGTGCCCCGGCCCCCGCAGCCGCCACAGCACCCCCGGCCCGTGCTCGGGCGGCGACAGCGACGCCTCCACCCATCGGCCCGGCACCGAGTCGGTGATCTTCAACCCGCGGCGCTCCAGCTCCTGCACCGCGGCGTCGAGGTCGGGCACCTCGGCGCCGACGTGGTGCAGCCCCGCGCGCCCGCCGTGGTCGTCGAGCCAGGCCGCCACCGAGCCGCCCTCGCCGGAGGGCGCGAGCACCACCCAGGTCTGACCCCAGGTCCCGGGTACCTGCAGGCGCACGCCCCGCACCCCGGCGTCCGGGCTGTCCCAGGTGTGGGTGCGGCGGAAGCCGAACAGCCCCTCCAGCAGCCCGGCCGCCTTCTCCGCGTCGGGCGCGGCGGTGGCGACGTGGTCGATCCGGTAGATCTGCAACATCGTCATGTCCTCCTCGTCAGCTGGGGTGCGGCTCGATCCAGTCGTAGCCGCCGGTCACCAGCTCCTTGACGAGCCGGAGGTTGTAGCGGTTCATCGCCGCGATGCGCTCGGCGAGCGCGGCCACCCTCTCGTCGAACTCCTCGGCCGGGAACACGTCGTTGACCAGGCCGAGCCGCAACGCGCGGTGCGCGTCCAGCCGGATGCCGGTGAACAGCATCTCCTTGGCCCGCGCGAGGCCGACCCGCTGCGGCAGCCGCTTCACCCCACCCCAGCCGGGTGCGGAGCCGCCGACCTCGGGCTGGTCCGGGTCGCCGTCCTCGGTGATCTTCGGCCGGTACGGCGGGCGGGCCGAGAGGGTGATCTCGGTCAGGCCCATCTTGGCGTTGTCGCTGGCGACGATGAAGTCGGCGCCGAGCGCGAGCTCCAGCCCGCCGCCGACCGCGTAGCCGTGCACCGCCGCGAAGATCGGGATCGAGAGCCGCTCCATCATGGCGAACGTCTTCTCGCCGAGGCGGCCCTGCTCGATCCGGTCGGCCTTGGTCAGCGACTCGGACCAGTCGAGGTCCATGCCGGCGCAGAACCCCTTCTCGCCGGCGCCGCGCAGCACCGCGCAACACACCTCGGGATCGTCGTCGATCTCGGTGAAGACGCTGCGCAGGCCGTGCATCATCGCCGGGGTCAGCGAGTTGAGCTTCTTCGGCCGGTCCAGCGTGATCCAGCAGACCCGGTCCTTGGTCTGGACGTCCAGTCCTTCGTACACGTGTTCCTCCTCAAGATCTGGGCAGTCCCAGACCTCTGGTCGCGATGACGTTGCGCTGGATCTCCGAGGCGCCCCCGAGGAAGGTGGCGGCAACCGAGTCCAGGCGCATGTGCGTGAACGCCGCTGCCAGCGGGTCGTCGCGCTGCCACAGCAGCGCGTGCCGGCCGAACACCTGCGCTCCGGTGCGGGCGAGCCGCTGGTGCAGCTCGGCGCTGAACAGCTGGTTCACCGACGCCTCGTAGCCGGGCACGGCGCCGGCCGCCTGCCGCGACACCGAGTAGCGGGCGATGTTGGACAGCACCCGCATCTCGGTGTACCGGCGGGCGACCTCCCGGCGGGTGCCGCCCGCGAAGCCCTCGCGCAGGTGCGCGCGCCCCTCGGCGGTGCCGAGGTGCTCGACCAGCCGCGCCAGCGCCTGCTCGTACTTGATCGTCGCGCCGATGCCGGCCCGCTCGAAGGACAGGGCGTCCATCGCGACGTACCAGCCGCGGTTCTCCTCGCCGACCCGGTTCGCCACCGGCACCCGAGCCCCGTCGAAGAACACCTCGGCGAACGGCTCGTCCCCGCGGATGTCGCGGATCGGCCGGACGGTGACCCCCGGGGTCTCGACGTCCACCAGCAGGAACGTGATCCCGCGGTGCCGTGGCGAGGCGTCGGGGTCGGTGCGGACCAGCACGAACAGCCAGTCCGCGTGGTGGCCGAGCGAGGTCCACACCTTCTGGCCGTCGACGACGTAGTGGTCGCCGTCCCGAACGGCGCGGGTGCGCAGCCCGGCCAGGTCGGACCCGGCGCCGGGCTCGGAGAAGCCCTGTGCCCAAGTGCGTTCGCCGTGCGCGATCGGCGGGAGGTGCTCGGCCCTCTGCTCCTCGGTGCCGTGCGCGAGCAGCGTCGGGCCGAGCAGGAACGCGCCGATGCCGTTCACCGTGGGCACGCGCGCGCGCATCATCTCCTCGTGCAGGACGAACTCCTCCAGCGCGGACAGGCCCGCGCCGCCGTACTCGACGGGCCAGTGCGGGGCGATCCAGCCGCGCTCGGCCAACGCCGCCGCCCACTCGCGCGCGCCGGCCCGACGGGCGGGGTCGGCGCTGTTGCGGTCGACCGGCCAGTTGTAGCCCCACACGTCCTCGGGCTCCAGGCTCTGCTCGGCCTGCGGGTCCGGGGTGTAGCCGGCCGGGAAGCGGTCGCGGACGAAGGTGCGCACCTCGGCCCGGAACGCGGCCTGCTCGGGGCTGTCCTCCCAGTTCACGCCATCCTCCCCGGGGTCGCCGACGCGGACACGGTGCCCGGGAGGCCCGGCCCGCCGGCCCGGCCGAGGTGCTGCGCCGGCGGGACATGCTGGCGGTCCCAGGTCGCCGCGGTCACGCCGTGGTCGCCGCGGGCACGGAGCGCGTGCTTGGCGACCTTGTCGGTGGGGGTGCGCGGCAGCGCGTCGACGAACTCGATGTAGCGCGGCACCATGAACGCCGGCAGCTTCGCGGCGCAGTACGCGGCCAGTTCGGGGGCGCTGAGCGCCTCGCCGGGTGCGACGACGACCGCGAGCATGAGCTCCTCCTCGGTGAGCTCCGAGGGCACGCCGTACGCCGCGCACTCCAGCACGGCCGGGTGCAGGTTGACCTCGCACTCGATGTCGAACGCGGAGATGTTCTCGCCGCGGCGGCGGATGGCGTCGGCGATGCGGTCCAGGAAGTAGAAGTAGCCGTCCTCGTCGCGCCAGGCCCGGTCGCCGGTGTGGAACCACAGGTTGCGGAACGCCCGGGCCGTGGCCTCGGGCATGCCGTAGTACCCCGGCGTCATGACGAAGGGCTGGCGCGGCCGGACCGCGAGCTCACCCGGCTCGCCCGGGCCGACCTCGCGGTCGTGCTCGTCGAGGACCGTCACCTCGTACCGCTCGGCGTGCGCCCGCCCCATCGACCCCACCCGCCACAGCCCGTACGGGCTTCCGGTGGCGATGCCGAGCTCGGTGCTCGTGTACGTCTCCACCGAGCGGACGCCGAAGCGCTCGTGGAGGGGCGCGTCGAGCACGGACTTGCCCATGTAGAACATCTCCAGCGGGTGGTCCCGGTCCCGCGGCGACGGCGGCGCCCCCAGCAGGATCGGGATCATCGCGAACACGCTCATCGCGACCTGTGCGTCGAACCGGCGGACGTCGTCCCAGAACCGCGTGGCGCTGAACTTCTCGACGATGGCGATCGGCGAGCCGGACAGCAGCGCCGAGAACACGCCGTCCCACAGCCCGGCCGCATGGAACAGCGGCAGCGGGCAGTAGGTGGTCTTCCCCCAACGGTCGAGGAAGTCCAGCGAGTCGTAGGCGCAGACCAGCGCGTGGGCGTGCGGCACCATCGCGCCCTTGGCCCGCCCGGTGGTGCCGGACGTGTACATGATCGCCTGCAGGTCGGCGAACCCGACCGGGACGCGCACCGGGTCGGCGCCGTGGTCGAGCAGCCGCGTCATCGGGACAGCGGGCCCCCCGATCAGGTCCACCACCGGGGCGGTCCCGCCGCGCACGAACACCCGTACCAGGTCCGGCACCTGCATCGCGACGGGCGGCAGTCGTTCGACGTACGCGGCGTCGATCAGCAACGTCGAGGCGTCGGAGGTGTCCAGCACGTGGCGCAGCAGTTCGCCCCGGAACGCCGTGTTCACCGGCACCGCAACGGCGCCGAGCCGGGCCAGCGCCGCGATCACCGGCACGAACTCCGGGCAGTTCGGCAGCATCACCGCGACGTGGTCACCGCGCCGGACGCCCTCCGCGGCCAGGCCGCGCGCGTAGCGGTCGGCCAGCGTGTCGACCTCGCCGAAGGTGAGCTCACCCTCGCGGAACCGCAGGAACGTCGAGTGCCGGTGCGACGCGGCCCGCGCGCTGAGCACGTCGCCGAGCACGAAGCTCTCGATCCCTTCCATGCGCACCTCACCTCCGAGTCCGACATGCCTCCATGTCGGGGTCCGGACCCGCCTGTCCACCCCGACATGCCTCCATGTCGGGTGACGAGCGGACCGGTGCCTCTAGGACGCCTCGCGGTCGGCGGCCTGCGCCGCCTCAGCCTCCTCGACGGTCACCAGCGGGTACACGCCGTTCTCGTCGTGCACCTCGCGCCCGGTGACCGGTGGGTTGAACACGCACACCGCGCGCATCCGGGTGTGCGGCCGCAACTGGTGGTGCTCGTGCCCGTCGAGCAGGTACATCGACCCGGGGCCGAGCCGGTAGGTCGTGTCGTTGTCCTTGTCGTACAGCTCGCCCTCGCCCTCCACGACGAGGACGGCCTCGACGTGGTTGGCGTACCAGAAGTCGTTCACCGATCCGGCGTCGAGCACGGTCTCGTGCAGCGAGAAACCGGCGCCGTCGCCGGCGAGCACGATCCGCCTGCTGCGCCAGTGCGGCGTGACGACGTCGCGGTCGGTGTCGGTGATCTCCTTGAGCGTGCGGACGATCATCCGATCACGCCCCGGAGACCACGGTGCGGACGGAGTCGGTGATGATCGCCAGACCCTCGTCGAGCTCGTCGTCGGTGACGGTGAGCGGCGGCAGCAGCTTCATCACCTCGCTCTGCGGGCCCGAGGTCTCCATCAGCAGGCCCCGCTCGAACGCGGCCGCGCAGACCTTCGCCGCCAGCTCCGGCTGCGCGAACTGCAGGCCCTGCGCCAGCCCGCGCCCCCTGGCCTTCAGCCCCGCATCCCGGTGCCCGGCGACGATCCGCTCGAAGTGCTCCAGGACACGCTCGCCCTTCGCCAGCGTGGAGCGCTCCAGGGCGTCGTCGCGCCAGAACTCGTTCAGCGCGGCCGTCGCCGTGACGAAGGCCGGGTTGTTCCCGCGGAAGGTGCCGTTGTGCTCCCCCGGCCCCCACACGTCGTGCTCCGGCTTGATCAGCACCAGGGCCATCGGCAGGCCGTACCCGGAGATCGACTTGGATATGCACACGATGTCCGGGGTGATGCCGGCGATCTCGAAGGAGAAGAACGGTCCGGTGCGCCCGACGCCCATCTGCACGTCGTCGACGATCAGCAGGATGCCGTGCCGGCGGCACAGGTCGGCCAGCGCCTGCAGCCACTCGACGCGCGCCGGGTTGATCCCGCCCTCGCCCTGCACCGTCTCGACGATCACCGCAGCCGGCTCGTTGAGGCTGGACCCCTGGTCCTCGAGCACCTTCTCGAACCACAGGAAGTCGGGCACCTGGCCGTCGAAGTAGTTGTCGAAGGGCATCGGCGTGGCGTGCACCAGGGGGACGCCGGCCCCGCCGCGCTTCATCGAGTTGCCCGTCACCGACAGCGCGCCCAGGGTCATCCCGTGGAAGGCGTTGGTAAAGTTGATCATCGCTTCCTTGCCCGAGATCTTCCGGGCGAGCTTCAGCGCCGACTCCACCGCGTTCGCGCCGGTCGGGCCCGGGAACTGCACCTTGTAGTCCAGGCCGCGCGGCTCCAGCACCACCTCGCGGAACGCCTGCAGGAAGTCGCGCTTGGCCGTGGTGTACATGTCCAGCCCGTGCGTGATCCCGTCGCGGGCCAGGTACTCGAGCAGTGGTTTCTTGAGCGCGGGCGGGTTGTGCCCGTAGTTCAGCGCGCCGGCACCGGCAAAGAAGTCGAGGTACGACCTTCCGTCCACGTCGGTGAGGCGCGAACCGACGGCGGTGTCGAACACCACCGGCCAGCTCCGGCAATAGCTCCGGACCTCGGACTCCAGATCCTCGAAAACGGTCATGGCGGGCACACCCCTGCGTGTCGTGTCACTACGTGTCGGGCCGGACTCGGTGAGATCGTCGTGCGGTCGTGACCGGGCCGATCCGGAACAACAGCTCCGGCGGGTGGTCACCACCCAGCAATGCGGGGCCGAACAACTCGGTACGGGAGACGGGGGCGTCGCGACGGCGGGCGAAACCGGTGAACAGCGCCGTCGACCCCTCGTTGTCGGGCGTGATCGTGGTCTCGAGGTGGTCGACGTCGGGGACCCGGTCGAACAGCTCGTCCAGCATGCGACCGGCCACGCCGAGCCCCCGGGCCGTCGCGGCCACCGCGACCTGCCAGACGAGCAGGGTCGCGGGGTCGTCCGGTCTGCGGTAGCCGGTGACGAAGCCGACGACCCGCCCGCCGGACCGCGCCACGACCGACGTCGCGGCGAAGTCACGACACCAGAGGAGATACGCGTAGCGCGAGTTGACGTCGAGCACCTCGGAGGCGGCGGCCAGCTCGTGAACGGCGATGCCGTCGACCACCGTCGGGGGTCCTATCGACACCGTCGACCGCGCCGGCGCCTCGGTGTCGGAAACGGTCATGGCAGTCGAAGCTAACAGGACGAACAACCCACCGCAGCCGCTCGACCAGCCACGGAGCGCCGATCCGGCGAACCTGCGTGATGGTCGCCACAGTTCGGTTTGCCGCCATTCCGACGTGGGTACCGGGCCGTTCGCGCAGCGTGTCGGCCCGGCGCCGGGACCGCAGGCGCGCACCGCGGCCGCACCGCGCCCGAGGAGTGGGAACCGTCGGTGCCGGTTCCTATGCTGACTCCTGCGCACCGGAGGCACCGGTGCCGGTTCGAGGGGACAGGCCATGACCGCTTCGACGGCGCTCGACCGTTCCGAGCTCGAAGGCCGGCTCGAGCAGTACCGCGGCGAGCTCACGGGCTACTGCTACCGAATGCTCGGCTCGTCGTCCGAGACCGACGACGCCGTGCAGGACACGATGGTGCGGGCCTGGCGCGCGCTCGACGGCTTCGACGGGCGGGCCTCGCTGCGCTCGTGGCTGTACCGCATCGCCACCAACGTCTGCATCGACGCGCTCAACGGTCGCAAGCGCCGCGCGCTACCGATGGACTTCGGCGCCCCGTCGGCGCCAGTGCCCGAGTCGCTGGGCGAGTGGCGCACCGACGACCCCTGGGTCGAGCCGATGCCCGACGCGCGCGTGCTCCCCGCCGGGGATCCGGAGCAGGTGGCCGTGTCCCGCGAGTCGGTGCGGCTCGCGTTCATCGCGGCGCTGCAGCACCTCCCCCCACGGCAGCGGGCCGTGCTCATCCTGCGCGAGGTGCTGTGCTGGAAGGCGGCCGAGGTGGCCGAGCTGCTGGGCACCACCGTCGCCTCGGTCAACAGCGCACTGCAGCGGGCGCGCGCCACGCTCGCCGCCCAGGGGCTCGACCGGTCCGGGCAGCCCGCACCGGTGGACGACGCCCACCGCGAGCTGCTCGCCCGCTACGTCGACGCGTTCGAGCGCTACGACATGTCGTCGCTGGTCACGGTGCTGCACGAGGACGCTGTGCAGGCGATGCCGCCCTACGCCCTGTGGCTGCGCGGTACGGCCGACATCACCGCCTGGATGCTCGGCGTCGGCATCGCGTGCAAGGGCTCACGGCTGCTGCCGGTGCAGGCCAACGGCTCGCCCGCGTTCGCCCAGTACAAGCCGAGCGCGGACGGCGTTCTGCGGCCGTGGGCGCTGCAGGTGTTGACCGTGCAGGACGGGCTGATCACCGGGATGGTGTTCTTCCTCGACACCGCGCGGGTGTTCCCGCTGTTCGGCCTGCCGGACCACCTGCCGGCCTGACCCGGGCGCCCGGTCCGGCGGGTGACGGCGGGATGGAGGCGCGCGCCCGTCCGGCTGGTGGCCGATCAGGTTGGCGGGTCGGGGGTGAGCAGGTCGTTGTCCCGGACCGCGGTCAGGGCGAGGGTCTTGTAACCGACCTCGTCGAACAGGACCGTCACCCGGTCCCGCTCGCCCGACATCACGACGCCGCGGCCCCACTCCGGGTGACGCACGGCGCTGTTGACCTCGAAGCCGTCGGGGTTCTCGCCCTCGTCCTGGGCCGTGCCGGCGTCGCAGGTATCGCAGTTGCCGCAGGTACGGGGCAGCTGCTCGCCGAAGTAGCCGAGCAGGTACCGGCGGCGGCACCGGTGGTCTCGGCGTAACCGCGGATCATCTCGATCCGCGACCGGATCAGCCGCTGGTGGCTGTCCGCGAAGTCGACGGCGGCGTCCACCGCCTCCTGCGGGCTCAGGTCCGGATCGGCGTACGCCAGGCGGCCGTCGTCGGTCGTGGTCACCGCCTCGGCCTGTTCCAGCAGGTTCAACGCCCGCGTCGCACGGCTCGGGGAGACGTCAACCTCGTCCTTCAGCTGTGCCGGGCGGACCGGTTCCGGGTGTTCCTGGAGCGCGTGCGCCACCTCGTCGAGCGCGTCCTCGGGAGCCTTGCCCGCGGTGAGGAACTTCTGCAGGCTCAGGTCCTCGGGCCGGTAGAACAGCTGGATCCGTGCTGGTTCACCGTCGCGGCCGGCCCGCCCGATCTGCTGGTAGTAGGTGTCGAGCGACTCGGGAACCGACGCGTGCACGACGAACCGCACGTCCGGCTTGTCGATGCCCATCCCGAACGCCGAGGTGGCGATGACGACGTCGAGGTCGCCGTCGAGGAACTCCTCGTGCACCCGCTCGCGGTCGGCCGCCTTCATCCCGGCGTGGTAGACCGCGGCCCGCACGCCGATCCGCGCCAGCTCGTCGGCGTAGAACTCGGCGTCCTTGCGGCTGGCCACGTACCCCAGCCCGGCCCGGGTCGCGGGATCCGCCGTCAGTGCCCGGACACGGGTGAGCAGCGCGGCGCGCTTGTCGCCGTCGTCGGTGAACCGCTCGACGGCCAGGTGCAGGTTCGGCCGGTCGAAGCCGCTGATCACCTCGCGGTGGTCGCGCAGGCCCAGCCGCTCGACGATGTCGCGGCGCACCGGCAGCGCCGCGGTGGCGGTCAACGCGATCACCCGCGGGTGCCCGAGCCGCTCGATCGCCGGCGCCAGCCGCAGGTAGGCGGGCCGGAAGTCGTGACCCCAGGCGGAGACGCAGTGCGCCTCGTCGACCACGAACAGCGACACCCCCAGCTCCCCCAGCGTGTCGACGACCTCGTCGTTGGCCAGCTGCTCGGGTGACAGGAACAGGTACTCCGCGCTGCCCTGCCGGATCGCCTTCCATGCGTGCTCGCGGTCGCAGCCGCGTTGCGCCGAGTTCACCGCGACCGCCTCCGGGGCCTCGCTGTCCTCGATGCGCTCCATCTGGTCGTTCTGCAGCGCGATCAGCGGCGAGACGACGAGGGTCGGCCCGTCCAGCTCCAGGGCCGGCACCTGGTAGATGGCCGACTTCCCGGCGCCGGTCGGCAGCACGGCCAGCACGTCGTGCCCGGCCATCACCTGCTCCATGGCCTCGAGCTGCTCCCGGGCAACTACCCGTCGCCGCGCGCCTCGACCACGACCTCGTGCCAGGCCATCACGCTGTCGCCCTCCTGCAGGCCGTCCATCCGGGTGCGCGTCTCGGCGAACGCCTCGTCCTCATGCCAGGCCTGCCAGTCCGCGCGGCTCTGCCAGGTTCCGGCCACGATGCGCTTGTTCTGCGCATCCAGCGGGATGAGCAGCTGCCCGCCCACCCATCCGGGCCGGACGCGTGCGGCCGCCAGCCGGTCGCGCATCGCGGCGTCCCACTCGGGCTCCGAGCCGGGCTTGAGTGTGATCTCGGTGATGACCGTCATCATGTCGATCGCTCCCTCTCGCATCGCGCCGGGTCGCGCTGCAGCCGACTACCACTGCGCTGCTCCGGGCACACCTGCCCCGGGCGGTGCTCGCCGTGTCGGCGGTCGCGCGGGCGTGGGGACCGCGACCGCGCGACGGGCCGGTTCGACGCGTGATGCCGGACCTGATTCCGACTCGGGCGGTCGCCGACGAGGGCCGGGGCAGCGGAGAACGAGGGCGGGCCACCGACGCGAGCGCCGCGACGGATCGCGGTGCCGCGGTGCAACGCGCTCCGGGAACCGCCCGATGGCGACGCCGGCCCCGGCGGTGCTGCGCGACGTTGTTTCCGGGTGGCGGCAGGGTATGCAGGCCCCGGAGCGGAGCTGATGCCGTTCAGGGAGCCGACCGGGTGGTGCAAGGTGCGACTGTTGCGCAGACGGGTCTTCCTGCTCGGCGCGGCGCCCGCGGCCGGCGCCGTTGGCCTGCGCGTCGGCCCCGGGAGGAGGGTTCGGCATGGCGCCCGCTGAGCTCGACGGTCCGTACACCTACGTCGCGCTCGGCGACTCGATGTCGATCGACGAGTACGCCGGCGGTCCGGGCCGTGGCGGCGCCAGCCTGCTCGCCCGGAACCGCGACGACGACTTCCCGCAGTGGCGCGGGCGGGACCTGAGCACCCTGCACCGAGAACTGCGGCATCACCTGCTCGCCATCGACGGCGGCACCACCCGCACACTCCTGGAGTCACAGCTCCCCCGACTCGAGAGCTCGGGCGTCAGACCCACTCTGGTGACGCTGACCGTCGGCGGCAACGACCTGCTCGGCGCCTACGGCGACACCGCGCAGGCCCGCCGGATCGTGCGATCCGTGCGCGTGCGCGTCGGAGAAGCCCTCGGCCGGCTCCGGCGCCTGATGCGCGCGCCCGACAGTCAGGTGATCGTGGGCACCGTCTACGACCCCAGTGACGGCAGCGGCGACGCTCCCAGCGTGGGCCTGCCGCCCTGGCCGGACGTCGTCGACGTGCTCGCCGACCTCAACGCGGCGCTGCGCGCGGCCGCCGAGGAGAACGGGGCCCGGATCGCCGAGATCCACGACCGCTTCCTCGGCCACGGCCTGCGCGCCGGCAACCCGGCGCAGGGCGAGCCCCGACCCCTCGACCGCGAACTCTGGTACTGCCGAGTCATCGAGCCGAACGCCTGGGGAGCCGACGCGGTACGGGCCGGCTTCTGGGAAGCACTGCACCTGGGATGAGCACGACGCGCTGATCGAGCGAGCACATCGCACGCCATTGACGAGTTCGGGCCAGGCGTGGCACCGCCGGCGCGCAGTCACCGGCGTCCGGCGACCGGCGGTAGTCCAGGTGTGTGTTGCGATTTCCGAGACTGCCCACGGGTATTCGCCACCATGACCGAGGACGCCCAGCTTCCCCTTCCGGGCTACGACCACCTGCCTGTGGGCAGCCTGGCCCACCGCATCCGTGCACTCGACGCGCACGACCTCACCGTGATCCTCGACCACGAGCGGGCGCACGCCGACCGATTCAACGTCGTCCAGTTGCTCACCCAGCGTCTCGACGCGCTGCGGGCGGGCGACGCCGAACCGTCCGGCGGCGACCCTGCCGCAGCCCAGCCCGAACAGGCTCCGCCGCCCGACGGCCGATCGCCGGGCAACGCGAGCGCGACACCGGACAACAACCAGCCCCTGCGGCACGGAGTCGCCGGTCAGACCCCGAACCGTTCGATTCGCGCCCGTTGAGCTGCGCCGCCCAGGATCACCCGCTGCGGCAGCGCGGGCAGCGGCACGACGTCGGTTCGACACCCGCACTCCGGGATCTTCGGGCGAGTGCCTCGCGGTCCGACCGATGTGAACGACCAGATCGCTGGTCCACGCGCTGCACCGGGGCCGAGCGACGGTGACCGGGCTGGCGCGCGCTGTCGGCAGATTGCTCCGTCCGGGCGAAGGGTGCGCCGCTACCGGGCTGCTGAGCGACTACAAGGCTCCGAACTACTGGCTCGATTACCGCTCGGGGTTCGTGCGCCGGGGCTTGCCGGGTGAGGTGCTGCGACGCTTGATGGGCGGATCGCCCAGCTACCGGCAGGCGCAGTGCGCGGCGGCCGGTCTGTCTCGGGCCGCGGCGCTCTCGGTCGTCCCGGTCGCGGTGGCGGCGGGTCGCCTCGCGCGCCGCCGGATACCGCGCGCGGTGGCCACGGCGCTGCTTGTGCTCTCGCCCCTGTCGTGCCCTCTGCTGCTGCACGACATCGGTCGCTACGACGCGGTGGGCGTCCTGGTGCTGGCGCTGCTCGCGGGCGCCCGGAGGGTGTGGGCGAGGCTTCCGCTCCCGGTCGGCGCGGCCCTGCTCGCCGCGGCGGTCGCCGCGGCGACGGCCAGTGAGGAATTCCTGCTCGCCGTCGTCGCCCCCGCGGCAGCGGCGGCCGTGGCCCGGCTGGCGGGCGGGCGGGTGCCGGGCGCCGGGCGCCGGCTCCTGCTCCTGGGCGCGGTGCTCGCACCGGGTGCGGTGGTGGCCGCGTTGAGCCTGCTGGTGCCGGTGCCGCCGGAGGCGCTGCTGACGGCGCGGGAGGCGGCGAGCCGGGCCGGGGTGGGCCCGGCCGGGCCGATGGGGGACGCGCTGGCCGCGCTGGACCGCGGCCTGATCGAGAACCTCACGTTCTTCCGGCTCTTCGCGCCCGCGGACATCGCGCTGGCGGCGGTGCTGTGGGCCGGGCTCTACCTGCTCACGACCTCGGCGCTGGCCGGCCTGCTCGGGGGCGGACCCGTGTTCGACAGGGTGGTCGTGCAGCATGCCGTCGTCGCGGCCGGGCTGTCCGTCGTGGCCGCCGACTTCCGCCGCTGGTGGGGGCTCGCCCTGCTCGGCGCCGTCAGCACCGTTGTGCTGCTCGAGCCGGCCGTGTTGCTCGAGCAGCACAACGGTGCTGACG
>DATLGI010000176.1:0-8655 GCA_035540535.1 Pseudonocardia sp.
GTGCCGTCAGCCGGTGCGGGCGACCTCGTCCCCGACCCGGACGGTTCCCGGCTCCACGACCGCCGCGCCCACCGAGAGCAGGCCGGCGCGCTCCCGGTGGATCCAGCGCAGGACGTCGCGGTCGACCTCGATGCCGCCGGGCTGGGCCCGGGTCACCATCACGCAGCGGGGCACCCCCTCCCGGACCTGCAGCCGCGCCCCGCCGAGCGCGACGGTCGTGCCGACCAGCGCGTCCTCGTCCCCGCCGTCGACCACGACGTTGGCGCGGAAGCGGCGCGGGTCGTGTCCGTGCGCCGCCGGGACGGACAGCAGCGTCACGGTGAACGCGTCGTGGTACGCGCCGGGCGGGCCGGTGAACGTCCGCCAGGACTCCGGCGCCTCGGTCTCCGGGTCCTCCGGGTTCTCGTAGCGCGGGGTGTCGACCTCCGCGAGCCCGCGCAGGGCGACCGGCCGGCCCAGCCAGGTCGACAGCGCCTCGTCGTCGGCGGCGACGGTGCCGTCCGGCAGCGTGATCTCGACCGCGCCGTCGCGGTGACGGGCCGCGGCGAGGAGCAGCTCGGGGGCTCGGCGAGCCGTGAGCCCGAAGCCCGTCTCGCGGTCGAAGATCGCCCACCGGCGGTCGCCCTCGATGCCGAGCGGGTCGATCCCGACGGCGTCGAGGCGCTCGCCCTGAAGCGATTTGACCGGGAACCGCCATAGCTGCGTGACGCGCACGTGCCCACCCTAGTCCATTCCCGCACCCGCGGTGAGCTGCGCGAACGTCACTTTCCACCGTTGTGTAAAATGTCCTTACGCCATTTCCCGGAACGGTTGTTCACCCGGACGGGGGCATTTCTCTCGCTGCGTCCCGGCGTTTGACCGGAAAGCAGCGCTTGTCGCTGTGCTCCTGCAGTACCGGGTGCTCCCCGTGCCCGGCCGCGGTCTCGGACCCGCGGCCAGCAACCGACCGACCGAGGAGAAGCAGTGTTCGAAGGTTTCAACAAGGCGTTCATTAAATACGCCATCGACCGCAGCGCGGAGAACGCGGTGGACCGCCGCCGATTCCTGCGTGCCGCCGGTCTGACCGGTCTCGGTGTGGCCGGCGCGGGTGTCCTGGGTGCGGGTACCGCGCTGGCCGACCCGGAGGACGACGAGGCCGCCGCCACCGACGCCGCGGTTCTCAACTTCGCCCTCAACCTCGAGTACCTGGAGGCGGAGTTCTACCTGCTCGCCGCCTTCGGCGAGAACCTCGACAGCGACCTGATCGACGGCAAGGGCAAGCTCGGCGGGGTCACCGGCGGGAGCCAGGTCACGTTCGAGACCAAGGCCGTCCGGCAGTACGCCGAGGAGATCGCGAACGACGAGCTCGCGCACGTCAAGTTCCTGCGCGCCGCGCTCGGCGACGCGAAGGTCGCCCGCCCGGAGATCAACCTCCAGGAGGCGTTCACCGCCGCCGCACAGGCCGCCGGCCTGATCGGGGCCGACGAGGTGTTCAACCCGTTCGCCGACGAGAACAGCTTCCTGCTGGGCGCCTTCATCTTCGAGGACGTGGGCGTCACCGCCTACAAGGGCGCTGCTCCGCTGATCACGAACAAGGTCTTCCTCGAGGCGGCGGCCGGCATCCTGGCCGTCGAGGCGTACCACGCCAGCCTCATCCGCACGGTCCTGTTCAACCGGGACCTGGGCGACGCGGCCAACGCCATCTCCGACGCCCGCGACAGCCTCGACTCGTCCACCGACGTCGACCAGGGCATCGTGGTCGACGGCGAGGCGAACATCGTCCCGGCCGACGAGAACGCGATCGCGTTCAGTCGCTCGCCCCAGGACGTGCTCAACATCGTCTACCTCACCCCCGAGGCGGCGGACTCCGGCGGGTTCTTCCCGAACGGCGTCAACGGTGCGATCTTCGAGAGCGACGGCTTCGCGTGACCTGCCCCGCATGACCGACGGGCGGGCCGGGCGTCCCCTCACGGGCGCCGGCCCGCCCGTTCGTCGTCACCCCGCTCCTCTGCTCGGAAGGAACACACCTGATGCCAGGCGGTTGGGAACTGCTCATCATCGTCGCCGTGATCGTGCTGCTGTTCGGCGCGAAGAAGCTGCCGGCCATGGCGCGCTCCGTCGGTCAGTCGGCCCGCATCTTCAAGGGTGAGATGAAGGGCCTGAAGGACGAGAACCCCGAGGCGGCTCCGGACGTCCCGGCGACTCCGGCGGCGCTCCCGCCCGGGCCGACCGCGACCGCGTCGGCCCCGGTCGGCGAGGGCGCGCACCCCGCCACCTCCCGGTAGCGGGGGATGGGCCTGGCTCTGCGCCGGCGCCGTCGCAACCCGGACGGCGCGATGTCGCTGGTGGAGCACCTCTACGAACTGCGCTACCGGTTGACCGTGGCGCTGGCGACCGTCGCGTTGACCAGCGTCTTCGGGTTCGTGTGGTACGGCGTCGAGGTCTTCGGCCTGCCCACCCTCGGTGAGCTGCTGAAGGGCCCGTACTGCTCGATCGACGCCCAGGCCCGGGCGTCCTTCACCCCGGACGGCTCCTGCACCCTGCTGGCCACCGGTGCGTTCGACCAGTTCAACCTGCGCCTCACGGTCGCGATGACGGCCGGCCTGGTGCTCGCCTGCCCCGTGTGGCTGCACCAGATCTGGGCGTTCATCACCCCCGGGCTGTACGCGAAGGAGCGCCGCTACGCGCTGGTCTTCGTGCCCGTCGCGGCCACCCTGTTCGTCTCCGGCGCGGTGCTGGCCTACGTCGTCGTCACCCAGGCGCTGTCCTTCCTGTTGGCGATCGGCGACGGCGTGCAGACCACCGCGTTGTCCGGGGACAAGTACTTCGGGTTCCTCATCGCCCTACTGTTGATCTTCGGGGTCAGCTTCGAGCTCCCGCTGCTGGTGGTGATGCTCAACCTCGCCGGGGTGATCAGTCACGCGCAGCTGCGCTCGTGGCGGCGCGGGCTGGTGTTCGCGCTGTTCGTCTTCGCCGCGATCGCGACGCCGGGGCAGGACCCGTTCTCGATGGTCGCCCTCGGGCTGTCCCTGGTGATCCTGTTCGAGCTGGCGATCCAGGTGACGCGCGTGGTGGACCGGCGACGGGCCCGGCGGCGGGCGGCCCAGGGCTGGGACGAGTGGGATCCCGACGCGCCCTCGCCGATCGACACCGCACCGAGTGACGTTGACACCGCGCCGAGCGACATCGCGAGCCCCACCGTCGAACCGGGGATCCAGCGGTAGCGGTCCACCACCGGCCGCGTCCACATCGCGTACCGTCCGCGCGTGCGGACCGTGTACGTGATCGGGATCGGAGCCGGCGACCCGGAGCACCTGACGCTGCAGGCGTTGGCGGCGATCCGCCGCGTCGACGTCTTCCTGGTCTTCGACAAGGGTGCGGCGAAGGGTGACCTCGCGGGGCTTCGCGCGGAGCTGCTCGCCCGGCACGCGGGTGCGCACCACCGGGTGGTCGAGGCGGCGGACCCCGAGCGCGACCGGGCCGCCGCGGCCTACGAGGCCGCCGTGGTGGACTGGCAGGACCGGCGCGCGGAGATCTACGCCCGGCTGATCGCCGACGAGCTCGACGACGACGGCGTGGCCGGCATCCTCGTCTGGGGCGACCCCGCGATCTATGACGGGACGCTGCGGATCCTGGAGCGGGTCGCCGGGCGCGGGGAGGTGGCGTTCCGCGTCGAGTCGGTGCCCGGGATCAGCAGCGTGCAGGCGCTCGCGGCCGCCCACCGGCTGGTCCTGAACCGGGTGGGCCGTCCCTTCCTCGTCACCACCGGCCGCCGGCTCGCGCAGGGCTGGCCGCCGGGCGTCGACGACGTGGTGGTGATGCTCGACGCCGTCGACGCCCACGCCGGCGTCACCGAGCCCGACGTGGACATCTACTGGGGTGCCTACCTCGGCACCCCGGACGAGGTGCTCGTCGTCGGCGACCTGCGGGAGGTCGCCGACGAGATCAGCCGCCGACGTGTGGAGCTGCGGGCGCGTCGCGGCTGGATCATGGACACCTACCTGCTGCGGCGGCGATGAGCGGTCAGTGCCGTGCCGTGCCGCGCGATGACATCCCCTCCGCGACCCCGATCAGCAGGAACGCCGCGATGATCGCCACGATCGCGCCGATGATGTTGAGCTCGAAGATGGTGCCGGTGCCCAGCAGGCTGGCGACGATACCGCCGATCAGCGAACCGGCGACGCCGAGCAGCAGCGTCATCACGATGCTGAGCTTCTGCTTGCCCGGCTTGATGAGCCGCGCCACGGCACCGACCACGAGACCGAAGACGAGAAAACCGATGATGTCCAGGACCATGACTTCCTCCTGAGGTGGCTTGCAGGGCCCACGATAGGGAGAACGCGGACCTCGCGCCCGCTCCGTCGGGCGACGCGCCGGGCGTTCACCCGCTACAGCGAGCCACCCAGGGTGTCCGAGACCAGCGCCGCGCGTCCCGCCTCCAGGCGCGCCACGGGAACCCGGAACGGCGAGCAGGAGACGTAGTCCAGCCCGGCCTCGTGGAAGAAGTGCACCGACTCCGGGTCGCCGCCGTGCTCGCCGCAGATGCCCAGCTTGAGGTCCGGGCGCGCGGCGCGGCCCGCCTCCACCGCCATCCGCACGAGCGTGCCGACACCGTCGCCGTCGAGGGTCTCGAACGGCGACACGGTGAACACACCCTTGTCCAGGTACACGGCGAAGATCGTGGCCTCGACGTCGTCACGGGAGAAGCCCCACGTCGTCTGGGTGAGGTCGTTGGTGCCGAAGGAGAAGAACTCGGCGGCCTCGGCGATGCGGTGCGCGGTGAGCGCCGCGCGCGGCAGCTCGATCATCGTGCCGATCGGGATCTGCAGCGGGACGCCGGTGCGCTCGGCGACCTCGGTGAGCACCCCGTCGATCTCGTCGCGGATGAGGTGCAGCTCCATCACCGAGCCGACCAGCGGAACCATGATCTCCACCACCGGCCGGGCACCGCGCAGCGCCTGCTCCGCCGCGGCCTCGGCGACGGCGCGGACCTGCATCGCGTACAGCCCCGGCACCGTGAGCCCGAGGCGCACCCCGCGCAGCCCCAGCATCGGGTTGGACTCGTGCAGGCGTTCCACGGCGGCCAGCAGGCGCTCGTCCGTGTCGTTCTCCCGCCCCCCCGCGCCGGTGGCCTTGGCGACGGCGACGCGCACCGCGAGCTCCGTGCGGTCGGGCAGGAACTCGTGCAACGGCGGGTCCAGCAGCCGGATCGTGGTCGGCAGCCCGTCCATCGCCTCGAGGATCGCTGCGAAGTCGGCCCGTTGCAGGGGCAGCAGCTCGGCCAGTGCCGCGTCGCGGCTGTCACGGGTGTCGGCGAGGATCAGGCGTTCGATGAGCACCCGGCGGTCCCCGAGGAACATGTGCTCGGTGCGGCACAGCCCGATGCCCTGCGCGCCGAGGTGGCGGGCCCGGGCGGCGTCCTCGGCGGTGTCGGCGTTGGCGCGCACCTTGAGCCGGCGGGCGCGGTCCGCGTGCTGCAGCAGCCGGTCCACGGCCCGTACCAGCTCGGCGGTCTCCTCGTCGGCGGCGGCGAGCGCGGCGTCGAGGCCGTGCTCGAGGTAGATGACGACGGGCGAGGGCACCACCGGCAGGGCGCCGGCGAACACCTCGCCCGTGGAGCCGTCGATCGAGAGCACGTCCCCCTCGCCGATCACGGTGCCGTTCACCCGCAGCTCCCGGGCCGCGGCGTCGACGTCGATCTCCTCGGCGCCGCACACGCAGGTGCGGCCCATCCCACGGGCCACCACGGCGGCGTGCGAGGTCTTGCCGCCGCGGCTGGTGAGCACGCCGGTGGCGGCGATCATGCCCTCGAGGTCGTCCGGGTTCGTCTCGCGCCGGCAGAGCAGGACGTCCTCTCCGCGGGCGGCCCACGCGACGGCGGTGGCGGAGTCGAACACCACCTTGCCGACGGCGGCACCCGGCGAGGCGGCCATCCCGCGGCTGAGCAGGGTGCGCTCCGCGTCGGCGTCGAACTGCGGGAACATCAGCTGGGCGAGCTGCTGGCCGGTGACGCGGGTCAGGGCCTCGTCGCGAGTGATCAGCCCCTCGTCGACGAGCTGGGTCGCGATCCGGAACGCCGCCGCCGCCGTGCGCTTGCCGACCCGGGTCTGCAGCATCCACAACTTGCCGCGCTCGACGGTGAACTCGATGTCGCAGAGATCGCGGTAGTGCGTCTCCAGCCGCCGCATGATCCGGGTGAGCTCCGCGTGCGATGCGGGGTCGAGCCGGGCGAAGTCCTCCAGCGACAGGGTGTTGCGGATGCCGGCGACGACGTCCTCGCCCTGGGCGTTGACGAGGTAGTCGCCGTAGACGCCCTGACGCCCGGTCGCGGGATCGCGAGTGAAGCACACGCCGGTGCCGGAGGTGTCGCCGAGGTTGCCGTACACCATCGCGCACACGTTCACGGCGGTGCCGAGGTCCTGCGGGATGCGCTCGCGGCGGCGGTAGAGCCGGGCGCGGTCGGTGTTCCAGGAGTCGAACACCGCCCGGGTGGCCAGGTCGAGCTGCTCGCGGGGGTCCTGCGGGAACTCCCGCCCGGTGTGGTCGGCGACGATGCCCTTGAAATCCTCGACGAGCCGGCGCAGCGCCTGCGCGGGCAGCTCGACGTCCGCACGGACGCCGGCACGCGCCTTGGCCGCCTCCAGCTCGGACTCGAAGCGCTCGCCGGGGATGTCGAGCACGGTCTTGCCGAACATCTGGATGAGGCGCCGGTAGGAATCCCAGGCGAAGCGCTCGTCGTCGGCGGCCTCGGCCAGGCCCTTGACCGAGTAGTCGTTCAGGCCGACGTTGAGGACGGTCTCCATCATCCCGGGCATCGAGAACTTCGCGCCCGAGCGGACGGAGACCAGCAGCGGGTCCTGGACGTCGCCGAGTCGGCGGCCGAGCTGGTTCTCCAGCCGGCGCAGCGCCATCGTCACCTGCACGCGCAGCGACTGCGGCTCCTCGCCGCGCTCGAGGTAGTACCGGCACGCCTCGGTGGTGATCGTGAAACCGGGCGGCACCGGCAGCCCGAGCTTGGTCATCTCGGCGAGGTTCGCGCCCTTGCCGCCGAGCAGGTCCACCTGGCTGCGGTCGCCGTCGGCGAAGTCGTACACCAGCCGGCCGCGCTCGGGCTCCGGACGGCGCGGGCGGCGCCGCAGCGTCGAGGGTGCCACCGGGTCGTCGTCGTGCTCGAACGCTGTCACGCCAGGCCTCCTGCGCGGGTCGCGTGTGCCGCGGTGACCCGGCGCACGTCTCTGATCGGAACGGTACGGCGGCGCCTCCCCGCGTTCAACATCCGTCGCATTTCGCGAAACCCGGACGTCATCTCTGACCAGACCCATTCAGCCCTGGGTGGCAACCTCCAGCACCCGCTCGCACGTCCGGACCAGCACCTGCGCCACGTCGCGCGTCCGCTGCGACGCGGCGGGGTGCACGGCCCGCTCCCGCCATCGCCCAAGCTGCACCGCCGCGACGCGACGCAGCTCGTCGGGGGCGGTGTCGGCCGCCACCCCCAGGCGCAGATGCAGCTGCGGGCCGTCCGCTCCGAGCAGCCGCTCGGCGGCCGCGCGCTCGTCCGGCCCGAGCGCCGACCCGCCCGTCCAGAGCTCGTCGACGAGATCCAGCTCGGTGAGCTCGTGGGCGCCCGCCCGGACCCGCTCGACCTGGTAGAGCAGGCGCTCACCGGCAGCACCGGCCGGTGGCGCCGCGCGCACCAGCACCTCCAGCCCGATCAGCACCGACCGGGCGCGCAAGGTGTCGGCGCGCGCCAGGACCCGGGTCGTCAGCAGCTCCTGCAGGCGGGTCAGCCCGCTGGCCGTCAGCAGCACACCGGCCACGCCGGCCGGCCCGGACACCACGCCGGTCCGCAGCGCCTCGGCCGCGGTCCGGACACCGAGCGGCCCGAAGCGGTGCAGCAGCGCCCGGCGTGCCGGGCCGGCGCCGTCCCCGCCGCCGGGACCTTCGGCGAACGCGCCGGGCGCCGTGACCCGGTGGTCCAGCTCGTCGGCGGGCCAGGTGGCGACCTCGCGCAGAAGGTCGAACTCGTTCTGGCGCAGGGTCACGGCGGCCGCCGCGAGCAGGCCGGACACGGCCACGACCGTCCGGCACAGGGGGCGCACCTCTGAGCTCATCCCCAGCCGGATCGCGGCCTCCCGCGCCCCGGCCGGGTCGGCCCCACCGTCGCAGGAGACCTCCACCGCTGCCAGGACCCCGACGGTGGTGCCCGGGTGGTGGGCGGAACGGCCGGCGGGCAGCACGCGGCGCAACGGCCGCGCGTCGGCCTCGCCGCGCAGCAGCAGGACCAACGCGTCGAAGGCCGGGCCACCGGTTCGACCGGCGTCGAGCAGCGCCGCGGCGGCGGCGGAGCCCGGGTGGGCACCGACGGTGGGCAGGTCGATCAGCGTCATCCGCTGCAACGCGACGGCCGGCAGCACCACGAGGCGCCCTTCGGGTGTCATCGCGGTCCGGGCCGCGTCCCCGTGCCGGAACCACACCGGGACAGGCGGGCCGGCCGGGCCCGACCGGGGCACCTCGCCGCCGACGAGCGCAGCGACCAGGGTAGACACCCCGGATTCCGCGGGACCGAGGACCGCGATCCGCACAGGTTCGCCGAGGCGGCGCGCGAGCGCCCCGAGGGGTTCGCGGCCGGCGCCGTCGGGATACGCGGCCCGCGCCAACGCCATCAGGTCGCGGACC
>DATLGI010000177.1:0-11168 GCA_035540535.1 Pseudonocardia sp.
CAACAACGCAGCTCACTGCATACGACACGCCGCAATTCGTGTGCCTACAGGTTTCGGCACTTCCGACCGGGTCGCGATGCCCCGACCAGCGACAACGCTATCGCTCAGCCCCGGATGCGCCTACGAACTGCGGAAGTCCGGTCAGGAGCGGCCACGTACCGCGTCCGGTGGATCGTCGCCGGCAAGTCCTGGCACGACAGCTTCAAGACCCGCGCGCTGGCCGATAGCTTCCGCGCTGAGCTGCTCAGCCTCGCTCGGCAAGGTGGGCCGTTCGACGTCGCTACCGGGCAGCCCGTCTCCCGGCTGCGACCAGCGACAACGACGCCGAGCTGGTACGCGCACGCCTGCGCGTACGTGGACATGAAGTGGCCGCACGCCGCGGGCAAGAGCCGGCAGGGCATCGCGGACTCGCTCGCAACCGTCACACCGGCGTTGCTCTCGTCGACGAGGAGTCGACCGGGCGTGACGACGATGCGCGCGGTGCTCTACGGCTGGTCGTTCAACTCGCGACACCGGTCGGCCGGCCCACCTGGGGAGCACCTCGTGAGGGCTGAGCGCTGGATTGCGAACAACACACGGCCGGTGGCCGACCTCGCCGACCCGGCGATCCTGCGGCCGGCCCTCGACGCGCTCGCGCTGCGGATGGACGGAAGACGGGCGGCCGCCTCGACCGTGAGCCGCAAGCGGGCCATCTTCTACAACGCGGTCGAGTACGCCGTCGAACTCGGGTACCTGTCGGCAAATCCGATCGCCTCGATCAAGTGGCGTGCTCCCAAGGTCACCGAGGCCGTCAATCCCCGTGTCGTCATCAACCACGGGCAAGCCCGTGCGCTGCTCGCGGCCGTTCGGCAACTGCCCTCCGGCGGTCCGCTGGTCGCGTTCTTCGCCGTGATGTACTACGCGGCCCTGCGGCCCGGCGAAGCGGTTGACATGCGCAAGGAGGCCCTGTCTCTCCCGGCCGCGGGCTGGGGAGAGCTGTACCTGACCACGTCGGCCCCGTCTGCCGGCCGCGCATGGAGCCAGACCGGTACCAGGCGAGAGCCTCGACAGCTGAAGCACCGCGGGGCGCAGGAGGTGCGGATCGTGCCGTCGCCTCCTGAGCTGACCGCGCTGCTGCGCGCCCACGTCGACGAGCACGGCACAGCACCCGACGGCCGACTGTTCCGGGGCGTTCGCGGCGGACCCCTGTCCGAGAGCCTTTACGGCCGGCTCTGGGGCCAGGCCCGGGCTGCCGCGCTGTCGGCGGAGGAGGTCGCGTCTCCGCTTGCACGCCGGGTGTACGACCTTCGGCACGCCGCGGTGTCGACGTGGCTCAACGGCGGCGTCCCGGCCCCGCAGGTCGCGGCCTGGGCCGGCCACAGCGTCGACGTCCTGCTTCGGGTCTACGCCAAGTGCATCGCTGGCCAGGACGACACCGTGCGGCGGCGCGTCGAGGAGGCGCTTCGCGATGGCCGCTCATGATCGCGACCACGTAGCGACCGCGAACCTCCGTCGACAGCCGGTGCGAGCTGGACACAACCGGACGACGCGAGAAGGGCCTCCCGCCCGCGTTTCCGCTGGTGGGAGGCCCTTCTCGCAGGGTGTGGCAGGTGAAGGATTCGAACCTTCGTAGGCTAAGCCGACGGATTTACAGTCCGCTCCCTTTGGCCACTCGGGCAACCTGCCGGGTGCGCCGTGGCGCGGACACGAGGATACGACAGCCGCGCGGCGGGGCCACGTCGAGGGCCCCCGGCACGAGGAGGCAGGCATGGCCGACCCGTCGTTCGACGTGGTGAGCAAGGTCGACCGCCAGGAGGTCGACAACGCCCTCAACCAGGCGGCGAAGGAGCTCGCGCAGCGCTTCGACTTCCGCGGCACCGGCACGTCCATCTCCTGGTCCGGGGAGGAGGCGGTGACGATCGAGTCGGAGACCGAGGAGCGGGCGCGCGCCGCCATCGACGTATTCAAGGAGAAGCTGATCAAGCGGAGCGTCTCGCTGAAGGCGTTCGAGGCCGGCGAGCCCGCGGTGTCCGGGAAGACCTACAAGGTGCAGGGCAAGATCCTGCAGGGCATCGCGCAGGACAAGGCCAAGGAGATCAGCAAGGCCATCCGGGACGAGAAGCTCAAGGGTGTGCAGGCGCAGATCCAGGGCGACCAGCTCCGCGTCTCGGGCAAGAAGAAGGACGACCTGCAGGCCGTCATCGCACTGCTCAAGAGCCGCGACTTCGGCATCGCCCTGCAGTTCACCAACTACCGCTGACGGCGGGACTCCACCGTCACCGTCCAGGCGGCCGTGAAGCAGACGAGCGCGGTCACGACGTCGCCGAGGTGCACGCCGTGGCGCTCGCTCAGGTCCAGCACGATCGGCCCGATCCGGGTCGTCGCCGCCACGCCCAGCACGGCGACCACCGCGCCGGCCCAGGCCGCGAGAACCAGGACGAGGTCGCGGCCGTCGAGTGCTCGGTGCACGGGTTCCACACCCGTCCGTCGCAGCCGCGCCACGTCCGCGTTACGCGGCGTGTCGCTCGCCACGGGTGGTCGTCGCGGCATCGACCGGGAGGAACCGTGGCGGGGCGCCCTACGCGACACCGTCACGCAGGCCCGGACGGGCCGACCCGGTCACCAGCGCCGCCGCAGCCCCATCTCCTCGAGCCGGCGGATCCGGTCCGCCATCGGCGGGTGCGTGGCGAACCACTTCGCCAGCTGCTCGCCGGGCCGGAACGGGTTGGCGATCATCAGGTGCGACTGCGACACCAGCTGCGGCTCCGGCGGCAGCGGGGCGAGCTGTGTGCCGCGGTGCAGCTTGCGCAGGGCCGACGCCAGGGCGAGGGGGTCGCCGGTGAGCTCCGCCCCGCTCGCGTCGGCCTGGTACTCCCGCGAGCGGCTCACGGCCAGCTGCACCAGACCCGCGGCCACCGGACCGAGCAGCGCGACGAGGATCATCGCCAGCGGGTTGGGGCGATCGCCGCCGCCACCGCCGAAGAAGCTGGTGAACATCGCCATGTTGGCCAGGAAGCTCACCATGCTCGCCAGCGCCCCCGCGACCGACGAGATGAGGATGTCGCGGTTGTAGACGTGGCTCAGCTCGTGGCCGAGGACGGCGCGCAGCTCGCGTTCGTCGAGCAGACCCAGCAGCCCGGTGGTCGCGCACACCGCGGCGTGGCGGGGGCTGCGGCCGGTCGCGAACGCGTTGGGCGCGGCGGTCGGGGAGATGTAGAGGCGCGGCATCGGTTGGTGGGCCACCTGGGCCAGCTCCCGCACGATCCGGTACATCGCCGGGTGCTCGGCCTCGGTGACCGGCCGGGCCCGCATGGCGCGCAGCGCGAGCTTGTCGGAGTTGAAGTACGCGTAGCCGTTGATCCCGAGGGCGACCACCAGCGCGATGACCAGCCCGGACCGGCCGCCGATCAGGAAACCCACGAACAGCACCAGGCCGCTCAGGGCGCCGAGCAGCACGGCGGTCTTCAACCCGTTCATCCGACTGTGCACCACATCCGTCCTTCCGGGACCCCGTGTCCGGTCCCGCCAGGACAACGACCGGGTGACGTGCAGTGTTCCGCGGCCCGCTGCGCCCGGCGCGGCAGCCCGATGACCCGGCCCGGGGTAGCGGTCACACCGCCTCGGCGGTGACGAGGCTGATCGGTCCGGCAAGCGGCACGTGCGCGGTCGGCCTCCAGCCGGTGGCCGTGAGCCACGCTGCACATTCCTCGGCGCTGTAGACGTCGCCGTCGTTGAGGTGGATCGCGAACTCGCCTGCCATGAGCGCGGCCGGGAGGGGCCGGGTGTGGGTCGGGTCGGTCCAGAAGTCGGCGATCAGCAGGCGGGCCCCGGGTTCGGCCGCCGCCCGGATCCGGTGCAGGATCGACCGGTTGGTCTCCGGCGCGAAGTAGTGCACCACGTTGGCGAGCAGGAACACGTCGAACCCGCGCGGCAGGTCGTCGGCCAGTACGTCACCGACGTGGACCTCGATGCGGTCGGCGTAGGCCGTCGCGCGCAGGTGTTCCCGGGCGACGCGGGCCACGTCGGCGAGCTCGAACACCGTCGCGGTGAGGTTCGGGTCGGCCGCCGCCAGGGCGATCGACCAGGAGCCGGTGCCGCCGCCGATGTCGAGCACCCGACTCGCCGGCGGAAGCCCGGCCGCCCCGGGCAGGGCGTGGCAGGCCGCGGCGGTGGCGGCCGCGATGCCGGCCGACATGACCGGCACCAGCTCGTCGTCGATCTCGAAGATCTCGCGGGCGGGCCGACCGCGTCCGAGGGCTCCGGCGAGGTCCGCCCAGGCGGGGTAGCTCAGCCGGTCCCAGAACCTGAGCAGGGGTCGCAGATCGGCCGGGGTCGCCCCGGCGAGGAACGTGGCGGCGACCGGGCTGTTGGCGTAGCGGTCGCCGTGCCTGTCCAGCAGGCCGATCGCGACCATGGCGTCCGCGCTGATGCGTGCCGTGCGCCGGGTGAGTCCGGTGCGGGCGGCGAGTCCGTCGAGGTCCACGGGACCCTCGCCGAGTGCCTCGAAGAGACCGAGCTCGCTCGCCGCGAACAGGTGCTTGCTCGCCATGAAACCCTGCGCGATCTCGAAGATCCGATCGGGCGTCACGGCGTCATGTGTCGCCCCAGCAGGGGCGTCGTGTGTGGTCGTCATGCCCTCAGCCTGAGGAGCGGCTGCCCGCGGCCGGAATCCCAGGATTCTGGGGGTGCCGCCTCGCACCCGGCCGTCGTAGTTTCCGATCGTGGCCGAAGCGTTGGTGCCGCGAGTCCGCGACAGCATCGAGCGGTTGCGCGCGCGCGGACTGACCTGGGTGGACTACAGCGCCGCCGTCGCGGACGTGCTCGCGACAGCCGTCTCGTTCCACGCCTGGTGCTGCCACACGGTCGACCCGGGGACGATCCTGTTCACCGGCAGCGTCCACCGCAACGTCGGCTGCTCCGGGTCGTGGCTGGCCCACCACGAGTACACCGTCGAGGACGTCAACAAGTGGTCCTTCCTCGCCCACAGCGGCCGGATCGCCGGAGCCAGCAGCATCGACACTCACGGCGAGCTGTCCCGCTCGACCCGGCACCGATCCCACGAGACCTACGGCTTCGGCGACGAGCTGCGGGTGTCCTTCGTCGTCGACGGCATCTACTGGGGAGCCGCGGCCTTCCTGCGACGCGCCGACGAGCCCTGGTTCACCGAGACCGAGGTGCGGACGGTGGCCATGCTGGCCCCCTCCATCGCCGCGGGTCTGCGCCGAGCCCTCCTCGCCCCCCCGATCGGGCCGACCGCCGGTGCACCCCTCGACCACGGGCCGGGGGTCGTCGTCTTCGACGAGCACGGCGAGCCGGAGTCGATCTCCGGTGCCGCGCAGCGTTGGATCGGCGAGCTGATCGAGGATCCTCCCCCGAGCACGCCGAGCGAGTCGAAGACGGTGCAGGCGATCGCGGCCCGCGCCCGGACCATCGCGCCCGGCACCGATCCCCTCGAGCTGGCGGCCCGAGCCCGGGTCCGCACCCGCTCCGGCGCCTGGCTCCTGCTCTACGGCACCCGACTCAGCGGGGACACCGGCGGGCGGACCGCGGTGATCATCCATCCCGCCACCCCGCAGGACATCGCCCCGGTGATCGCCCTGTCCTACGGCCTGACCGAGCGGGAGTGCCACGTGGCCATGCAGTGCGTTCGGGGCCGGGTCACCAAGGAGATCGCCCGCGCGTTGTCCCTGTCGCCGTACACCGTGCAGGACCACCTCAAGTCGATCTTCGACAAGACCGGTGTGCGCAGCCGGGGCGAGCTGGTCGGACAGATCTTCCTCGACCACTACGCGACCAGGTGGGAGGCCCCGGCGAGTGCCGCACCTGGCCTGCACGTGCGCGGCATCTCGCCTGACGGAGCCTGACGGCCATTCGGCGACGACGCGAACCCCGGCGTCGGCCGACCTGGTCCTCAGCTCGCCGCGTGCCGCGCGAAGTGCGCCCGGTCGACGAACACGAACAGCGCCTGCGCCCGCACCGCCACCGGCCCGTTCGGCCCGTCGAGGCGACCGGCGCCGCTGGTCCACAGCTTGCGACCCTCGCGGCGCTCGACCCGGCACTCGAGGTGCACCACCGCCCCGATCGGCACCGGGCGGCGATACTCGGTCGTCAACGACGCCGTCACGGCCGGCTCGCCGTAGAACGTCTGCAGGGCACCGAGCGCCTCGTCGAACGCCGCGGCGAGCACCCCGCCGTGCGCGAGACCCGGCGCGCCCTGGTGGTGCTCGTCGAGGGTGACCGTGCCGCGAACGGTCAGGTCGTCCCCCGCGGTGAACCGCATTCGCAACCCACCTTCGAGGTCGCCGCAGGCGAAGCAGCCCACGTAGTGACGCGGCAGCGCCCGGCCGGGCGTGGCGGTGGCCGGGTAGGGCACGGGCGACTCGGCGGGTGGGCTGGCCATCAGCGGACGGTAACCCGCGCGACGCCGGCTCGGGACGTGACGGCGCGCACCCGCCGGGCCACGGCGCGCGCAGCCGGGATCCGGGTTGGCAGGATTGCCCGCATGCCCGCGATCGAGGTCCGCAGCGAGACCACCGACGGCGTCGCCGTCCTGACCCTGTCGAACCCCGCCCGGCGCAACGCGATGAACCTGGAGCTCTCGCAGCTGCTGGCCGGGGCGGTGGCAGCCGCGGTGGCCGACCCGTCCGTCGGTGCGGTGGTCGTCACCGGGGAGCCGCCGGCGTTCTGCGCCGGCGGCGACCTGGCCGAGCTCGCCTCGGCCGAGCCCGCCACCCTGCACGCCGTCTACGACGGTTTCCTCGCCGTCGCCGCGTGCCCGCTGCCGACGATCGCCGCGGTGAACGGCGCCGCCGTCGGCGCCGGGCTGAACCTGGCGCTGGCCGCCGACGTCCGCCTGGCCGGGCCGGCTGCGCGGTTCGACGCCCGCTTCCTGCAGCTCGGGCTGCACCCGGGCGGCGGCCACACCTGGATGGCGCAGCGGGCACTGGGCGCGCAGGGCGCCGCCGCCGTCACGCTGTTCGGCGAGGTCCTCGACGCCGCCCAGGCCGAGCGGGTGGGGCTGGTCTGGGGACGCGCCGAGGACGTCGTCGCCGCGGCTCGCGAGCTCGCCGGGCGGGCGGCCGCGGCGCCGCGGGAGCTGGTCCGCAGCACGAAGTCGACGCTGCGGGTCACCGCCGGCCTGTCCCACGGCGACGCGGTCGAGGTGGAGGTGCGGGCTCAGGCGGAGTCGGTCCGGTCAGCGGAGTTCCAGGAACGGCTCGCCGCGCTGCAGGCGTCGATCAGGTCGCGCTGACCCGTCGCCGGCGCGCGAACGGGCCTTGTGACGTCGCCCGGGGGGCCGCGATCCGGCGGAAAACCGGGAGTAACGTCGACGCCATACCGCGTGCCACTCCCCGTCGACGACCCGAGGACTGACCCCTCTCATGACGTCCACCGACACCGCCGGCGCTCCGGGAACCACCGGTGGTGGCCGCGAGGTCCGCCAGCGCGACCGGGTGGTGATCCGTCTCGCCGGCGACTCCGGCGACGGCATGCAGCTCACCGGCGACCGGTTCACCTCCGAGACCGCGGCCTTCGGCAACGACCTGTCCACCCTGCCGAACTTCCCCGCCGAGATCCGGGCGCCCGCCGGCACGCTGCCCGGGGTGTCGTCGTTCCAGGTGCACTTCGCCAGCTACGACATCCTCACCCCCGGCGACCGCCCGGACGTGCTGGTGGCGATGAACCCGGCCGCGCTGAAGGCGAACATCGGCGACCTGCCCCGCGGCGGCATCCTGCTGGTCAACACCGACGAGTTCACCAAGCGCAACCTCGCGAAGGTCGGCTACGCCGCGAGCCCGCTCGAGGACGGCTCGCTGGACGACTTCCAGGTCCACCCCGTCGCCATGGCCACGCTCACCCGCGGGGCCCTGGAGGGCACGGGGTTGTCGAAGAAGGACGCCGAGCGCGCGAAGAACATGTTCGCGCTCGGGCTGCTGTCGTGGATGTACCACCGCCCACACGAGAGCACCGAGCGGTTCCTGCGGGAGAAGTTCGCCCGCCGCCCCGACCTCGCCGAGGCCAACATCCTCGCGTTCCGCGCCGGGCACGCCTACGGCGAGACCACCGAGTCGTTCGTCGTCACCTACGAGGTGGCGCCCGCGCAGCTCGCGACCGGCACCTACCGGCAGATCACCGGCAACACCGCGCTCGCCTACGGCCTCATCGCCGCGGGGCAGCAGTCGGGCCTATCGGTGTTCCTCGGCTCCTACCCGATCACCCCGGCGTCGGACATCCTCCACGAGCTGTCCAAGCACAAGAGCTTCGGCGTCACCACCTTCCAGGCCGAGGACGAGATCGCCGGCGTCGGCGCCGCGCTCGGGGCGTCGTTCGGGGGAGCGCTCGGGGTGACCGCCACCTCCGGCCCGGGGGTCGCGCTCAAGTCGGAGACGATCGGCCTCGCGGTGACGCTGGAGCTACCGCTGCTGGTCGTCGACGTGCAGCGCGGCGGCCCCTCCACCGGCCTGCCCACCAAGACCGGGCAGGCCGATCTGTTGCAGGCCATGTTCGGCCGCAACGGCGAGGCCCCGCTGCCGATCATCGCGCCGCGCTCGCCGGGCGACTGCTTCGACGCCGCGCTGGAGGCCGCCCGCATCGCCGTCACCTACCGCACCCCGGTGCTGCTGCTGTCCGACGGGTCGCTCGCCAACGGATCCGAGCCGTGGCGGGTGCCGTCGGTGGAGTCGCTGCCGCGGATCGAGCCCGGGTTCGCCACCGGGCCCAACTCGCCCGACGGGTCGGAGTTCTGGCCGTACCTGCGCGACGACGACACCCTCGCTCGCCCCTGGGCCGTCCCGGGCACGCCCGGTCTGGAGCACCGCGTCGGCGGGCTGGAGAAGGCCGACGGCCGCGGCTCCATCTCCTACGACCCGGACAACCACGACCGCATGGTCCGGCTGCGCCAGGCCAAGATCGACCGCATCGCGGTGCCGGCGCTGACCGTCGACGACCCCACCGGCCCCGACGACCCGGCGGACCTGCTCGTCCTCGGCTGGGGCTCCACCTACGGCCCGATCGGCGCCGGCGCCCGGCGGGTCCGCGCGATGGGTCACCGGGTCGCCACGGCGCACCTGCGCCACCTCAACCCGATGCCGGCCGACCTGGGCGAGGTCCTCGCCCGCTACCGCACGGTGCTGGTCCCCGAGATGAACCTCGGCCAACTCGCGATGCTGCTGCGCGCCCGCCACCTGGTGGACGTGCAGAGCTACACGAAGGTCTCCGGCCTGCCGTTCAAGGCCGAAGAGCTCCAGGACCTGTACCTGGAGTACCTGACGGGGGTGCGTGCACGATGACGGCGATCGACCTGGGCCTGCCGCAGCTGGGCGGCCTGGACGGCGTCCCGACCACCGATGCCAAGCAGACGGCGAAGGACTACACCTCCGACCAGGAGGTGCGCTGGTGCCCGGGCTGCGGCGACTACGCCGTGCTCGCCGCCGTCCGCCAGTTCATGCCCACCCTGGGCATCAAGCGCGAGAACACCGTGTTCGTGTCCGGGATCGGCTGCTCGTCACGCTTCCCGTACTACATGAACACCTACGGGATGCACTCCATCCACGGCCGCGCGCCGGCCATCGCCACGGGCCTGGCGACGTCGCGGAAGGACCTGTCGGTCTGGGTCGTCACCGGGGACGGGGACGCGCTGTCGATCGGTGGCAACCACCTGATCCACGCGCTGCGCCGCAACGTCAACCTCAAGATCCTGCTGTTCAACAACCGGATCTACGGGCTGACCAAGGGCCAGTACTCGCCCACGTCCGAGGTCGGCAAGGTCACCAAGTCGACGCCGATGGGGTCCCTGGACCACCCGTTCAACCCGGTCTCGCTGGCGCTCGGCGCGGAGGCGACGTTCGTCGGCCGCGCGATCGACTCCGACCGCAAGGGCCTCACCGCCGTCCTGCAGGCCGCCGCCGAGCACCGCGGCACAGCGCTGGTCGAGATCTTCCAGGACTGCCCGATCTTCAACGACGGATCGTTCGACGTGCTGCGGCGCGGCGACGACGCGGCCGAGCGGCTCATCCCGCTGCACCACGGCGAGCCGATCCGCTTCGGCCCGGCCGACGAGGACGGCCTGGGCACCTACGCCGTCGTGCGCGAGGGGTTCGGCCTCGGCGTGGCGAAGATCGACGAGATAGACCCGGCGGAGATCGTCGTCCACGACGCGGGGGACCACAACCTCGCGTTCGCGCTGTCCCGGCTGTCGGACCAGGACCTGACCCACACCGTCACCGGTATCTTCCGCCAGGTCCGCCGCAGCACCTATGACGACGACGCCCGCGCCCAGGTCGACTCCGCCGTCGAGGCAGTCGCCGCCGGCGGCGGCGCGGACCTGCAGGCACTGCTCAACGGCCGCGACACCTGGACCGTCGCGGGCTGACACCGGACGCCACGGCGCCCCGTCCCGGCCCGGGACGGGGCGCCGTCGTCGGTTCGGGTTCAGGAGGCGGCGGGGCGGCCGTTCCACGCGACGAACCCGGCCGCCTCGGCGTCGGCCGCGGAACCGAACCATACGTCGGCGCGGTTGCGGTGGAAGTACGGCGACTCGGGGGTGTGGTACTTCCTCGAGCCGTTGTTGGCCTTGATCGTGTACTCCTCCGACGGGGCCGAGCCGTCGGCCGTCGGCAGCACCGACCCCGGGTAGGGGCCCTCCCGCGTGGACGCGGCCGCCACGACCGCGGCCGCGCCGCTGCCGACCGCCGGGCCGGATCCACCACCCGCGCTCCCGTCCAGCGACGCGAGGGCCGGCACGTTGTCGCCCCGGCGGGCCCCGGCCGTCCCGGCGCCGGGGGGGACGGACCCGTACTCCTCGTCGGCCGCGGACGGTTCGGGGGACCGGGAGCCTCCGGCGGGCGGCGCAGTCGCCGGCTCGGCCGGCACGTCGGTGGTGCCGTGGTCGACGGGCGCGGGCGCCGTCGGCGACTCCGGCTCGGGCTCGGGGTGCCGCGGTTCGGTGGCGGTGGCACCGCCCGACGCGTCCGGCTCCCTGCGGGACCGGGCCGCGAGCAGCGCGATCACCGCGACCATCACGATCACCAGCACGACGATGAGCCAGCCCGACCCGTCCATGTCCTCCGCCTTCCGCCACGCCGGCCGCCACCGGCCCGTGTGCTGGATATCACGATCAAGTGGCGAGTGGAAGGGCGCCGATCGGCGTGGGGTTGTTCACCGCGACGAGTGACGGCCCGGGTGTTCTG
>DATLGI010000178.1:0-15994 GCA_035540535.1 Pseudonocardia sp.
CGCCGCAGTACGTCATCCAGCGGCTCGGCGAGATCGTGGGGCCGGAGGCCGTCTACGCCGCGGGTGTCGGCCAGCACCAGATGTGGGCCGCGCAGTTCGTGAAGTACGAGAACCCCTACACCTGGCTCAACTCCGGCGGCCTCGGCACGATGGGCTACGCCGTCCCGGCGGCCATGGGCGCCAAGGTCGGCCGGCCGGAGGCCACCGTGTGGGCGATCGACGGCGACGGCTGCTTCCAGATGACCAACCAGGAGCTGGTCACCTGCGCGATCGAGGGCATCCCGGTCAAGGTCGCCATCATCAACAACGGCAACCTCGGCATGGTCCGCCAGTGGCAGAACCTCTTCTACTCCGAGCGCTACTCCAACACCGACCTCGGCACCCACGGATCGGGTGGCAGGCGCCGCATCCCCGACTTCGCGCTGCTCGCCGAGGCGATGGGCTGCGTGGGCCTGCGGGCCGAGTCGCGCGAGGAGGTCGACAAGGTCATCGAGCAGGCCATGGCCATCGACGACCGGCCCGTCGTGATCGACTTCGTGGTCGGGGCCGACGCGCAGGTCTGGCCGATGGTCGCGGCCGGCACCGGCAACGACGAGATCATGGCCGCCCGCGACATCCGGCCGCTGTTCGACGGGGACGAGGTCGTCACCGACACCGCCACCGTCGCGCGGGTCACCGCGGAGGCGCTGGCCGACAACCCCGTGGAGCAGGGAGAACGGCAGTGATCCAGAAGCACACGCTGTCGGTCCTCGTCGAGGACAAGCCCGGTGTCCTGGCCCGGGTGTCGGGGCTGTTCTCCCGGCGCGGGTTCAACATCGAGTCGCTGGCCGTCGGGCCCACCGAGCACCCGGAGATCTCGCGGATGACGATCGTCGTCGCCGTGGACGACCTCCCGCTCGAGCAGGTCACCAAGCAGCTCAACAAGCTGGTCAACGTCATCAAGATCGTCGAGCTCGAGCCGGCCGCGTCGGTGCAGCGCGAGCTGCTGCTGGTCAAGCTGCGCGCCGACGCCGCCGTCCGCAGCCAGGTGCTGGAGACCGTGCAGCTGTTCCGGGCCAAGGTCGTCGACGTGGCTCCGGAGGCGCTGACCATCGAGGCCACCGGCACCGCCGACAAGCTCGGTGCCCTGCTGCGCGTGCTCGAGCCCTTCGGCATCCGCGAGATGGTGCAGTCGGGGATGGTGGCCGTCGGCCGCGGCCCCCGGTCGATCACCGCCACCCCCATCCGCTAGATCCGTCTCCCCGGAAGGAACCCGCCACCCGTCATGAGCGTGAACATCTACTACGACGACGACGCCGACCTGTCGATCATCCAGGGCCGCAAGGTCGCCGTGATCGGCTACGGCTCGCAGGGCCACGCGCACGTGCTGTCCCTGCGCGACTCGGGCGTTGACGTCCGGATCGGCCTGCCGGAGGGCTCGAGGTCCCGCGCCAAGGCCGCCGACGAGGGCCTGCGGGTCCTCACCCCGGCCGAGGCGTCCGCCGAGGCCGACGTGATCATGATCCTGGCGCCGGACACCAAGCAGCGCCACATCTACGCCGACGACATCGCGCCGCACCTGCGGCCCGGCGACGCGCTGTTCTTCGGCCACGGCTTCAACATCCGCTACGGGCTGATCAAGCCTCCCGGGGACGTCGACGTCGCGATGGTGGCGCCGAAGGGCCCCGGCCACCTGGTGCGCCGCCAGTTCGTCGACGGCAAGGGCGTGCCGTGCCTGATCGCGGTCGAGCAGAACCCCACCGGCACCGCCAAGGAGCTCGCGCTCTCCTACGCCGCGGGGATCGGCGGCGCCCGCGCGGGCGTCATCGAGACCACGTTCACCGAGGAGACCGAGACGGACCTGTTCGGCGAGCAGGCCGTCCTCTGCGGCGGCGCGGCGGCGCTGGTGCAGACCGGGTTCGAGGTGCTCACCGAGGCGGGCTACGCCCCGGAGATCGCGTACTTCGAGTGCCTGCACGAGCTCAAGCTGATCGTCGACCTGATGTACGAGGGCGGAATCGCGAACGAGCGCTTCTCGATCTCCGACACCGCCGAGTACGGCGACCTCACCCGCGGCCCGCGCGTCATCACCCCCGCGGTGAAGGACGAGATGCGCAGGATCCTCGCCGAGATTCGGGACGGGCGCTTCGCGCAGGAGTGGGTGGCCGAGGACGAGGCGGGCCGCCCGAACTTCAGCCGGCTGCAGAAGGAGGGCCAGGAGCACCCGATCGAGGAGGTCGGGGAGAAGCTGCGCGGCCTGATGAGCTGGGTGGGCAGCAAGGCCACCTGACCGCCGCAACCCGCCCCGCAGCGAACGGCGCTCGCGCCGGCGGAAGTCGATGGGAGTGCCGTTCGTTGCACCGCGGGGACCGGTACCCGGTGCGCAACTAGGATCGTGGCGGTCACCGTCCCCGATCCTGGAGCGGAGCAGCACCATGAGCACCGCCAGCCCCACCCGTCCCGTGGTCCTGCTCGCCGAGAAGCTCGCGCCGTCCGCGGTGGAGATGCTGGGCGACGACGTCGAGATCCGCACCGTGGACGGCACGGACCGTCCCGCCCTGCTCGCGGCCGTCGCCGACGCCGACGCGCTGCTCGTGCGCTCGGCCACGAAGGTCGACGCCGAGGTGCTCGGCGCCTCCACCCGGCTCACCGTCGTCGCGCGCGCCGGTGTCGGCCTGGACAACGTCGACGTGCCGGCCGCCACCGCCCGGGGCGTGATGGTGGTCAACGCGCCGACGTCGAACATCGTCTCGGCCGCCGAGCACGCCGTCGCGCTGCTGCTCGCCGTCGCCCGCCGCATCCCGGCCGCCAACGCGAGCCTGCGCGCCGGGCAGTGGAAGCGCGGCGCGTACACCGGCGTGGAGCTGAACGGCAAGGTGGCCGGCATCGTGGGCCTGGGGAAGATCGGCCAGCTCGTGGCGCAGCGTCTGGCCGCGTTCGGCGTCGAGCTCATCGCCTACGACCCCTACGTCGCGCCGGCGCGCGCCGCGCAGCTCGGCATCGAGCTGGTCGAGCTGGAGGAGCTGCTGCGCCGGGCGGACGTGATCTCGATCCACCTGCCGAAGACCCCGGAGACCCTCGGGCTGATCGGCAAGGACCAGCTCGCGCTGACCAGGCCGGGCGTGCTGATCGTCAACGCCGCCCGTGGCGGCCTCGTCGACGAGGACGCGCTCGCGGAGGCCGTGCGGTCCGGGCACGTCGGCGGCGCCGGGATCGACGTGTACCTCACCGAGCCCACCACGTCGAGCCCGCTGTTCGAGCTGGAGAACGTCGTCGCCACCCCGCACCTCGGCGCGTCCACCAACGAGGCACAGGACCGCGCGGGTACCGACGTGGCCCGCTCGGTGCAGCTCGCGCTGGCCGGCGAGTTCGTGCCGGACGCGGTGAACGTCCAGGTCGACGGTGTCGTCGGCGAGGAGGTGCGGCCGTGGCTGCCCCTGGTGCGCAAGCTCGGCACCGTGCTGTACGCGCTGGCGGGTCGGGTGCCCAGCTCGGTCACCGTCGACGTCGCGGGCGAGCTCGCGGCCGAGGACGTGTCGGTACTGCAGCTCGCGGCGCTGCGCGGGCTGTTCACGCACGTCGTCGAGGACCAGGTCACGTTCGTCAACGTGCCGGCGCTGGCGGCCGAGCGCGGCGTGGACGTCGAGCTGGCGACGACGCCGGAGAGCGAGAACCACCGCAGCGTGGTCCAGCTGCGGGCCGCGATGCCCGACGGCGAGGCGCTCACCGTCTCCGGCACGCTCACCGGCCGAGCCCAGGTCGAGAAGCTGGTGGAGGTCAACGGCCGCCACTTCGACCTGCGGGCCGAGGGCGAGGTGCTGCTGCTGGAGTACGCCGACCGGCCGGGCGTCATGGGCCGGGTCGGCTCGCTGCTCGGCGAGGCGGCGGTGAACATCGAGGCTGCGCAGATCAGCCAGACCACCGACGGCGCCGACGCGATCATGCTGCTGCGGGTGGACCGCCCGATCGACCCGGCGGTGATGGAGCCGATCGGCACCTCCGTCGGCGCGCGCACGATCCGGCTGATCTCGTTCGACGGCTGAGCCCTCGCCGTGCCCCGCCGACCTGCCGTTCGGCCGCCGGGGGCACAATGGCCGGGCCCGAGCGGTGTGGCGTGCCCGGGCGGCCGTGGCGCCCGCCGCGACGGCGGTCGGGGGCACGGAATTCACCCGCGAGGGCGACCACGGTCGGGTGGCGGGCGGCCGGTCGGCCGCTCCGCAGCCGGTAGCGTCCGGCCCGGCCGGGCGGCACGCGAAGACGGGTCCGATCGCCCGAACAGAGAAGGGACAGGGCACCATGCGCCTTGCGGTCATTCCCGGCGACGGCATCGGGCCGGAGGTCGTCGACGAGGCGCTGAAGGTCCTGGGCGAGGTCTCGCCGGGCGTCGAGACCACGCCGTACGACCTCGGTGCCGCCCGCTGGCACGCCACCGGCGAGCTGCTCCCGGAGTCGGTGCTCACCGAGCTCGCGGAGCACGACGCGATCCTGCTGGGCGCGGTCGGCGACCCGTCGGTGCCCAGCGGGATCCTGGAGCGCGGCCTGCTGTTGCGCCTGCGGTTCGAGCTGGACCACCACGTCAACCTGCGGCCGGCCCGGCTGTACCCGGGGGTGCGGGGTCCGCTGTCCGGTGCCTCCGAGATCGACCTGGTTGTGGTGCGCGAGGGCACCGAGGGCCCGTACGCCGGCACCGGCGGGCTGCTGCGCAAGGACACCCCGCACGAGATCGCCACCGAGGTCAGCGTCAACACCGCGTTCGGCGTCGAGCGGGTGATGCGCGACGCGTTCGCCCGCGCCGAGCGGCGCCCCCGCAAGCACCTGACGCTGGTGCACAAGACGAACGTGCTCACCTACTCCGGGTCGCTGTGGTCGCGGCTGATGGAGGAGGTGTCGCTGGAGCACCCGGACGTCAGCGTCTCCTACCAGCACATCGACGCCACGACGATCCACCTGGTGACCGACCCCGGCCGGTTCGACGTGATCGTCACCGACAACCTGTTCGGCGACATCCTCACCGACCTCGCGGCCGCGGTCACCGGCGGCATCGGCCTGGCCGCCAGCGGGAACCTGGACGTGAGCAGGCGCAACCCGAGCATGTTCGAGCCGGTGCACGGCAGCGCGCCGGACATCGCCGGGCAGGGCATCGCCGACCCGACGGCCGCCGTGCTCTCGGTCGCGCTGATGCTCGACCATCTCGGCGACGCCGACGCGGCCCGCCGGATCGAGGCCGCGGTCGCGTTCGACCTGGCCACTCGCGACCATTCGGCCACCGGCCACACCCGCTCCATCGGCGACCGCCTCGCGGCGCTCGTCAGCCGCCAGGCGGCGCCGACCGGTTGAGGCCACGGTCCACGTCCGCGCCTCTACGGTCCGCGACGACGTCGGGGTCCTCCTGGCCCATCCGCACGGCGGCGGCCGAGCGGGTGCGGCGCGCCCGCGGTGCCCCGCCCACCGCGGCGGCGAGGCCGGCCACGGGCATGTTGCCGTACAGCGATTCCACCTGCTCGGGACGCACGGCGTAGGTCTCGTGCCAGATGCCGACGTCGCCGCCCGCGGCGGCGGTCCGGTTGAACACGCGCCAGGCCGGGGCGTGCGCGAGCGCGGGGTCCCGCGCGTAGGCGCCGAGGTGTTCGACCGAGCGCCAGTACTGGACCACCAGGAAGTCCCGGCCCGACCAGTACTTGCGCGGCGGGGCGAGCAGCCCGGCCTCGGGTCGCTGCGCCAGCTCGCGGAGCATCCGGGGCATTCCGACGAAGACCGGCCACCAGCTGCGCACCCGACGCCAGCGGTTGACGCGCATGCCGATCAGGAACACGACGACCTCGCCGTCGGGTGCGGCGGCGAACTGGCCGCCGACGACGCCATTGGGGGCGCGCTCGGCGGCGCCGACGTAGGGCGCGGGGACGCGCGACGAGGGTTCCACGATGACCTCCCGGACTCGGTGCCGGTGTCAGCTCACCCGGTTCGGGCACGCCTCCGCGTCGGGGTGCGACCCCAGGGGTTCACCGAACATCCGGCGGAGCTCCCCGCGCGCGGAGACGCCGAGCTTGCGGTAGGTCGCGGACAGGTGCAGCTCCACCGTCTTCGTCGTGACGAACAGGGCCTGGGCGATGTCCCGGTTCGACCTGCCCTCGGCCGCGAGGCGGGCCACCCGGCGCTCGCTCGGGGACAGCGCCTCGACGCCGGTGCGCAGCGGGGTGCGCGGGCGTGCGCCGGCCGCGGTGAGCTCCTCGGTGGCCCGCTCGGCCAGCGCCGTGGCGGCACAGCGGTGCGCGAGGTCCAGCCCGGCGCGCAACGGTTCGCGGGCGTCGGCGCGGTGGTTGGCCCGGCGCAGCGCCGCGCCGAGCTCGACGAGGGCGTGCGCGTGCTCCAGGCGCGCCGGGGTGGACGCCAGCACGGCCACCGCCTCTCGCGTCGCGTCCAGCTCACCCGCCACCATCCCGGTGGTGCGCAGCGCCCGGCCCAGGGGGATCGCCGCGTCGTACCGCCGCGCCTGCGCCAGTGCCTCGCCGGCCAGCTCGCGCGCCCGCTCGGTCTCCCCGAGAAGGTGGCAGGCGAGCGCGGCGTCGGTGCGCCAGGGGACGAGTCCGGGGTGGTTCCAGCCGCGCCGGTGCAGCCGCGCCCCGCAGTCGAGGAGGTGTTCGCGGGCCTCCGTGGGCCGGCCCTGCGCCGTCCGCAGCCGGCCGACCGCGGCCAGCAGGTGCACCTGGTGGTGGTCGACGGCGAGGCCGGCGAGGTCGCGCTCGGCCTCGTCCAGCAGCCCGCGCTCCACGAGCGTCGGCAGCAGGTAGCCGGTCAGCAGCCGCCGCGGGTACGGCATGTCGACGTCGGCGATCATCTCCAGCGCCAGGCGGGCGTCGGCGTCGGCGTCGAGCAGGGCACCCCGCCGAGCGCCGGCGTCGGCCCGCATCGCCAGGGCCGCGCCGAGCTCGGGGCGGGCACCGCGCCGGCGCACGCGGTCCACCGTGCGGTCGGCGGCCACGAGGGCCTCGTCGAGCGCACCGGCGGCGAGCATCACCCCGACCGCCAGGTAGAGCACGCCGATCTCGAACGGGCCGCCGTCGAGCTCGGCGACGCCCGCCGTGGCACGGACCGCGAGCGCGACCGCCTCGTCGGCCCGGCCCGGTTTCTGCAGCGCCTCGACGGCGAGGTTCGCGAGCAGGGCGCACCCGGCGGCGGTGTCCGGTCCGGCCCGCGGACGCAGCCGGTCGAGCCGCCGCCGTGCCTCTGCCCGGGTTCGCGGATCCGCGCGGGCCAGCCCGACCAGCTCCGCCTGGATCATCAGCGCCGCCTGCGGATCGCCGTCGCCCCGCACGTCCAGCTCGGCCACGGCCCGCTCCAGCACGGCGAACGCCCGCGGCACTTCCCAGGCCACGAGCAGCCGGCGGGCGAGCTGCAGGGCGATGCGGTCCCGCTCGGCGGGCGCGGTGGTGAGCTCGAGGGCCTCGGCCAGCCGGGCGAACCCCTCGGTGGGACCGTGCCGGCACAGCGCGTCGCCGAGCTCGAACAGAACCTCGCGCCGGACGTCGTCGCCGGGAGGTTCGGCCAGCGCCCGGCCGAGGTAGGTGATCGCGGTCTCCGGGGCGCCCTTGGCCAGCGCGGTGCGCGCCGCCGCGCGGAGGCGCTCCACGGCCCAGGCGTCGCGCAACGGCTCGACCTGCAGCAGGTGCGCGGCGACGGCCTCCGCCGGCGCGTGGTCGGCCGCCAGCTCGTGGGCGGCCCGCCGGTGCGCGGCGTGCCGCTCGCCCACCGGGATCCGCTCCGCGATCACCTGGCCGAGCAGCGGGTGCGCGAACGCCGGGGCCGGCTCGGCGACGACGAGCTCCGCGGCGCCGAGCCGGTCCACCGCCCGCGCGGCCGCGGCCGGGTCGAGTCCGGCCACCGCGGCGAGGTGGCGCAGCGCCGACCCCGGCCCGAGCACGGCGAGCGCGCGGGCGACGGCGGAGTCCTCCCGGGAGAGGTGACGCAGGCGGGGCAGGACGAACGCGCTGACGATCGCCGGCGCCCGCTCGTGCACGGCGGGAACGGCGTCCGCGCGGGGGAGGACCCCGGCTTGGCGCAACGACCGCACCAGCGCGCCGAGCAGCATCGGGTTCCCGCCCGTCACCTCGTGACACGCCGCGGCGAACGCGCAGTCGACCCGGTCGCCCAGGACGGCCCGCACGAGGGACCCGGTGGCCGTCGGGGTCAACGGTTCCGGCCGCAGGACCGTCGTCCCCACCTCCTCGCGCAGCGCATCGAGCCACTCGGCGGGTGCGCCCGGCTCAGCCGGCCGCGCGGTGAGCGCGAGCAGGATCGGCAGCTCGTCGATCCGATGCGCGAGATGGGCCAGCGCACGCAGCGAGGGGACGTCGGCCCAGTGGGCGTCGTCGACGGCCAGCACCAGCGGCTGCTGCTCGGCGAGCGCGGCGAGCAGCCAGTACAGGCCGTGCAGCGTCGCGAACGTCGGCGTGCCGACCTCCGCGCCGGGATCGAGCACCGGCGCGGCCAGCTGCGCGGCGCCGGCCAGCAGCCTCGCCCGGTCGGCCGGGTCCGCAGCGCGCAACGCGGGCTCGAGCAGCCCGCGAACCACCCCGAACGCGAACTCGCGCTCCAACGGGCTCGCCCGGGCCGAGAGCACCAGCATGTCGCGGTCGCCGGCGAGGGTACGGGCGACGCCGAGCAGCCGGGTCTTGCCGACCCCCGCCGGCCCCTCGATCACGAGGGTGCCGCCCCGGCCGTCCGGTACCCGGGCGACGGCGGCCTCGATCACCGCGAGCTCGTTCCGCCGCTCGAGGAGCGGCTCGGCGGGCGGCGCGGCGCTGGTCATCACTGCCGAACACTAGGGACGGACCCCGGCGCGGAACAGCCCGGATCCCGGGTGTGCTGGCGTCGTCGCGTCACCCGTCGCCCGAGGAGCACACCATGTCCCCGATCGCCAGCCCCGAACCCGCCGTCCCGATCCCGGACGTCGACCTGCCCACATTCCTCCTGGAGGGCGCCGCGCGCTGCGGCGACCGGCCCGCCTACGTCGACGGCCCGTCCGGCCGCGTCGTGACCCACTCGGCGATCGGACCGATGGCGGCCCGGTTCGCGGCCGCTCTGGCCGAGCGCGGCTTCGGCCACGGCGACGTGCTCGCGATCCTCGCGCCGAACCTGCCCGAGTGGCCGGTCGCGATGCTCGGCGCGCAACTCGCCGGGGGAGCGGTCACGCCGGTCAACCCGCTGTGCACCGTCGACGAGATCGCCCACCAGCTGCGCGACTCGCGCGCGCGGGTGGTCCTGACCGTCGGGACGTTCCTGGAGAAGGCCCGGGCCGCCGCCGGAGCCGCCGAAGCGATCGTCCTCGGCGACGCACCCGCGGGGACCGTCACGTTCGGCGCGCGCCTGGCCGGCGACGCGCCCGTCCCGCGGGTGCGGATCAATCCCGCGACCGACGTCGCGATGCTCCCGTACTCCTCGGGCACGACGGGCCTGCCGAAGGGGGTGCGGCTCACCCACCGGAACCTCGTGGCGAACGTGTGCCAGGCGCAGGCGCTGCTCGCCCCGACGCCGGCGGACGTCGTGATCGGGGTGCTGCCGTTCTTCCACGCCGCGGGCTTCTGCTCGTCGATCTGTCTGACGCTGCGCGCGGGCGCCACCGTCGTGACCCAGCCGCGGTTCGACCTGGAGGAGTGCCTGGCGCTGGTCGAGCGGCACCGGGCGACGGTCCTGCCCGCCGCGCCCCCGGTGGTCTTGGCCCTGGCCCGGCATCCCGCCGTCGACCGCTACGACCTGTCCTCGCTCGAGCTCGTCATCTGCGGTTCGGCACCGCTGTCCGCCGAGCTGGAGGCGGAGTGCGCCGCCCGGCTGGGCCGCCCGGTGCTGCAGGTGTACGGCCTCACCGAGACCAGCCCGATCGTGTCGCTCTCCCGCCGCGACGGCCGCGACCACACCCCCGGCGGCGTCGGCACCCTCGTGCCGAACACGCAGGCGCGGCTCGTCGACCCGGCCAGCGGCGCGGACCTCGGCCCCGGGGAGACCGGCGAGCTGTGGGTGCGCGGGCCGCAGGTGATGGCGGGTTACCAGGGCGACCCGGAGGCGACCGCGGCGACGATCGACGCGGACGGCTGGCTGCGCACCGGCGACCTCGGCACCGTCACCGCGGGCGGCGAGGTGTTCGTCCTCGACCGGGTGAAGGAACTGATCAAGGTCAGCGGGTTCCAGGTCGCGCCGGCCGAGCTGGAGGCGCTGGTGGGGCGCCACCCGGCCGTGGCCGACGTCGCCGTGGTCGGCCGCCCGGACGAGCGGGCGGGGGAGCGGCCGGTCGCGTACGTCGTCGCCCGCGGCGAGCTCGACCCCGCCGCCCTGATCGCCTGGGCTGCCGAGCGCAGCGCCGGGTACAAGAGGCTCGCCGACGTGGCCGTGCTCGACGCGATCCCCCGGTCACCGGCCGGAAAGATCCTGCGGCGCGTGCTGCGCGACGGTGTCGGCGCCCCCGCCTGAGTTCGTCCGGGTGGAGCGGGCCGTCAGATCTCGTTCGCGGGTCCGGTCAGCATCGTGACGCCCGCGCCGGCGAAGTTCGGCAGGTCCGCGAGCGCGGCCTCGCCCTCGGAGCTGGCCAGGCCTGCCTGGAAGCTCTCCTGGGACTCCCAGTCGAGCACGGCGACCAGGTGGTACTGCGGCGGGTTGCCGTCGGCGTCGGGCCCGGGCCGGCTGACGGTGTAGCGCAGGAGCCCGGGGATCTTGCGCGCGATCGGGGCGTGCACCTCGTCGTAGTGCCGGTCGAACGCCGCGGCGTCCTCGGGGTGGTTGTAGAGGGCGGTGAGCTGGAACATGCGGGACCTCCGGGGCCGGCGGCGGGCGCGGGGTGCGCGCGCTCGACGGGTCATCTCTAGCGCATCGGGGCGGCGGTTGCCCACCCGACGCGCTCACCCGGTACGGCGATCACGTTCGGCCCGGGTCGGCGCGGACCGGCGGTCACCGTAGCGCCGCAGCTGACGGGGCGGTTGGACATCCGCGAGCGGCGTGTGCCATAGTCGGCCCGTGCCTCTCAGCGTGATCATTATCGAGAAGCGCGTCGGCTGACAGCTCCACCGCCGACGCGCAGACCTCCTGCATTCGCAGGGGGTCTTTTTGTTTGTGCCGATCACGCCCGACCGCCAGGAGACCCGCGCCATGTCCCGAACCGAGCCCGCCGCCACGCCACTGGGCGACGCCTTCCACGTCTACGACACGACGCTGCGCGACGGGGCCCAGCGCGAGGGGATCAGCTACTCTGTCGCGGACAAGCTCGCCGTGGCCCGGCACCTGGACGCCATCGGTGTCGGCTACGTCGAGGGTGGTTGGCCCGGTGCGCTGCCCAAGGACACCGAGTTCTTCGCTCGCGCCGCGGCGGGGGATCTGGAGCTGCGCCACGCCGTGCTCGTGGCGTTCGGGGCGACCCGGCGCGCCGGTCTCACCGTCGCCGCCGACCCGCAGGTCCGCGCGCTGCTGGACTCGCAGGCCCCGGTCGTCACGCTGGTGGCGAAGTCGGACCGGCGCCACATCGAGCGCGCGCTGCGCACGGACGTCGCCGAGAACTGCGCGATGGTCGCCGACACCGTGGCGTTCCTGCGCGCCCAGGGCCGGCGGGTGTTCCTCGACGCCGAGCACTTCTTCGACGGCTACCGGTTCGACCCGGACACCTCGCTGCGCGTCCTCGAGGCCGCGGCCACCGCGGGCGCGGACGTGATCGTCCTCTGCGACACCAACGGCGGGATGCTGCCGCTCGGTATCGCTGAGGTGGTCACCGAGGTGGCCGCCCGCACCGGCTTCCGCCTCGGCATCCACTGCCAGGACGACACGGGCTGCGCGGTGGCCAACTCGGTGGCCGCCGTGCAGGCCGGCGCGACGCACGTGCAGTGCACCGCGAACGGCTACGGCGAGCGGGCCGGCAACGCCGACCTGTTCGCCGTCGTCGGGAACCTGGTGACCAAGCTCGGCCTGCCCGTCCTCCCCGAGGGCGCGCTCGCCGAGCTCACCCGGACCTCGCACGCGTTGGCGGAGATCGCCAACATCGCCCCGAACACCCACCAGGCATACGTCGGGACGTCGGCCTTCGCCCACAAGGCGGGGCTGCACGCGAGTGCGATCAAGGTCGACCCGGAGCTGTACAACCACATGGACCCCGTGGACGTCGGCAACGGGCAACGGGTGCTGGTCACCGAGATGGCCGGCCGGGCCAGCGTCGAGCTCAAGGGCACCGAGCTCGGCCTGGACCTGGCCGGCCATCCCGACGCGGTGACGAAGGTCGTCGCGACGGTCAAGGACCGGGAGGCGCGGGGGTGGTCGTTCGAGGCCGCCGACGCGTCGCTGGAGCTGCTCATGCGCTCGGCGGTCGGCAACGGTTCGCAGGCGCTGCCGCCGTTCACCCTCGAGTCCTACCGGGTGATCGTCGAGCACCGCGCCGACGGCGCCGTGGTCGCCGAGGCGACGGTGAAGGTGCTCGTCGACGGCGAGCGCCTGATCGCCACCCGGGAGGGCAACGGCCCGGTCAACGCGCTCGACGCGGCGCTGCGGGCGGCGCTCACGCCGTCGCGGCCGTGGCTGGAGGCGGTGGAGCTGTCCGACTACAAGGTGCGCATCCTCGCCCCCGCCGGCGGCTCCGCGGGCCACGGCACCGACGCCGTCACGCGGGTGCTGGTGGAGTCCACCGACCACGAGGGCTCCTGGACCACGGTGGGCGTGCACGGCAACGTCGTCGAGGCGTCCTGGCTGGCGCTGGTGGACTCGCTCGCCTACGCGGCCCTGCGCCACCGGGCGCCCGTCCCCGAGCTCGAGCCCGCCGGCCTCGCCCGCTGAGCCGGCCGCCGTGCACGCTCGCGGGGCGGCATCGCCGACGTCGACCCCGCACCCGTCCGGTGGGGGCCGCGGTCAGCGACCGGGGGGTGCCGGAGCGACCGGCAGGGGCGTGCGGCGGGCCCAGGTGGGCGCGTGCTCCGGCAGCGGGCCGATCGCGATCAGCCGGGCGGGCACCGCCTGCAGGGCCGGGAACCGCTGGAGCATCCGCAGCGGCAGCGGCAGCCCCGACGGGTCGGCCGGGGTCCCGCCCGTGCCGCCCAGCGCGACGGGCGCGGCCGGTGCCGCCGGTCTCGGCTCGTGCTCGGCCCGCAGGGCCCGGCCGAGGACGAGGCGGTGCGCGAGCCGCTGGACCGCCTGGATCAGCGCGGTCGGCCACCACCGCCGCAGCTGGACCCGCCGCAGCACCGCCACCGGTACCGGGCCGCCGCGGCGCAGAGCAGGGGCGAGGATCCGGGCGGCCGCGACGGCGTCGGCGACGGCGAGGTTGATGCCCACCCCGCCGACCGGCGACATCGCGTGCGCGGCGTCGCCGACCAGCAGGAGCCCCCGCCGGTACCAGCGGCGCAGCCGCTCCAGGCGCACGTCCAGGAGCTTGACGTCGTCGAGCGAGCCGATCGCGCCGACGCGGTCGGCGACCCAGGGCAGCAGCCGCGTGACGCGGTCGCGGAAGGCGGCCACCCCTTCCGCCCGGACGGCCGCGTCGGAGCCCTTGCGGATCACGTAGGCGCACTGCCAGTAGTCACCGCGATCGATCATGACGGCCATCGCGCCGGTCGTGATGCGGCCGACGCCTCCCTCGGGGTCCTCGGGACGGCGCGGCAGCCGGAACCACCAGATGTCCATCGGCACGCCGAAGGAGCGCGGCCGGAGCCCGGCGGCCGCCCGGACGGCGGACGCGCGCCCGTCGCAGGCCACGGTCAGGGTGGCGCGCAGCGCGTGCTCGGTCCCGTCGACCCGGTTCCGGTAGCGCACCCCGCTCACCGACCCACCCGCGCGCATCAGCCCGACGACCTCGGCGTTGCGGACCAGGGTGAACGTGGGTTCCTCCGCGGCGGCGTCGGCGAGCAGGTCGAGGAAGTCCCACTGCGGCACCATCGCGATGTGGCGGTGCGCCCCCGGCAGCCGGGAGAGGTCCGCGACCTGCACGGCGCCGCCGTCCAGCTGCACCCGCGCCCGGTCGAGCCGCCGCTGCGGCAGGGCCGCGAAGCGCTTGCCGAGGCCGAGCTCGTCGAGCAGCGTCAGGGTCGAGGCGTGGACGGTGTCGCCGCGGAAGTCGCGCAGGAAGTCCGCGTGCTTCTCCAGCACGGTGACCGCGACGCCGGCGCGGGCCAGCAACAGCCCGAGCACCATTCCCGCCGGACCGCCCCCGACGACGACGCAGGTCGTGCCCCCGGTATTCACCATGCGTTGAATTCTACCGCCGCCGGGCCTCCGAGGGGAAGGGGGTGCCTCGCTAGGCTGGCCGCACCATGACCACTCCGTCCCAGGTCCGGGTGCGGTTCTGTCCGTCCCCGACCGGCACCCCGCACGTCGGCCTGATCCGCACCGCGCTGTTCAACTGGGCGCACGCCCGCCACTGCGGGGGCGACTTCGTCTTCCGGATCGAGGACACCGACGCGGCCCGCGACTCCGCCGAGTCCTACGCCGCCCTGCTCGACGCGCTGCGCTGGCTCGGACTCGACTGGGACGAGGGCCCCGAGGTCGGCGGCCCGCACGGGCCCTACCGGCAGAGCGAGCGCCGGCCCCGCTACGACGAGGCGCTCGCCGAGCTGGTCGCCGCCGGGGAGGTCTACGAGTCGTACTCGACGGCGGCGGAGATCGAGGCCCGCCACCGGGCCGCGGGCCGGGACCCGAAGCTCGGCTACGACAACGCCGACCGCGAGCTCACCGAGGAGCAGCGGGTCGCGTTCCGCGCCGACGGCCGTGCCCCGGTGTACCGCCTGCGGATGCCCGACCGTGACATCGGGTTCGCCGACCTCGTCCGCGGCGAGGTCAGCTTCCGCGCCGGCACGGTGCCGGACTTCGTGCTCGCCCGCGGCGACGGCACCCCGCTGTATCCGCTGACCAACCCGCTCGACGACGCGCTGATGGGCATCACCCACGTGCTGCGCGGAGAGGACCTGCTCTCGTCCACCCCGCGCCAGATCGCCCTGTTCGAGGCGTTCGCCCGGGTCGGGATCGGGAACGGGCCGCCGGTGTACGGGCACCTGCCGCTGGTCACCGGCGAGGGCAACCGCAAGCTGTCCAAGCGCGACCCCGAATCGGACCTGTTCCGCTACCGCGAGCGCGGGTTCGTCCCCGAGGGCCTGCTGAACTACCTCGCGTTGCTGGGCTGGTCGATCGCCGAGGACCGCGACGTGTTCACCCTCGACGAGATGGTCCGGGCATTCGACGTCACGCGCGTGTCCGGGAATGCGGCCCGGTTCGACCTGAAGAAGGCCGAGGCGATCAACGCCGCGCACCTGCGGCTGCTGGCGCCCGAGGAGTTCGCCCGGCGGGTCGAGCCGTACCTCGCCGACGCGGTCGGTGCGGCCGGCTGGGCGCGGGCGGACGCCGAGGCGCGGCGTCTCCTGCTCGTGGCCGCCGCGCCGCTGGTGCAGGAGCGAAGCGTCGTTCTGGTCGACGCCGCCCGGATGATGGCGTTCCTGTTCGTCGCCGAGGACGGCTTCGCGCCGGATCCCGACGCCGCCGCGAAGAACCTCGGCCCGGACGCCGTGCCGGTCCTCGAGGCGGCCCTGACCGGCCTGGATGCGCTCGCGGACTGGACGGCCACCGAGATCGAGACGGCGCTGCGGGTCGCGCTCGTCGACGGTCTCGGGCTCAAGCCGCGCAAGGCCTTCGGGCCGGTGCGGGTGGCGGTCAGCGGCCGGACCGTGTCGCCGCCGCTCTACGAGTCGCTGGAGCTGCTGGGCCGCGAGCGTACCCTGGGCCGGCTGAGGGCCGGTGTGCAGCACGCCCGCGGCCTCGGCTAGAGTGGTCGCCGCAGGACACGGGAACCGGCCCCCGGCTGACCGTGATCCATTGGGGTATGGTGTAATTGGCAGCACGACTGATTCTGGTTCAGTTAGTCTAGGTTCGAGTCCTGGTACCCCAGCAGGAATGGCATCGGCGCAATCGGTGCACATTTCTCCCGGCCCCGTCGTCTAGAGGCCTAGGACGCCGCCCTCTCAAGGCGGTAGCGCGGGTTCGAATCCCGTCGGGGCTACATCGGAAAGGG
>DATLGI010000179.1:0-25088 GCA_035540535.1 Pseudonocardia sp.
CGGGGGGTGCCTCCGGCGCGGGCGGCGCGGGCGGCGCCGGTGGAGCCGGCGGCGGCGGCGGGACCGGCACCGGGGGTGCCGGCGGTACCGGCGGCGGCGGCAACACCGCGGGCGCCGGTTCCGGCACCGTGGTGCAGGTCCCGATCCTCAGCCCGGGCAGCACGGCCAACGGCGGCGGCAACGCCAACGGCGGCAACGGCACCGGGGGCACCGGCGGCAACGGCGGCACGGGCGCCCCGGGCGGTGGCAGCGGCGCCGGTGGCGCGGGCGCCCCGGGCGGCGCCGGCGGTTCCGGTGCGGCGGGTGGCGCCGGCGGTTCGGCGCCCCCGGCGGGGACGGCGGCTCCGGCGAGATCGACAGCTCCGGCAGGGCCGACGGCGGCCACCACAAGTAACCCCCGCGCGAGTGCACCCCTCCGTGCGCGCGAGTGCACCGAATCGGCCCGGCCGCCCCACCCGGCGGGCGGTGCGGTCGGCCGCTCGGTAGCGTCCCTCCGCAACCCCCGACCGACGGGCACGCGTGGCGGTCGGGTGCGGGAGGGCGGCGTGACCGACCGGAGCGGCGGGCAGGTGCTGGTGGTCGGCGCGGGCCCGACCGGGCTCACCGCGGCCCTGCTGCTCGCGGACTCCGGCGTCCCCAGCACCGTGGTCGACCGGGCCGAGCAGCCGCACCCGCTGCCCCGCGCCGTGCACCTCGACGGCGAGGGCGTGCGCATCCTGCAGCGGCTCGGCCTCGCCGAGGCGTTCGCGGCCGTCAGCCGTCCCGCCGCCGGCCTGCGGCTGCTGGACGCCCGCGCCCGCCCGTTCGCCGAGTTCCGCCGCGACACCGGTGCCGGCCGGCACGGGCACGCCGAGTCGCACCTGTTCGACCAGCCCGACCTCGAGCGCCTGCTCCGGGCCGCCGCGACCGCACACCCGCTCGTCACGATGCGGACGGGCGTCGAGGTCGCCGGGCTCGCCCAGGCCCCCGCAACGCCGGTCCGCGTGACGCTGCGCGCCGGCGCCGACACCACCTGCCTCGACGCCGCCGCGGTGCTGGGTTGCGACGGCGCGGGCAGCACCGTCCGGACCGCGATCGGCGCGCACCTGCGCGACCTGCGCTTCACCCAGCGCTGGTTCGTCGTCGACGTCCGTTCGGCTCGTCCGCTGCCGACGTGGGGCGGGGTCGATCAGCTGTGCGACCCCCGCCGCGCCGCGACCTTCCTGCCCCTGCCCGAGGACCGCTACCGCTTCGAGTTCCGGATGCTGCCCGGCGAGACGGCGGCGGAGCTCGCCCGGCCGCACCGGCTGGCCGAGCTCACCGCACCATGGCGGGCGGACGGCGCCGCCCTGGAGATCGTGCGCGCCGCCGAGTACACCTTCCGCGCCCGCGTCGCGCAGCGCTGGCGGCGCGGACGCGTGCTGCTGCTCGGCGACGCCGCGCACCTCACCCCGCCGTTCATCGGCGAGGGCCTCGGCCTGGGCCTGCGCGATGCGCACAACCTCGCCTGGAAGCTCGCCGCCGTCCTGCGCGGCACCGCCGACGAGAGTCCGGTCCTGGACTCCTACCAGCGCGAACGCGCCCCGCACGCCGAGGCCGTGATCCGCGGTGCCATCCGCGTCGGCCGGGCGATGACCGGCGGGAGCGATTTCGCCGCCGCGCTGCGCCGTCCGCTGGCCGGGCTCCTGCTGCGGGTGCCGATGGTGCGCGCACGGGCGCAGCACGGGATCGTCGCCCGCTACCCCGCCGGACCGGACGTCGAGCGCCGCCGGCACCGGCGCGACCTCCCCGGGACGGTGTGCCCGCAACCGGTCGTTCGGGTCGACGGGCGCGCCGCCCTGCTCGACGACGTGCTCGGGGTCGGCTGGGCGCTGATCGCGGCCGGTGCGGTGCCGCCCGGCCTCGCCGAGCGGGCGCGGCGGCTCGGCGCGCGAACCGTCCGTCTCGTCCCGGACGCCCCCGACGCCCGTGACGGACCCGACGCGGCTGTCGTCGACGACGCCGGCGCGCTACGGGCTTGGCTGCGTGCCGGCCGCGCCGGCGCCGCGCTGCTCCGCCCGGACCGGGTCGTCGCCGCCACCGTCCCGTCCCGCACCTCGGAGCCGTGATGCGCTGAGCGCGGCGTCATGGCGCCGACGTACGGTCACCTGCCGCGCAGCAGCGCGGTGTACAGCGTCAGCCCCGGCCCGAAAGCCATCGCGACGGCGGCGCGGCCGGGCCGCGGGCGCCCGGCGGCGCGCAGGGCCTCGAGGACGAGGAGCACCGTCGCGGACGAGCAGTTCCCGCGCTCCGCGAGCACCTGGTACGACGCATCGAGCGCGCCGTCGGGCAGCGCGAGCCGTTCGGCCACCGTCTGCAGGATCCGCGGCCCGCCGGGGTGCACGGCCCACGCGTCGACGTCGGCCGTCGTCAGGTGGTGCCGGTCGAGCAGCCCGCCGACGACGTCGCGCACGTGCCGGGCGAGCACCGCGGGCACGTCCGGGGACAGGCCCATCCGGAAACCGAGGTCGGTGACATCCCACGTCATGTGGTCCGCGGTCGCCGGATCGGTCCGGGCCACGACGTCGACGACCTCCAGGCCACGACCCGGACCGCCCGGGAGCACGGCGACGGCCGCCGCCGCGTCGCCGAACAGGGCGTGCGAGACGTACTGGTCGGGGGCCCCGGTGGCCGGCTGCAGGTGCAGCGAGGTCAGCTCCAGGCACAGCGCGACGGCGGGGCGGCGGCGGCTCACCACGAAGTCGGTGACGGCGCCGAGCGCCGGGATCGCCGCGTAGCAGCCCATGTGCCCGACGAGCAGTCGCTGCACGTCCGGCGCCATCGCGAGGTCCGCGGCGACCCGGATGTCGAGCCCCGGAGTCGTGTAGCCGGTGCACGACACCACCGCGAACAGGCCGACCTCGTCGGGGGCGAGCCCGGCGTCGGCGAGCGCGGCGCCGACGGCCTCCTTGCCCAGCGGGAGCGCCTCGGCGAGGTAGCGGCGCATGCGGTCGCCGGTCGACCAGCCGGAGACGTCCTCGACCAACGGGTCGATCGCGGCGTGCCGCCGCCGCACGCCCGAGCCGCGGAACACCCGCTCGGCGAGCCGGTCGCCGTTGAAGTGCCGGGCGAAGTACCCGTCCCACATGTCCGACTGCGCGAGCCCGCCCCCGGGCAGCGCCGTCCCGAATCCCGCGACATACGCCGATCTGTCCACCAACGGGGAGTCCCACACCTGCGGCGCGCTAACCACCGGCGCGCCGCCCGACGCCCTGGAACAGCACGGCCGTCGTCGGGACCGGCACCATCGCGACGCCGTCGGCGCGCCCGGCGAGGAAGCGGGCGACCCCGCGCGCGGACGGCCGGATCCCGCGCAGCCGCAGGTGCACGCCGTGCCGTGCGCACTCGCGGACGAGCTCGGCGCGGTCGACGAACAGCGCGGGGTCGTGGATGCCCCGCGGTGCACCCCCGGGCACCCGCTCGGCGAGCGTGACGGCGACGAAGCGCCCGAGCGCCGTCGCGGCGATGGTGTCGAGCACGAGCAGGCCACCGGGGCGCAGCAGCCGGCAGGCCTCGCGCACCGCCGCGGGCAGGTCGGCAACGTGCTCGAGGATCTCCCCGGCGGCGACGGCGTCGGCGCACCCGCTCGCCAGCGGCACCGCGGTGACGTCGCCGCGCAGGGTGTGCACGCCGTGCGCGGCGGCCTGCGCGAGCGCCGACGCCGTGAGGTCGACGCCGACGTGCCGGTACCCCTTGCCCGCCAGGTGCGGCGCGAGCAGGCCGGCGCCGCAGCCGAGGTCGACCAGGACGGCGTCCGTCCGGTCCGCCGGCGGCACCAGGGCGGCGCGGGCGGCGGCGAGCCAGTGCAGCATCGCGAACGGGCCGCGCGGGTCCCACCACGCGTCGGCGAGGTCGTCGTACTGGCGCGGGTCGTTGCGAACCCGACGCGCGACGTTCGGGGCGACGGCCACCCGCCGAGGCTGCCAGACTGGGCCGCATGCGGCCTCTCGTGGCGCTCCTGCGGTCGTGCCACCCGGAGCCGACGGCCGCGGTGACGCTGATGGCCACCGCGCTGGCCGCCACCACCGGGCACGGGGCGGGGGGCGTGCTGCTGATCGCGGCGGCCGTGCTCACCGGGCAGCTCTCGATCGGCTGGCTCAACGACGTCCTCGATGCCGAGCGCGACAGCGCCGTCGGGCGCGCCGACAAGCCCGTCGTCGCGGGTGCGGTGTCGGTGCGCACGGTGGGGGTCGCGGCGGTGGCCGCCGCTGCGGCGTGCGTGCCGCTGTCGCTGGCGCTCGGCCCGGCCGCGGGGATGGCGCACCTGGTGGCGGTGGCGGCGGGGTGGGCGTACGACCTGCGACTGAAGTCGTCGCAGTACTCGGTGGTCCCCTACGTCGTCTGCTTCGGGCTGCTGCCGGTGGTCGTGGTGCTCGCGCTGCCGGGCTCACCACTGCCGCCGTGGTGGCTGCCGGTCGCGGGCGCGCTGCTCGGGGCCGGGGCACACTTCGCGAACGTTCTGCCCGACCTCGACGACGACGCCGCCACCGGCGTGCACGGTCTCCCGCACCGGCTGGGTGCCGCCCGCAGCCGGGTCGCGGCGGCGGGGTCGCTGCTCGCGGCGACGGTGGTGCTCGCGGTCGGCGCGCCGGTACCGGCCGCGGCGGCGGTCGCGGTGCCGGTGCTCGCCGCGGCGGTGTTGGCCGCCGGGTTCCGCGCGGGCCGCCGGCGGGGGTCGCGGGCGCCGTTCCGGGCGGTGCTGGTGGTCGCGGGGATCGCGGTGGCGCTGCTGGTCGCGGCGGGTCCGGCGCTCGTCGGGTAGCCCACCCCGTTCGGTGAACTCGCTGTCAGACGCGGCCGCCCGTCGCGTAGCTGACCGCGACCCGGGCCAGCGCGCCCAGCGGCGCCGTGCCCCGGCCGAGCCCCAGGTCGACCGCCGCGTCGAACACCGCGGCGTGCCGGTGCGCGGCGGCCACCGCGGCGTCGACGAACCGGGCGTTCGACATCAGCCGGGCCAGCGCGCCCGTGTGCCGGTGGTGGCGGCCGAACGTGTGCTCGACCGCCCGCCGGTGCGCGGCACCCGCCGCCTCGCCCAGCAGCGCGGCCCGCCCCGCCAGCACCCCGGACGCCACCGCGTCGAAGATCCCCTCGCCGGTCAGCGGGTTGACCAGGCCCGCGGCGTCCCCGGCCAGCAGGACCCGCCCGTCGGGGTGGAACCGCGGGCCGGTGGACAGCGGCAGGTGGTGCGCCCGCAGCGTCGACGGGTCGGGCTCGTGCCCCGGCAGCAGCTCGGCGAGGGCGGCGAGCAGGTCGCGGCGCGTGCCGGCGCCGTGCCGGTGGAACACCCCGTAGCCGACGTTCGCGCCGCCGTCGCGCAGCGGGAACGACCACGCGTACGACAGGTGCCGGCGCCGCGCGAACTCGATCACCAGCGCGTCCGGGTCCACCGTCGTCCCCGCGTACCCACGGATCGCCACCGCCGTCGCCGCGTCCGGAGCCGGCGGGGCGCCGAGCAGCCGGCGCACCATGGAGTTGGCCCCGTCGGCGCCCACCACCACCCGCGCCGCCAGCGCGTCGTCCACCTCCACCCGGTCCGCGTGCACGGCCAGCCGCCGCACGCGGTGCCGGCGCAGCTCCGCGCCCCGGCGCACCGCCGCCGCCACCAGGGCCGCGTCGAACTCGACCCGCGGGATGACCCGGTTCGGCCGCGCGCACCGCCGCGCGACGACGCGCCCACCGGGGCTGCGCAGGCGCAGCCGCGGCACCTCCGGGGCGAGGTCGGCGACCTCCGGGGCGCCGAGGGCCGCGAGCAGGTCCAGCACGTGCGCCGCGACCCCGTCGCCGCACGTCTTGTCCCGCGGGAACGCGGCGGCGTCGAGCAGCACCACCCGCGCGTCCGGGCGCAGCTGCAACGCCCGCATCGCCGCGGCGGCCCCCGCCGGCCCGGCCCCGACCACGGCCACGTCGTACACCTGCATCCCGCTCCCCCGGGCGCGGCGCCGTCATCGCCGGCTCGGCGTCCTCGTCGACGTCGTGGGGTTCTCGCGGGTCCTCGTGAATTCCGGCGGCGTACCCGGTGCGTCCCGGCCCTTCCGGGCACTCATTGCCAGCGCCCGACACCGGCACCGAGCGCGTAGGACAGGTGCCCGCCCAGCGCCCCACCGATTCCGACCCAGGTCAGCCCGGCGAGTCCCCAGGCGGCCCCGGCGGCGTGCTTGCCCTGACCGCGCCGCCGGTAGGAGACCGCGAAGCAGGCGGCGGCGACGGCGTTCGTCGCGGCGTGGACGACGCCGACGCGGCGCTGGCGGGTGTCGAGGGCGCTCCAGTCGGCCAGCCCGGCGATCACCGCGGGCGCGGTGAACGCCACGCCGAGCCCGACCAGACGGCGGGCCGCCTCCTGCTGCCCGGGCACGCCGTCCAGCACGGCCGCACCGGTCCACGCTCCGATCGGGACGGTGACGAGCAGCGGGTGCACGGGGTGCCCCAGCCACGAGCCGCGGAGGAACCGGTCGGTTCGGGTGCCGCCGAGCACGCGTCGCAGGTGGGCCGACGCCGCGGCCGCCGGCCCGTCGACCTGGCGCAGGTCCTCCGTCGAGGAGAGCAACCGCTGGATGTCCATGGCGACGAGTACCCGCGCGAGCGCCGCCGATGCACCGACCCCACCGGCGACGGGAGGCACCCGCGTCACCTTCCGGCTGGGAGGGTGCGTTCGTCACCGAGCGGGCGCCACCGGGCCGACGTCGTGCACGCGGTGGCCGCCGGCGGCCCGGGCGTGTTGCAGCCCGGGGGCGGAGTCCGGGGCTGCCGCGGCGATGCGATCGGCCACCACGCCGGCGGCGAACGCGTACACGGCCTTTCCCGCCAGGTCGATGACGAGCTCGTCGCGGGGCCAGGTCCACGGTGGCGCGCCGGCGCCGGTCCAGTTCTCGACGATCTGGTCGGCGGTCAGCCGGACGACGGTGAACATCGCCGACGCCCACGGCCCGCGCAACCCGGCGAACGCCATGAGACCGCGCACCACGCCGACGCCCGTGCCCATGCCGACGTGGTTCACCCACATACGCCGCTGCAGGCCCGGGCCCGTGGCGGGCGTACGGCCGCGCATCCGGGCGAGCACCATCCCCGGTACCTGTGAGTCCGGGCGCCCGGTGAACCGCTGCTCGACCTTCTCGGCCGCCGTCATCGCCGCCACCCCGGCAAGCCCGGCCAGCAGTCCCGTACCCATCGCGCGTCCCAGCACGGTCAGGTGGTACCCCGGCTCCGCCGGGCCGAACCCGGATGTTCGACGCAGCGCCGCGCGGGCATGCCCGGACGATGGCGGACAGCACCGCGATCGCAGCGTCGGCTGGGTCAACGGGCCGGCGACGCTCGCCTACCGGCTCGTCCCCGCGCTGTTCGACCTCCTGGTCGGCCCGGCGGGATCTCGACGCGGGTCACCGGCCGCCCGCCCACGACCAGGCGTACCGGCCGTCGTCGCAGGCCCTGCCGCCCTCGCCGAGCTCCAGTGGCCGGAACGTGTCGACCATGACGGCCAGCTCGTCGAAGAACTCCGCTCCGAGTGCCCGCTCCACCGCGCCGGGCTGCGGCCCGTGGCTGTGGCCCGCGGGGTGCAGCGACACCGAGCCCTGGGCGATCCCGGAGCCCTTGCGGGCCTCGTAGTCGCCGCCGCAGTAGAACATGACCTCGTCGGAGTCGACGTTGGAGTGGTAGTAGGGCACCGGCACCGCGAGCGGGTGGTAGTCCACCTTGCGCGGCACGAAGTTGCAGATCACGAAGTTGCCGCCGGAGAACACCTGGTGCACCGGCGGCGGCTGGTGCACCCGCCCCGTGATCGGCTCGAAGTCCGCGACATTGAACGTGTACGGGTACAGGCAGCCGTCCCAGCCGACGACGTCGAACGGGTGGGTCGCGTGCACGTGCACGCTGCCCGCGATGCCGCCCGCCCCGCGGTGCTTGAGGTACACCTCGGTCTCGGCGCCGTCGACGAGCAGCGGCGCGCCCGGGCCGTGCAGGTCGCGCTCGCAGTAGGGCGCGTGCTCGAGCAGCTGCCCGTACCGGGAGAGGTAGCGCCCCGGTGGCGCGATGTGGGAGTTCGCCTCGATCGCGTACAGCCGCAGCGGCTCCTCGCCGTCGGGCACCCAGCGGTGCGTCGTCGCCCGGGGCAGGAGCACGTAGTCGCCGGGCCGGGCGGCGAGCGTCCCGAACACCGTCTCCACCGTCGCCGATCCGGACTCGACGTACACGCACTCGTCGCCGACCGCGTTGCGGTACAGCGGGCTCGGCTCGCCCGCGACGACGTAGGAGATCCGCACGTCGGCGTTGCCCAGCACGAGCCGGCGGCCGGTGACCGCGTCGACCGGGCCCGAGGAGGACCCGAGCCGGTCCTCGCCCGCGAACAGCTCGTGCAGCCGCAGGTGGCGCGGCAGCAGCGGCGCGTTCGGCTCCGTCGCCTGGTCGGGCAGCTCCCAGACCCGGGCGTCGACGATCGCCGACGGCAGGCCGGCGTGGTAGAGCAGCGACGAGTCCGACGAGAAGCCCTCCTCGCCGACCAGCTCCTCGCGGTACAGACCACCGTCGGGCCGCCGGTGCTGGGTGTGACGCTTCGGCGGGACGTCGCCGACGCTGCGGTAGTAGGCCATCAGAGGTTGCCCCGCCTCTCCTGCTCGCGCTCGATCGCCTCGAACAGTGCCTTGAAGTTCCCCTTCCCGAAACCCAGCGAGCCGTGGCGCTCGATGAACTCGAAGAACACCGTCGGCCGGTCGCCGATCGGGCGGGTGAAGATCTGCAGCAGGTAGCCGTCCTCGTCGCGGTCGACGAGGATCCCGCGGGCGGCCAGCTCGTCGATCGGCACCCGGACCTCGCCGATGCGGGCGCGCAGTCCGGGGTCGGAGTAGTAGGAGGCGGGCGTGTGCAGGAACTCGACGCCCCGGGCACGCAGCAGGTCCACGGTGGCGAGGATGTCGTCGGTGGCGAGCGCCAGGTGTTGCACGCCCGGTCCGTCGTGGAACTGCAGGTACTCGTCGATCTGCGAGCGCTTGCGGGCGACCGCGGGCTCGTTGAGCGGGAACTTCACCCGGTGGTCGCCGCTGGCGACGACCTTGCTCATCAGCGCCGAGTACTCGGTCGCGATGTCGTCGCCGACGAACTCCGCCATGTCGGTGAAGCCCATGACGCGGTGGTAGAAGTCCACCCACTCGTCCATCCGGCCCAGCTCCACGTTGCCGACGACGTGGTCGAGCGCGCGGAACGCCGGCTGGACGGGAGCGGCCGACGCGGTCCGCGCGACATACCCGGGCAGGTACGGGCCGGTGTAGCGGGAGCGGTCGACGAGCGTGTGGCGGGTGTCGCCGTAGGTCGCGAGCGCGGCCGTGCGGACCGTGCCGTGCTCGTCGGCGAGGTCGTGCGGCTCCTCCAGGATCGTCGCGCCCTGCGCGCGGGCGTGCGCGACGCAGCGGTCGACGTCGGGCACCTCCAGCGCGATGTCGACGACGCCGTCGCCGTGGCGGCGGTGGCGGTCCAGCAGCGGGCTCGCCGGGTCCACCCCGCCCTTGAGCACGAACCGGACGGCGCCGGCGCGCAGCACGTAGGCGCGGTGGTCGCGGTTGCCGGTCTCCGGGCCGGAGTAGGCGACCAGCTCCATTCCCAGCACGAGCCGGTGGTACATCGCGGCCTGCGTCGCGTTGCCGACGACCCACACGACGGCGTCCCAGCCGGTGACCGGGAACGGGTCGTCCGCGGGGTCGTGCTCGACGAAGCCGACGAGCCGGCGCAGCGCGTCGAGGTCGAGGCGGGCGAGCCGCTCCTGGCTGGTGAGGGTCGTGGCGACGGTCATGGCGGTCCTCCTCGTAGGCGGGTCGCCGACCAGGACAGCGCGCCGGCGCTACCCTCGCAACCGATGCATCTCGAGGTGCACGGGCTGACCAGATTGTCCCGGTCGTCGGGGCCTCAGCTGCTCATCGTGACCATTTCGGAGGCGTGGTGGACGCCCTCGACGTCGACCTGATCCGCGCGCTGCGGCAGAGCCCGCGGGCCGGGGTGCTGGAGCTGTCGCGCACGCTGGGCGTGGCCCGCGGGACCGTGCAGGCGCGGCTCGACCGGCTCGAACGCAGCGGCGTGATCACCGGGTACGGGCCGGACGTCGACGTCGAGGCGGCCGGGTTCCCGGTGCAGGCCTTCGTCTCACTGGAGATCGCGCAGGGCGCGCTGGACGAGGTGGCCGCGGAGCTGGCCGCGCTGCCCGCGGTGCTGGAGGCGTACGCGACGACGGGGTCGTCGGACGTGCTGTGCCGGCTCGCCGCGTCCTCTCACCAGGACCTGCAGGAGACGCTGCTGGCGCTGGACCGCTCGGCGACGGTGGCCCGGTCGACCAGCGTCGTCGTGCTCTCGGTCGTGGTGGCGCCGCGGACGCTGCCGTTGCTGGAGGCGAGTCCGCGGCGGGGACCGAGGCGGGCGCCGGCGTACCGCGACGTTCGGTAGACCGGCCGGCGCCGAGGCCGACCTACTGCTCCGAGCGGAGCAGTGGGCGGCCCGCTCGTCGCGGCCGGCGGTCCGGTCGTCTCTCCCGGTGGGGTCGTCGGGTTGCCGACGCGCCGGTCGGGCTTAGGTTGCTCACGGCTCCATGACGGCACGGTCACGGACCGGACACGCTCCCCTGGCTCCCCCCAACGCGTCCGGTCGGGCCGCCGATCGGAAGGTAGTTCGTGGCTCGGCATCGCTCCCCCCAGAGCCGACGCCCACGCCGACAGCCCGCCGCCGCGGTCACCCGCCGCGCGGCCGGGCCCGGTGCGTGGCGTGCGGCGCTCACCGCCCCGGTCCGCCGGGGCGCCTCCGCAGTCGCCGTCGCCGGCGGCGCCCTGTCCCTCGTGGCAGCGGCGGCCCCGCTCGACGAGCCGGCCGCCGGCAGCGGGACGGCGGCCGACGACGGTACGGCCGCCGGTCCCGAGGGCGCGGTCCTGCGCCTTTCCGGGGCGAGCGCGGGCCCGCCCGGCCTCGCACCCGGCCAGGTACCCGGCTCGCCGCAGGTCGTACCGGTGGTCCTGGCGACGGACGTCGTGGACGCGACCGACCTCGTCGAGGCCGTGCAGCGCGCGGAGGAGTCCCGGGCCCGGGCCGAGGCCGAGGCGCGGGCCGCGGCGGAGGCCGCCCGCGAGCGCGAGGAGGCCGAGCGCCGGGCGGCCGAGGAAGCCGCTCAGGAGGCCGAGCGCCGGGCCGCCCTCGGCTGCGACCTCGACACGTCCGGGCTCGGCCCGGTGCAGTCGTGGGTCGCCGACGCCGCCCAGTTCCTCGGCTGCCAGTTCGGCCGGCCGCCGATGCTGGGCGTCGGCAGCCGCGGCAACGCCTCGGACCACCCGTCGGGCCGCGCGCTCGACCTCATGACCAGCGGGTCGACCGGCGACGCCATCGCGGCCTGCGCGCTGGAGAACATGGACGCCCTCGGGATCACCTACGTGATCTGGGAGCAGCGGATCAACACCGGCAGCGGCTGGGAGACCATGGAGGACCGCGGCAGCGCCACGGCCAACCACATGGACCACGTGCACATCTCCTTCAACAGCTCCGGCGGCAGTGGCGATCCGACCCCGTGCTGAGCCGCTGCCGCTCGTCGCTCCACAGCGGACGCCCGACTCACCGAGGGTCACGCCTCCCCGCCGCTGCGTGACCGTTCCGCTATGTTCGGTCGCGGATCACAGCGGCCCGCAAGCCCCCGGACACGGATCCCCCGATCCGCCGGACTCCCCATCCGGACGTCCGCCGGGCCGTCACGATCCGCCCCCGTTCGGGGGTCACAGATGTCCGACAGGTGAGGTCGTGTCCCGGCACCGCTCCCCCAGTGGCCGGCTCGCGCACCAGCGGCAGCTCCCCTCCGCCGGTGCGCCGCCGCGTCCGACGCCGCCCCCCGACGGGCCCGCGCGCCGCCGTGCGGGGCACGCCGCGGCCCGGCGCAGCGCGCTGCGCACCGGGCTGAGCGCCGCCGCCACGGCCGGTGGCGCGCTGAGCCTCGTCTCGCCGGCCGTCGCGCTCGTCGGCGAGGCGCCCGCGGTCGCCGACACCGCCCCGACGGCCACCGTCCTGCGGCTCTCGGCCGACGCCGCGGGCGCCCATACCGGGCTGCCCGGCCCCGCCGGCGTCCGTCTGGTGTCGAGCTTCGGCACGGTCGCCCCCGAGCCGCAGCCGACGGTCGACGCCACCGGCCTGCTCAAGGCCGCCGGCCTGGCGGATCTCGCCCGGCGCGCGGAGGAGGAGCGGCTGGCCCGGGAGGCGCGCGCCCGTTGCGACGCCGACCTCGGCGGGCTCGGCGGCGTCAAGCCGTGGGTGCGCGACGGCGCCCGCTTCCTGTCGTGCCTCTACGACCGGCCGACGCTCATCGGGGTGGCCAGCCGTTCGGGGTCCTACTCGGACCATCCCAGCGGCCACGCCGTCGACTTCATGACGCGCGGCGAGCGGGGCGACCGGATCGCCGAGTGCGCCCTGGCCAACCAGGAGGAACTGGGCGTCGAGTACGTCATCTGGGAGCAGCGGATCAACTACGGCGACGGCTGGGAGTACATGGCCGACCGGGGCGGCGACACCGCGAACCACTACGACCACGTCCACGTCTCGTTCGAGCGCCGCGCCCCCGACGGGGAGCCGACCGCCGAGGCCTGCGGCTGACCGGCGCCCGAGCCTTGTGCCGGGACGCATGATGGCCCGATGAGCACCTGGACGGAATTCACCCGGGCCGCGCCGCGGATCGCCGCGATCTTCGCGCGCCGCCACGCCGCCACCGGGAACCTGTGCATGCTGGCCACGCTGCGCTCGGACGGCTACCCGCGGATCAGCCCGATCGAGCCGAGGATCTTCGAGGGCCGGCTGCTGATCGTCGGCATGCCGGACACCACCAAGTTCCGGGACCTGGGCCGGGACCCGCGGTTCTGCCTGCACACCGCCACCGTCGACACCTCCGTCTCCGACGGCGACGCCAAGCTGTGGGGCACCGTGGTCCACGACCCCGACCGTGGCCTGCACCAGCGCTTCGCCGACGCACTGTTCGAGGAGATCGGGCTCGACCTGCGAGGGCAGGAGTTCGACCACTTCTACGTCGCCGAGCTGACCGGCGCCTCGGCGGTCGAGATCGTCGACGGCCACATGGACGTCACGATCTGGAGACCGGGCCGGCCCGAGACCGTGGTGCGCAAGCACTGAGCCGCGCGCGGGCGCTTCAGACCCCGATCCGGCCCGGCCGCCCGTCCTCGCCGACCCGCCGGATCGCCACGACCGACGGCCGCGGCTGGGTTCCCGGCCCGTCCGGCCACGTCGACGCCGGCGCCCGCGGCGACGCGCCGTCGACGTCGCCGGGGTGCTGCGCGCAGAGCAGCACGAACTCCTCGGTGACGACGGGCCCCGCGGCCTCGGCGCCGAACGGGACGGCGGCGAACAGCGTCGTGCGACCCCGGGTCGGGCCCGACAGCGAGACGCCGTAGAGCCCGTCGTTGATCCCCAGCTCGCGCCGCGAGTCGGTGGAGATCCACAGGTTGCCGTGCGGGTCGAACGCGAGGTTGTCCGGCGAGCTGATCGGGCTCACGCCGCTCGGGTCGAACCCGGCGAACCACGTCTGCGGGTCGGCGGGATCGCCGCACGCCAGCAGGATCGACCAGGTGAACCGCTCCGCGGCCGCGTCGCCGCCGTCCTCGACGAGCTCCACGACGTGCCCATGCCGGTTCAGCGGCCGCGGGTCGGGCCGGTCGGCGCTCGGCCCGCGGCCGACGTTGCTGGTCAGCGCGAGGTAGACGTGCCCGGTGTGCGGGTTCGCCTCGATGTCCTCGGGCCGGTCCATCGGGGTCGCGCCGACGCGGTCGGCGGCCTCGCGGGTGAGGACGTACACCTCCTCGGCGCTCATCCCCTCGACGTAGGACCGCGCCCCGGCAGCGAGCCGGACCCATTCACCCGTGCCCCCGGAGGGCCCGCCGGCGCGCGGGTCACCGGTGAAGCGCGCGACGGAGAGGGTGCCACGGGCGAGCAGGCCGCTGTTGTGCTCGCGGGCGCGGCGGCTCCCGTAGGGCATCATCGTCTCGTCGGAGACGTACTTGTAGACGTACTCGAAGGCCTCGTCGTCGCCCATGTACACCGCCGCCCGCCCGTCGGCGGTGAGCCGGACGGTGGCGCCCTCGTGCCGGCACCGGCCCAGGGCCGTGCGCTTGACCGGCGGCGCCTGCGGGTCGATCGGGTCGACCTCCACCACCCAGCCGAAGCGGTGCGCCTCGTTCGGCTCGGCAGCGAGGTCGAACCGGCGGTCGAAACGCTCCCACCGGCGCTTCGACCGCCCGGCCGAGAAGCCGTACCGGGCCGCCCACCGGCGCACCGCCCGGTCGGCGATGCCCGCGGCGTTCGCGAAGTAGTGGCCGACGTTCTCCTCGGCGGACAGGAACGTGCCCCACGGCGTGACCCCGCCGGCGCAGTTGCCGAGCGTCCCGAGCACCCGCGTCCCGGACGGGTCGGCGGAGGTGCGCAGCAGCGGCGAGCCGGCGGCCGGCCCGTCCAGGGCGAACTCCGAGGTCGCCGTGTGGCGCCGGTTCAGCCGGTCGTCGAGCACCACCCGCAGCCGGCCGGTGCCGCGGTCCCGCTCGAGGACGACGACCGTCAGCCCGTGTGCCGCCAGCGCGATCCGGTACTGCTCCTCCGTCGGCTCGTCGGGGTCGTACCCCCGGAACATCAGCGGTTCGATCGTGTACTCGTGCCCGGCGATCATGACGTACCGCTCGGCGGTGGTGCCCGCGATCGGCAGGAGCCCGCAGAAGTCGCAGTTGTAGCCGAACTGCCGGGCCTGCGCCTGCGCGGTCTGGTGCTCGAAGTCGAACACCGGTGCCCCTGGCACGACGGGATCGCCCCAGCGGATCAGCACCTCGGCCGCATAACCGGGCGGCACGGTGATCGCGTCGGCGGAGGTCACCGGAACCGGCCGGTAGTCGAGGCCCCGCGGGGGCGCCACGCCCTGCCGCGCACCCGGGGTCGCCGGGCCGCTCAGCGCCGACATGCCCGCGGCCGCGGTCAGGCTGAGCAGTGCCCCGGCGCGCAGCGCGCCACGGCGGGTGAACGTCGGCCGCTCGCGGTCGTCGGCGCCGGCGACGGGGTTGGACGGCGGCTGGGCACAGGCGTCTCCGCACCGGTACCCGCAGGTGAACGGCCGGCCGGGGCGGTGCCCACCGAGCAGCGGCAGCGACTCCGGCCGGTCTTCGGGACGGGGCCGGTCGTCGGGACGGGATCGGGCCACGCAGCGGGCTCCTCCGACGACGACGCGACGCGGCTCCGGACCGGACGGACACCCGAGGCTACAACGACCTGCACCTGCGTCGGCGTCAGCCCTCCGGCGTCGCCTCGTGCCCGCGCCGGCCCGCGGTCCGCCGCCGCTGCTTCATCTCCGCCTCGAACACGTGCCGGCGCCCACCGAGCGTCTCCTCGCGCACGGTCCGCTCCAGCTCGCGCCAGACAGCGTAGTAGTCGTCGTCGTAGTCCTCGACGAGCTGGAAGCTCCACCGGCCCTCGACGACGTTGCGCCCGATCAGCTCCTCCTCGACATGCCCGGCGAGCTCGTCGAACCCGGCCTCGCGCAACCCGGCCACGACCTCGTCGAGCATCCCGTCGGCGCCACCGGTGAGCTGGTGGAACTCGTACAGGGCACCGCGGGCGCGCTCGATGCGCTCCAGTGCCTCGCTGAACGCACCGACGGTCGCGACGAGCGCGTCGGAGGTTCCGGGAGGGCGGCTGTGCTGCCCGTCGACGGAGGGCCGCTCGTCGACGGAGGGGCTTCGCGGCTCGGACACATCGCCCCGGTACCCCGGGCGGCGCGGGTGAACCGCGATCGCCCCGGGCGAACATCGCGGCCCACAGCGAAACCCGGGTCGTGGCGGGCGGGTGCGGCCATAGCGTCGTCGCCCGTCCGCACCCCCACCGTCCCGAGGAGGACCCGTGCGCATCCCGCATCCGAACGCGCAGCAGCCCACCCCACCGGTCGGGTCGGGGGCCGTGCTGCGCGCCGCCGCGCCGGCCGGCAACGACGCCGTCGCCGAGCGCCTGCTCGCCGAGCGCATCGTGTTCCTCGGCAGCGAGGTCGACGACGACGCCGCCAACCGGATCACCGCGCAGCTGCTGCTGCTCGCCGCCGAGGATCCGGACGCCGACATCACCTTCTACGTCAACTCGCCCGGCGGCTCGGTGTCGGCGGGGATGGCGATCTACGACACGATGCAGCTGATCCGGCCGGACGTCGCCACCTGGGCCGTCGGGTTCGCCGCGTCGATGGGCCAGTTCCTCGTCACCGCGGGCGCGCCCGGCAAACGACACGCGCTGGCGCACACCCGGATGCTGATGCACCAGCCGCACGGCGGGGTCGGCGGCAACGAGACCGACATCGTCATCCGGGCCGCGGCGCTGCGGGAGATGAAGCGGGAGATCGCCGAGATCACCGCCCGGCACACCGGGCAGCCGGTCGAGCGGATCGTCGCCGACGGCGACCGGGACCGGTGGTTCACCGCGGCCGAGGCCCGCCGCTACGGCCTGGTGGACCACGTCGCGGGGGCGTGAGGCGGGGTGGCCGACGGCCGGAGCGTCGGCGCCGAGGCCGGCCGGGCGGGCGGGCACCGCCCTCGCTAGCGTGGGGCCGACCATCTACCGATGAAGAGGACGGACCGTCCATGCGCGTCGGCGTGCTCACCGGGGGCGGGGACTGCCCCGGCCTCAACGCGGTCATCCGGGCGATCGTCCGCCGCGGCGTGCCCGAGTACGGCTACTCGTTCCTCGGCTTCCGCGACGGCTGGCGCGGGCCGTTGGAGGCGCTGACCAAGCCGCTGGACATCCCCGCGGTGCGCGGCCTGCTGCCCCGCGGCGGCACGATCCTCGGCTCGTCGCGGACCAACCCGTTCTCCATCGAGGGCGGCGTCGACCGGATCCGTCGCAACCTGCAGAACCTCGGCGTCGACGCGCTGATCGCGATCGGCGGGGAGGACACGCTCGGCGTCGCGACGAAGCTCCACGAGGTCGGCGTGAAGGTCGTCGGCGTGCCGAAGACGATCGACAACGACCTCAACGGCACCGACTACACGTTCGGCTTCGACACCGCCGTGACGATCGCGACCGAGGCCATCGACCGGCTGCACACCACCGCGGAGTCGCACCACCGCGCCCTGATCGTCGAGGTGATGGGGCGCCACGCGGGATGGATCGCGCTGCACTCGGGCATGGCGGGCGGGGCGAACGCGATCCTCATCCCGGAGATCAAGTTCGACATCGACCAGGTCTGCGACTGGGTGGAGTCGCGGTTCCGGCTCGACTACGCGCCGATCATCGTCGTCGCCGAGGGGGCCAAGCCCAAGGACGGCGACGAGGTGCTGCTCACCGGTGAGCGGGACGCGTTCGGGCACGTCCGGCTCGGCGGGATCGGCGACTACCTGGCGCGGGAGATCGAGTCGCGGACCGGCAAGGAGGCCCGCACCACGGTGCTCGGGCACGTGCAGCGGGGCGGCAGCCCGACCGCGCGCGACCGCTGGCTCGCCACCCGGTTCGGCCTGCACGCGATCGACGCGGTCGCCGCCGGCGAGTGGGGCTGCATGACCGCGCTGCGCGGCACCGACATCGTCACCGTCCCGCTGTCCGAGGCCACGAGGGAGCTCAAACTCGTCGACCCGGCGCTCTACGCCGAGGCGGAGGTCTTCTTCGGCTGACCGACGAATCCGCGGCGGAGCCGCTCGGATTCGTCGGAACGTCGAGCAGCCGCCGCGCAGCGGCGTCCGCGCGGTCGGGGGCTCACGGGGGCGGAGCCCCCGTGGGTAGGCCGGTGACGCGGAACTCGTCGAGCCGCAGCACGACGGCCCGCTCGCCGACCACGGCGGCCGCCAGCTCGCGAGCGGCGAACGCGGCGACGCACTCGTCCTCCCGGCCCGGCGGCACGCACAGCAGGAAGCCGAAGCTCGGGAAGCAGTTGAGCCAGGCGGTGAGCGGGACCCCGGCCGGGGCGGGCAGGGCGTCGAGGTCGACGGTGACACCGAGCCCGCCGTGCTCGAGCAGCATCGCCAGCGACCCGACGAGCCCCGCCATGCTGATGTCCTTGGCCGCGACACAGGTGCCGGCGGCGGCCAGGTCCGCCAGCAGCCGGACGTCGCCGGCGCAGCGTTCGCCGCGGGAGCCGAACGCGGGGAAGAAGGGGAAGTCCGGGCGCATGACGCCGTCCAGCGCGGCGGCGACCACGAGCGACTGCCCGGGTGCGGACCGGGTGACCGACAGCGGCGCCGGCGCGTGGCCGACCCCGAAGGCGGAGATCGACGGCGGGCCGTCGTGGATCGTCAGGTGCCCGCCGACGATCGGCACGTCGTAGAGCCGCGACGCCTCCCGCATCCCGGCCAGCGCGGCGCGCGCGAGCTCCACGCCGCCGATCACGGTGTCGACGATGCCGAGGGGCTCGGCGCCCATCGCCGCGAGGTCGTTGACGTTGGTGAGCACCGCGGCGAACCCGGCGCCGTGCGGGTCGGCGGCGACGAACGGCGGGAACAGCGCCTCCCCGCAGGCGACGACGTCCACCCCGCCCGCGCGCACCACGGCGCCGTCGTCACCCGGCCCGCCGAGCCAGTCGGTGCCGCCGATGACCTCGCCGACCAGGCCGATCTCGGCCTTGGCCCGCAGGCCGGGGTTGGCCAGCACGGACGCGACGAGCTCGGGCAGCAGCTCGGCGGGCACCGTCATCCGCGCACCGTGAACCAGATGGCGCGCGCCGCGGCCGGGCCGGGGTTGTGCCACTCGTGCGGGCGGTCGGTGGGGTAGTGCAGGGTGTCGCCGGCCCGCACGACGTGCCGCACGCCCGCCACCTCGACCACCAGCGTCCCGTCCAGCACGTGCACCACCTCCTCCCCCGCGCGCAGCGGCCGGGTGTCGCCGCTGGCCCCGCCGGGTTCGACCTCGGCGAGCACGCCGCCGGCGCGCAGCAGCTCGGTGGGCGCGGCGACCCCGGACGCGGCGACCCCGCGGGCGGCGGGCGCCCAGGTCGCGGGCGGGGCCTGGCGGGCGTCGGCGGGCACGTGCACCGCCACCGGGGCCGCCGGGTCGCCGTCGCCGACGAAGTGCGTGATGGGCGCGCCGAGGGCGGCGGCGAGCTTGAGCAACGTGGTGATCGTCGGGACCATGTCGCCGCGCTCGACCTTGTGGATCGCCGCCGCGGACACCTCGGAGCGGCCCGCGAGCTGCTGCAACGACAGGCCGAGGTGCTGGCGCGCGTCGCGCAGCTTCGGCCCGATGGCCAGCACGACGGACTCCCACCCCGCGCCGACCGGCTCGGCGGTGTCCGGACCGGGCACGGCCATCACGTCGCCTCCACGCTGGTGCTCGGCCCCCGGCGAGGGGCGTCCGCGGCCACGGACCGTTGAGCATCATAAATGCCGTTGCCTATCGTGGACAGCCGAAGCCGCATCCACCACGTACCCGGCACCGGTCGCCGTGCCGAGGTGGTGGGCGGTCATCGCAGCACCCCCGGTCCGCGACTCCTGCCGCGAAACGGGTCAGACGATGCCCTGCCGGGTCGCGGTGTAGACGATCTCGGTCCGGCGGCGGACCTCGAGCTTGTCGCGCAGGTTGCGGACGTGGAACTTGACCGTGGCCTCGCTGATCAGCAACCGGCGGCCGATCTCGCGGTTGGACATCCCGACCGCCAGCAGCCGCAGCACCTGGTTCTCCCGTTCGGTGAGGGTCGCGGCGCCGAGGGTGCGCACGGCGGGCCGGTCCTCGTCGCGCAGCACGTCGAGCACGACCGGGCCGCCCCGGGTGTCGAACACGCTCTCGCCCCGCAGCAGCGCGTGCACCGCGCGGGTGATCTCACCGGTCTCGGCGCCCTTGCCGAGGTAGCCGTGCACGCCGAGGCGCATCGCGCGCATCATCAGCTCGCGGTCGCGCGAGCCGGTCAGGACCAGCACCCGCACGCCCTTGTGGCGATCCAGCAGCATCCGGGCCAGGTCGGCGCCGTCGCCGCGGCCGAGGTCGATGTCGAGCACGACGAGGTCGGGCGGGCAGCGGTCGGCCATGAGCAACGCGTCGCGTGCCGTGCCTGCCTCGCCGGCGACCGTGAGCTCGGGATCCGCCGCGAACAGTTGCCGCAGGCCGAAGCGGGCGATCGCCTCGCTGTCCACCAGCAGCAGCCGCGCGGTGCGGCACCGGACCGGAGGCGTGTCGGCGACCGGCCGGACGACCGGGGATCGGGGGGCGAGCACGGCCTCGCTCGTCACTGCCGGACCTCCTTGACGCAAGTGGTGGGCGGCGCCGTCGGGCTGGGGGTCACCCGGGACGGAGCCGACGTCGTCGGCGGTGGGCGAACGGTAGGAAACATCACGTTGCGCGCACGTTGCACGCTCCGGTCCACGGGCTGCGGGCCCGCCTTGCCGCCCGCCGGGAGCCGGGGTGATGATGACCCGACCGCGCGCCGATGACGGCCGTGGTGGCGGAGCCGACGGTCGGAGCAGGGATGACGCGCGGGATCGGGACGTGGGGAGTGCCCGGCCGGGTACCGGACGTCCCGGACGGCGACCTGTGCGACCACGCCCGGTTGCTGCACGAGGTGTTCGAGGCCGTGCTCTCCGGCGACGACGGCGCGCCCGCCCCCCGCACGCTCGTCTCGGAGTCCTGGCGGCGAAGCCTCGCCGCGCACGTCGACCCGGACCGCCACCTTCCCCCCGCGGTGTTCGCCGACGACGAGCTCCCGGAGATCCGCGCCGCGCACCCGCTCAACGACGTGATGCCGCTGCTGCGCAGCACGCTCGTGAGCATCGCGGACGAGGCCATGCACGTCATGCTCGTCACCGACGCGGAGGGCAACATCCTCTGGCGCGAAGGCGCGAACGCGCTGCTGCACCGCGCGGACCGGGTGGGCCTCTCGGCCGGGATGGCGTGGTCGGAGGAGGCGATCGGCACCAACGCGATGGGCACCACGCTCGCGGTCGACGCGCCGGTGCAGATCCACTCGGCCGAGCACCTCGTGCGCACCTGCCACGAGTGGACCTGCGCCGCCGCTCCGGTGCACGACCCCGACACCGGCACGATCCTCGGCGCGATCGACATCAGCGGGCCGCTGCACACCATGCACCCGGCGATGATGCAGCTGGTGTCGGCCACCGCGCAGCTGGCCGAGAACCAGCTGCGGGTGCGGCTCGCGATCGCCGACGAGCGGCTGCGCGTGCGCAACATGCCGCACCTGGCGAGCCTGCGGGGGCGCGCCGGCGCGCTCGTCACCCCGACCGGACGGATCATCGCCGGCGAGCCGTACGGCACCTGGCCCGATCGGGTGCAGCTCGCCGAGGGCAGCGACCGGGTCCGGCTCGACGACGGCAGGGAGATGGTCGTCGAGCCCCTGCCGGAGTGTTACCTGCTGCGCGCGCCGCGCCGGTCCGGCGGGTCGCGGCGGCGGGTGCTGTCGCTGCGGTTCCTCACCGACGCCACCCCGACCGTCCTGATCAACGGTCGGACCGTGCCGCTGACGCTTCGGCCCGCGGAGGTCCTCGCCGCGCTGGTGCTGCACCCGGCGGGGCTGACGGCCGAGCAGCTGGCGCTGATGCTCTACGGCGAGGACGGCAACCCGACCACCGTGCGCGGGGAGATCATGCGGCTGCGCAACCTCATCGGGACCGACGTGCTCGCCACCCGTCCCTACCGGCTGGCGGCCGACGTCGACACCGACTTCGCCGCGGCCCGGCGCGCGTTGCTGGCCGGGCGGGTGGCCGAGGCGCTGCGCACCTGCCGCGGCGCGCTGCTGCCGCGCTCGGAGGCGCCCGCGATCCGGGAGCTGCGCGACGAGCTGGAGGCGGGACTGCGCCGTGGGGTGCTCGCCTCCGGCGACCCGGAGCTGCTCGCGGCGTTCGCCGACCACCCGTGCGGGCGCGCCGACCTCGAGGTCCACGACCGGCTCGTCGAGCTGCTGCCGCTCGCCGACGCCCGACGGCCGGGCATCGTGGCCCGGCGGGCGCGGTTGCTCGCCGCGGACTGACGTAGGGTCACCACCCGTCGCGGATCGTGCCGTCGGGGCGTACACGGGGGGCGGAGCCCTCCGGGTACTTCTTGACACGCGCCCCGCTTCAGGTTTCCTATGTGACACGAATATTCACTTCAGTGAACGGCGAGGGTGGCGCATGACGGTTGTCGACGGACGGCCTGCGAGCAGCGACGTGGCGAGCCTGATCATGGAGCTGCAGAGCGTCGGGCTGCGCGTCGAGACCGACCTCGCCACCAGCCGCCGCGGCGGCGCCGGTCCGTCCGACTCGGGAATGCTGTGGATCGAGGGTGTCCCCGTCACGGTGCCGACCGAGGGCGAGGTCGCGCAGCGCTCCCCCTACTCGCTGCGCGCCGAGGACGACGGCCAGGGCATCTACCGCGACGGCGTGAAGGTCGCCGCCGTCGCCGGCACGGCCCGCCCCCGCTTCTACGACATGCAGACCGCCGACGGCGTCCCGTACTGGAAGATCGCGCTGCTGCACCTGGACTCGCTGGCCAGCACCGTCGTGCAGGTCTGCAACTACTGGGGCAACTCCGACCAGTGCGGTTTCTGCGGCATCGGGCTCTCGCTCGCGTCGGGCAGCACGATCGCGAAGAAGACCCCGGAGATGCTCGCCGAGGTCGCCGTCGCCGCGCGGGAGCTCGACGGCGCGGTCGACGCGACCCTGACCACCGGGTCGTCGGTCGCGCCCGACCGCGGGGCGCTGTACGTCGCACGGTGCGGGCAGGCGGTCAAGGAGGCCGCGGGGCTGCCCGTCGAGGTGCAGTTCGAGCCGCCGCGGGACCTCGACGTGATCGACCGGGTGCACGACATGGGCATCGACGCGCTCGGCATCCACATCGAGTCCTTCGACCCGCAGGTGCTGGCGCGGGTGGCCCCGGGCAAGTTCCGCACCGGCATCGAGACCTACTTCCGCACCTGGGAGTACGCGGTGCGGCGGTTCGGCGAGGGCCGGGTGTCGACCTACGTGATCCTCGGGATGGGCGAGGACCCGGAGTTGACGGTGGCGGCCTGCAGGCGGGCGGTGGACATCGGCGTCTACCCGTTCGTCGTGCCGCTGCGCCCGGTGGCCGGCTCGCTGATGGAGGACGTCCCGGCGCCGGCGCGCGAGTACACCGAGCCGATCTACCGCAAGGTCGCGGGCTTTCTCGCCGAGCGCGGGCTGTCGGCCGACACCGCCGTCGCCGGTTGCGCCCGCTGCCAGGCCTGCTCGTCGCTGAACCTGGTGCAGCAGGCCGGCGCGGCGCCCCCGTGCGGCCCGGTCGCCGCCGGGCCGCCGCTGCTGCAGATCGGCCGCCGCCCGGAGTCCCGGTGACGCTCGCACCCACGGCACCTGCCGGCCCCCGCGGGCGGTCAGGCTGAGCGGGTCACCGGGGTGCTGAGCGGATCGGGAGCGACGGCAGGCTCCAGCTCCCCCGCCCGCCACAGGGCCGCGTAGTAGCCGTCGCGGCGCAGCAGCTCCGCGTGGGTGCCCTCCTCGACGACCCGACCGGCGTCGAGCACGACGATCCGGTCGGCCCGCGCGGCAGTCGCCAGCCGGTGCGCGACGACGAACGCCGTGCGTCGCGCCGTCACCCGGTCCCCGGCCGCGAGCACGGCCGCCTCGGTGGCCGGGTCGAGGGCCGCGGTGGCCTCGTCGAACAGCAGGATGTCGGGGTCGACCAGCTCCGCGCGGGCGAGCGCCACGAGCTGGCGCTGCCCCGCCGAGAGCCCCTGCCCGCGCTCGCCGACCGGATGGTGGAACCCGCCCGGCAGGCCGCGCACGAACTCCAGCGCCCCGACGGCCCGGGCCGCGGCCTCGATCTGCGCGGGCGTCGCGTCCGGGCGGCCGTAGGCGATGTTCCCCGCGACGTCGCCGGTGAACAGGTGCGGCTCCTGCGGCACGACGCCGAGGCGGGCGCGGTACTCGTCGAGGCGGTGGTCGCGCACGTCGACGCCGTCCACCAGGACCGCCCCCGATCCGGCGTCGTAGAACCGGGCGACGAGCTTCACCAGCGTCGACTTCCCGGCCCCCGTGGCCCCGACCAGCGCGACGGTCTCGCCAGCGGCGACCCGCAGCGACACCCCGTCCAGCGCGGGGCTCGCCGCCCCGCGGTAGCGGAATCCGACGTCGCGCAGCTCCACCTCGCCGCGCAGCCGCACGACCGGGCGGGTGCCGAGGTCGGGCACCGCGGTCGGGGTGCGGAGCAGGTCGGCGATGCGGCGCAGCCCCACGCGGGCCTGCTGGTAGGCGTCGAAGACCTGGGAGAGCTGCTGCACCGGCGCGAAGAACAGGCCGAGGTAGAGCAGGAACGCGGTGAGCACGCCGGGGGTCAGCGTGCCCGCGGCGACCCGCGCGGCACCGACGCCGAGCACCGCGGCCTGCGCGAGATCGGACAGCAGCGCGACGAACGGGAAGTAGGTGGCGATGTAGCGCTGCGCGCGCAGCCGGGAGTTGCGGTAGGCCCGGCTGCGGGCGCCGAACGCCGCCGCGCTGTGCGCCTCGCGGGTGTAGGCCTGCGCGACCCGGACGCCGGTGACGTTCTCCTGCATGTCCGCGTTGACGGCGCTGACCCGTTCGCGCGCCTCCGCGTAGGCCTGCGACGACAGCCTGCGGAACACCACCGTCGCCGCGACGAGCAGCGGCAGCGGGGCCAGCGCCACCAGGGCCAGCGCGGCGTCGGTGAGGACCAGCGCCACCGCGACGCCGACGACGGTCAGCAGGCTGACCACCGCCTGCGCCAGCCCGGTCTGCAGGAACATCGCCAGCGCGTCGACGTCGGTGGTCATCCGCGTCATGATCCGGCCGGACATCTCGCGCTCGTAGTAGTCCAGGCCGAGCCGCTGCAGGTGCGCGTAGCTGCGCACCCGCAGCAGGTAGAGCAGGCTCTCGCCGGCCCGCGCGGTCGTCACGGTCTGGACGGCGACCACCAGCCACCCCAGCGCCACCAGCCCGATCCCGACCAGCACCGCGGTGCGCAGCGCCGCCACCGAGCCCGCGGTGATCCCCGCGTCCACCGCGTAGCGCGCGACGGTGGGCAACGCGAGCGTCGAGGCCGCGTCGAGCCCGACGAGCACGATCGTCACCGCGAGCAGCCCGCGCACCGGGCGCAGCAGCCGGGCCAGGCGGAAGCGCGGGCTGCTCGCGGTGACGATC
>DATLGI010000180.1:0-9088 GCA_035540535.1 Pseudonocardia sp.
GGTCGAGCAGGGTGCGGCCGAGCGCGGCCTGCGTGGTGGCCGTCCCGGACGGGGTGCGCCCGATGTCGGTCGGCAGCGTCGGCGGGGGCTCCGGCGACACCGGTGACCGGCGGAGCCGGCCGGCCGCCGCGGCGCACAGCGCCGCCTCCGGGGATCCGGCGGCGAAGCGCGCCCAGGGCGCGTCCGGATCGGCCCCGACCCGCTCCGCCAGCTCGGCCAGCTGCTCGACGGTGAGCAGCGACGAGTGGTTCTGCGGGTGCCCCTCCGTCGCCAGTCCGTAGCCCTTCACGGTGTAGGCGAAGATCACCGTGGGCCGGGTGTCGTCGATCGCGTCGAAGGCCTCGGCCAGCGCGGCCAGGTCGTGCCCGCCCAGGTTGCGCACGCCCGCGTGCAGGGTGGCGTCGTCGATCCCGGCGACGAGCGCGGCGAGCTCGGCGTCGTCGCCCGGCAGCCGCTCGCGCTGCTGCTCGGCCGTGCAGCGCAGCAGGCGCTGGTACTCCGGGTTGGACATGTCGTCGATGCGCCGGCGCAGCGCGTCCCCGCCCGGCCGGGCGAAGAGCTCCTGGAGCAGGTGGCCGTACTTGACGGTGAGCACCTGCCAGCCGGCGGCGTCGAACATGCCCTGCAGCCGCGTCGCCCCGATGTTCGGCACCACCCGGTCGAGCGACTGACGGTTGAGGTCGACGATCCACACCACCTCGCCGAGCTCGGCGACCATCGGGTCGAGGATCGCCTCCCAGCAGGCGCCCTCGTCCAGCTCGGCGTCGCCGACCAGGGAGTACTGCCGCCCGGTGCCGACGTCGGCGCCCTTCGACGAGACGTAGCGCCGGGCCAGCGCGCCCCAGATCGGCGCGGTGGCGCCGATCCCGACCGAGCCGGTGGAGTAGTCGACGGGGTCCGGGTCCTTCGCGCGTGACGGGTAGCTCTGCAGCCCGCCGAAGGCGCGCAGCGTCGTGAGGTAGCGCTCGTCGAGCTCGCCGAGCAGGTAGTTCACCGCGTGCAGCACCGGCGATGCGTGCGGCTTCACCGACACCCGGTCCTCGGCCCGCAGGTGCCCGAACCACAGGGCCGTCATGATCGACACCAGCGAAGCGCTGGACGCCTGGTGCCCGCCGACCTTGAGCCCCGACGGGTTGGTCCGCACGCGATTGGCGTGGTGCACGATCGCCGTCGCGAGCCACAGCACGCGCTGCTCCACCGCGCGGAGCGCGTCGATCGATTCGGCGCGGCGCGGCGCCGTCCTGTCCCGAGCGGTCGTCATGGGGGCCTCCAGCCGGACTCTTGCCTGCACATGCCAGCACCGACAGGATGAGTGCACAACCCGGAGCAGAGATGTTGGGCAGATTGCCCAACGTGGGCCGGTGAACGGCGGCGGTGGAGGGCGCAGGGTGCACGGTGACGGCACGGTCGACACCACGGACGCGCGGTTGCTGCTCGCGCTCGCGCAGGGCCCGCGGGCGCCCGTGCTGGCCCTGGCCGAACAGGCCGGGATCTCCCGCAACACCGCGCAGGCCAGGCTGGCGGCACTGGAGACCCGCGGTGTCCTGCACTCGTTCGAGCGCCGCGTCGACACCGCGGCGCTGGGCTACCCGCTGACCGCGTTCGTCATGGTGCAGGTGGTGCAGCGTCGCCTGGACGCCGTGGCCGCGGCCCTGGACCGGGTGCCCGAGGTGGTCGAGGTGCTGGGCCTGTCCGGGCAGATCGACCTGCTCGTGCAGGTCGTCGCCCGCGACGCCGAGGACCTCTACCGGATCGCCGGCCAGCTGCTCGCCGTCGACGGTGTGGAGCGCACGACCACCGGGCTGGTGATGCGCCGGCTCGTGGAGCACCGGGTGGCACCGCTGCTGCGCCGGCTGGCCGATCCGCCCGCGCCGGCCGGGGATCCGCGGCTGCGGTGCGGCGCGCGCGACTGAAGGTGATCCGGCCGCAGGGGCGGCTAGCCGGGGAGTTCCAGTCCCAGTTGCTGGATGAGGCCGAGTGCGTCGTAGCTCACCCACTCCTCCGCGACCTGCTCGCCCGTGAACCGCTGCATGTGCTGACCGGAGATGTTGACCCGCTTCCCGTTGGGCTCCTGACCGAGCGCCCCTCCCGTGTTGGTTCCGGTGAGGTGCCAGCGGACGATGACCCGGTCGCCGATCTCGAGCATCTCGTCGATCGGGACGTCCATGTCGGGCAGGCCCGTCCGGAACAGCGTGACCAGCCCCTTGAACCCCTCCCTGCCGTTGATCTGGCCGCCCTCGAGATCCGGGCCGTGCCGGACGAAGTCCTCGGCGAGGATCTCGTCCACGACGTCGAGGTTGCCCGTGCTCCAGACCTCCTCGAACTGTCGACGGGCGGTCTCGGTCTGTGCGGATCCGGCCATCGGAACCCCCTCGCAACGGTGGTGATCGACCGTGTCGAGGGTAGGGCAGTGATCGTGGACGCCGTTCCGCCATTCGACGGAACGCCGCGGATCGACCCGTCGGCCGACGACCTGCGAGCGCTACGTCAGCGCCGCCGCCACGACCTGCTGCGCCTCGCCCTGGATCCGGGCGAGGTGCTCGGGCCCGCGGAAGCTCTCGGCGTAGACCTTGTAGACGTCCTCGGTGCCGGACGGGCGGGCGGCGAACCAGCCGCCGTCGGTCACCACCTTGAGCCCGCCCAGGGCCTCGCCGTTGCCGGGGGCCTCGGTGAGGCGGTGGGTGATCGGGTCGCCCGCGAGCTCGGTGGCCACCACGTCCGAGGCGGCGAGCCGGCCCAGGCGGGCCTTCTCCTCCGCCGTGCAGGGGACGTCGCTGCGGGCGTACTGCGGCGCACCGAACCGCTCGGTGAGCGCGGCGTAGCGCCGCGAGGGCGTCTCGCCGCTCACGGCCAGGATCTCCGCGGCCAGCAGCGCCAGGATGATCCCGTCCTTGTCGGTGGTCCACACCGAACCGTCCCGGCGCAGGAACGACGCCCCCGCGCTCTCCTCACCGCCGAAGCCCAGCGCCCCGTCGAGCAGGCCGGGCACGAACCACTTGAACCCGACGGGGGTCTCGACGAGCTTGCGGCCCAGGTCCGCCGCGACCCGGTCGATCATCGACGAGCTGACCGCGGTCTTGCCCACGCCCGCGCCGGCGGGCCAGCCGGGCCGGTGCGCGAACAGGTGCCCGATCGCGACCGCGAGGAAGTGGTTGGGGTTCATCAGCCCGTCGGCGGTGACGATGCCGTGCCGGTCGGCGTCGGCGTCGTTGCCCGTGGCCACCGCGAACTCGTCGCGGCGGGCGACCAGCGATGCCATCGCGTGCGGTGACGAGCAGTCCATCCGGATCTTCCCGTCGCCGTCGAGGGTCATGAACGCGAACCGCGGGTCGACCTCCGGGTTGACCACCGTGAGGTCGAGCCCGTGCCGCTCGGCGATCTCGCCCCAGTAGGCGACGCTCGCCCCGCCCAGCGGGTCGGCACCGATCCGCACGCCGGCGCGGCGGATCGCGTCGAGGTCGAGGACAGACGGCAGGTCGTCGACGTAGGTGCCGAGGAAGTCGAACCGTTCCAGGCCGGCGCGCACCGCCTCGAGGGGCCGCCGGCGCACGCCGTCGAGCCTGCCGGCGAGCAGCGCGTTGGCGCGATCGGCGATCCACCGGGTGGCGTCCGTGCCGGCCGGGCCGCCGTCCGGCGGGTTGTACTTGAAGCCCCCGTCGGCGGGCGGGTTGTGCGAGGGCGTGACGACGACGCCGTCGGCGCGCCCCGCCGCCCGCCCCCGGTTGTGCCGCAGGATCGCGTGCGAGACGGCGGGGGTGGGCGTGTACCCGTCGGCCGCGTCGACCACGAGGGTGACGTCGTTGGCCGCGAACACCTCGACCGCGGTGACCCAGGCCGGCTCCGAGAGCGCGTGCGTGTCCCGGCCCAGGAACAGCGGGCCGTCCACGCCCCGGCCCGCCCGGTACTCGCAGATCGCCTGGCTGGTGGCGGCGATGTGGTCGTCGTTGAACGAGCCGGTGAGCGACGACCCCCGGTGCCCGGACGTGCCGAAGGCCACCCGCTGCGCCGGATCGTCGGGGTCGGGCCTGCGGTCGTGGTACGCCGCGAGCAGCGCGTCGAGGTCGACGAGGTCCTCGGGCCGGGCGGGCGTGCCGGCTCGGGGGTGGGACGGGTTCGCCACGGGCGACGCCTCCTGCTCGGGTGGACCGGTCGGGTCCACCCTGCCACGGCCGGCGGGCCGCTACGCGGAGAGCGGGCGCCGCTGCTGCGGGATGCGCGCGAACAGGTCGGACGGCAGGGGCACCGGGCACGGGGGCACCGGGCACGGGGGCGCCGAGCGCTGGACCGGCACCCCGACCCGGGGGTGCGCGACGCCGCGCTGGGCCGGGATGCGCTCGGCCAGCGGGCGGTGGTGCACGCGGCCGCTGGTGTCGGTGGCCAGGTGGTAGTGCCCGCCGCGGGAGCGCCCGCACAGGTAGGCGCGCAGCGTGCGCGAGCCCAGGTCCTCCAGCTCGCGGGCGGCGGCCTCGGCGGCATCCCGGGTGGGGTAGATGACCTTCCCGTCGGTGCCGGGACCCTGCCGCGGGATCGTCGAGCCGCTGCGCTCGGCCCGGCTCGGGGTGCAGAACACCGGGCGCCCCTTGCGGCTCAGCCGGGCGTGGCGGTGCAGGACCTCGCTGCGCGCGGGGTCACGGACGACGAACGGCTCGTTCCCGTACATCTCGTCACGTCCCTCGATCATGGCAACCTCCCCTGCGGCCGGTGTTACCCGCACATCGCCCGCCGCCAACCCTGCCGTTAACCGGGCCGCGCCGGGATCGCTGGATCGTGTCGCTGCGCCGAACGGGTCACCCTGCGTGACGGCACCGGTATCAGCGAGGACCGTGACGCCTCCTGCTGTCATCGCCGCTTCCCGGAGGTTTCTCATGGCCCTGCTGCCCCCGCGTGTCATCGGCCCGCTCTCGGAGTGCAGCACCTCGGTGCGGGTGCAGGGCCAGCTGACCGGCTCGACCGTCACGGTGCTCGCGGACGGGGTCCCGGTGGGCTCGGACACCGCGACCTGGTCCGACCAGACGTTCTCGGTCTCCGGGCTGTCCCCGGGCCAGCAGGTGACCGCCACCCAGACCATCGGGACGGACACCAGCATCGCCTCGCCCGAGCCGGTCGGCGTGCAGGCCCGCCCGCCGGTGGTCGGCGGCGTGGGCTTCCGCAGCCACCTCAACCAGTGCGGCGAGTGCGTCTGGCTGGAGGGCCTGGTCCCCGGGGCGAAGGTGGAACTGCGCGAGGGCGGCAACGTCCTCGCGTCCGGCGAGAGCTACGACGGCAACGCCCGCCTGCACCTGTCCGCACCGCTCGCCGCGGGCACGAACGTCGAGGCGCAGCAGGACGCGTGCGGCGTCGCGGGCACCGTCACGGCGGGTCCCGACGTCGACGTGCTGGTGGAGAAGCTGCGCGAGCTGCCCACCCCGGTGGTGCACGAGCCGCTGCACGAGTGCGAGCGGCGGGTGACCGTGGGGAACGTCGTGCACGGCGCCACCGTCACCCTGATGCGCAGCGCCGGGCCCAACCTGCAGGCCTGCTTCGACGCCGACACGCTCTGGTTCGGGGTCAACCCGCCGCTGGCGCTGGGCGAGACGGTGAGCGCCCGCCAGGAGCTGCACGGCCGGTGCAACCTGCGCAGCCGGGACGCCGACCCCGTCACCGTCGCCGACAACACCCCGGTGCCCGCGGCGAACGTCGTCCCGCCGCTGTGCGCGGGCAGCACCACGGTGGTGCTCGGCGGGCTCGTCATGGGCGCGCGGGTGCGGATCCTGGCGGACGGAGTGGCCCTGGGCGAGGCGGAGTCCCCGGTCGACGGCGGCTACGACTTCCTCGTCCCCCCGCTCCCCGGCGGCGCCCGGATCACCGCGGCGCAGGAGCTGTGCGGGGAGTGGAGCGCGCCCGGTTCGGCGGTGGTCGTCGACCCGGCCCCGGGGTCGCTGCCCACCCCGAAGGTGCACGAGCCGCTGTTCGAGTGCGGCGCGGCCGTGCGGGTGTCGAACGTCCACGTCGGCGGCCGCGTGTACGTCATGTCCGCGATGCTCGGCGCGCCGATCGGCGAGCTGACCGCCGGTGTCACCCGGGTCGACGTCCCGGTGGCACCGCTGCTCATCGAGGGCGACGAGATCTCCGCCGTGCAGCGCGGCTGCGGGCTGGTGAGCTCCGAGTCCGACCGGGTCCGGGTGGGCAGGGCCGAGGAGTTGCCCGCCCCGAAGGTCGTCGAGCCGCTGTACGCGTGTGCCGGGGTGCGGGTGGAGGGGGTCGTACCCGGCGCCCGCGTCGACGTGTACGTCAACGGCGTCTTCCGCGGCAGCGCGGTCACCGGCGGGGAGGACGTCGAGGTCGGGGTGAGCGGCGGGCTCGTGCCGGGCGACGAGGTGCGGGCGCGGCAGCGGCTGTGCGAGGACACGTCCCGGCCCAGCCGGCCCGTCGTCGTCCAGGAGTTCCTGGGCCGCTGGATCCGGGTCGGCGGCGACACCGCCGCGGAGATCCTCGCCGTGCACGCCGCGCTGCTGCCGACCGGGAAGATCGTGTACTTCGGCGGCGACCAGCACGACAGCGGGCTCAACGCGTCCGGCGACGTCGACCACACGCGGGTGTTCGACTGCGCGACGCACGCGGTCACTCAGGTCACCGGGCTGCCCGGCAACAGCGACCTGTTCTGCGCCGGGCACGCGCAGCTCGCCGACGGGCGGGTGCTCGCCGCGGGTGGCACCCGGAACTGGGGCGGCGGTGGGATCCACCCGCCCGGGCACTTCATCGGCCTGCGCGACGCGTACCTGTTCGACCCGGTCACGGAGCAGTGGCAGGTCACCGGGAAGCTGGTGACGCAGCGGCCCGAGGAGGTCGCGGGGGGGCTCGACGTCGAGAAGACCGGCGGCAAGTGGTACCCGACGCTGGTGACCCTGCCCGACGGGCGCGTGCTGTGCGTCTCCGGGCACCCCGAGGTGGACGACAGCCGGCACAACAACAACTCCCTCGAGCTCTACGACCCCGTCACCGGCACCTGGTCGATCGTCGGGGACGTCGACTACGGCAACATCGACACCGTCGACGCCCGTCGCTTCGAGTACCCGCGGCTGCACGTGCTGCCCGACGGCACGGTGCTGTGCCTGTCGCCGATGGCCAACCGCCGCCTGGAGCGCTGGCACCCCTACGACGACGCCACCGACTGGGACGACGTGATCGCCCCGCCCCCGGAACCGATCTACGACAACTGGTTCGCCCAGGACACGACGTCGGTGCTGTTGCCGCTCTCGGCGGCGGAGAAGCACCGGGCGCGGGTGCTGGTGGCCGGCGGCTCGACGGCGTACCTGCTGGACCTCGACGACGTCGGCGCCGGCTGGGCGCCGACCCCGCGCGCGATGTTCGACCACCCCGCGGCCGGCGACGTCAACCCGGTACGCGAGAACGCCGACGCGGTGATCCTGCCCACCGGTGAGGTACTGATCGAGGGCGGGCTGAAGAACGGCTCCGACGACTCGACGGGCGTGCGCGCCCCGGAGTCCTACGACCCGGCGACGAACACGTGGCGGGTGCTGCCGGAGTCGCCCGTGGTGCGCGGCTACCACAGCGTCGCGCTGCTCATGCCCGACGGTGCGGTGTGGGTGGCCGGGTCGAACTTCGGTGCGCGGTCCGGTCTCGCCAACCGGGAGCTGCGGATCGAGATCTTCCAGCCCTGGTACTTCTGCGGGCGGCGGCCGACGATCACCGACGCCGCGCCGAAGGCGTGCCACGGCGACGATGTCGAGATCCGCACCCCGGACGCCGCCGACGTGCAGCGGGTGGTGCTGGTGCGGGCGGGCTCGGTGACCCACAACTTCAACTCCGACCAGCGGCACCTGACGCTGGAGTTCCGCCGGGACTCCGGCGACGTGCTGCTCGCCCGGATCCCGGACGACCCGAACGTGGCGATCGTCGGGTACTGGTTGCTGTTCGTGATCGACTCGACGGGTCGGCCGAGCACCGGGCGGTTCGTGCAGGTCTGCTCGGCGGCGGGGTCGCGGTCGGTGCGCACGGACGAGAACTGGTGGGAGCGGCTGCGCGAGATGCTCGCCGACGGCCGGCGCCCGGGCGAGGCGGAGCTGCGCAAGCTCCGCCGCGCCCTGGCCGGGCCGCCGGTGCCGCCGCGGCGACGACCCGTCTCGACCGAACCGCACGGCCCCGGCGACCAGGGCGGGCACGGCGGGCAGGGCCACGGCGGACAGGGCCACGGCGGACAGGGCCACGGGCACGGCGGGCACGAGCACGGCGGCGGGCACGGCGGCTGACCCGGACGGGGCGACGAGGGGCGCGGCGGGCAGGGCCGCTGTTCGGAACCCCTCCGCCCGGCCCCGACACGCCCGCGTCCCGAACCGTCGGGGGCTCCCCCTAGGTTCGCCTGCGTGCTGCACGTGCACCGCTCCGAGCGCGCCGACGCCCTCGCGTCGGCGCTCGCCGAGCTGCTGTCCGCGCCTGCGGCGGACCCCTTCACCGCGGAGGTGGTCGCGGTCCCGGCGCGGGGCATCGAGCGCTGGCTGGCGCACCGCCTCGCCCACCGCCTGGGCGCGGGGCCGGCCGGGGACGGGGTGTGCGCCGGGGTCCGCTTCCCCGCCCCCGCCGAGGTGGTCGACGCGGCCGTCGCCGCCGCCGTCGGGATCGACCCGGCGGAGGATCCGTGGCGGCCGGCCCGGGCCGCGTGGCCGCTGCTGGAGGTGGTCGACGAGGCCGCGGGGGAGCAGTGGTGCGCCGTGCTCGGCGCCCACCTCGGCGCGCACCGTGCCGATCCGGTCCGGCGCGGGCGCCGCTACGCCACCGCCCGCCGGCTCGCCGAGCTGTTCGCGTCCTACGCCGCGCACCGCCCTGGGCTGCTGCGCGCCTGGCTGGCCGGCGACGACGCCGCCGTACCGGAGGACCTGCGGTGGCAGCCCGAGCTCTGGCGGCGGCTGCGAGCCCGGATCGGCGGCCCCGGGCCCGTCGAGCGCGTCGACGCGGCATGCACGGTGCTGCGCACGGCGCCGGCGCCGGGCCTGCCACCGCGGCTGTCGCTGTTCGGGCCCACCCGGCTGCCCGCCCGACACCTCGCGGTCCTCGACGCCCTGGCCGTGAACCACGACGTCCACCTCTGGCT
>DATLGI010000181.1:0-25625 GCA_035540535.1 Pseudonocardia sp.
CGACGAGGTGCGCGGGCTGATCGATGCCGTCACCGGGCTGGACGCCGACCGGATCCTGCGCGCGTACCTGTCGGGGATCACCGCGACCCTGCGCACCAACTGGTTCCGCAACCGGCCGTTCCTGTCCTTCAAGATCGATTCGGCGGCCGTCCCCGGCATGCCCGCGCCACGCCCGCGGTTCGAGATCTTCGTGTACTCCCCGGGGGTGGAGGGTGTGCACCTGCGGTTCGGCCCGGTGGCCCGCGGCGGGCTGCGGTGGTCGGACCGCCAGCAGGACTACCGCACCGAGATCCTCGGGTTGGCCAAGGCGCAGGCGGTGAAGAACGCGGTGATCGTGCCGGTCGGGGCGAAGGGCGGGTTCGTCGTGCGGCGGCCCGACCCGGGACCGGACGAGGTGGAGACCTGCTACCGCACCTTCGTCTCGGGGCTGCTCGACGTCACGGACAACATCGTGGACGGCGCGACGGTGCCGCCGCCGGACGTCGTCCGCCACGACGGGGACGACTCCTACCTCGTCGTCGCCGCGGACAAGGGCACGGCCCGGTTCTCCGACGTCGCGAACGAGATCGCGGCCCGCTACGGGTTCTGGCTCGGCGACGCGTTCGCCTCTGGTGGCTCCGTCGGCTACGACCACAAGGCCATGGGTATCACCGCCCGTGGAGCGTGGGAGAGCGTGAAGCGCCACTTCCGCGACCTCGGTGTGGACACCCAGAGCGAGGAGTTCACGGTCGTCGGGATCGGCGACATGTCCGGTGACGTGTTCGGCAACGGCATGTTGCTGTCCCCGCACATCCGGCTGCTCGCAGCGTTCGACCACCGGCACGTGTTCGTCGATCCCGATCCCGACGCGGCGGCCAGCCTGGCCGAGCGGCAGCGGCTGTTCGCGCTGCCCCGCTCGTCGTGGGACGCCTACGACCGCTCGGTGATCAGCGCGGGCGGCGGGGTGTGGCCGCGCACCGCGAAGGCCGTGCCGGTCGGGGAGGAGATGCGGGCGGCGCTGGGCATCGCCGATGGCGTGACGGCGCTCAGCCCGCCCGAGCTGATCGCGGCGATCCTGCGCGCGCCCGCGGACCTGCTGTGGAACGGCGGCATCGGCACCTACGTCAAGGCGAGCGACGAGACGCACGCCGACGCGGGGGACAAGGCCAACGACGCGGTCCGGGCCGACGGGCGCGAGCTGCGGGTGAAGGTCGTCGGCGAGGGCGGCAACCTCGGCCTGACCCAGCGCGGCCGGATCGAGTTCGCCCGGGCCGGCGGGCGGATCAACACCGACGCGATCGACAACTCGGCCGGCGTCGACTGCTCCGACCACGAGGTGAACATCAAGATCCTGTTGGACCGGCTCGTCGCGAGCGGCGAGCTGGGACGCGACGGGCGCGACGCGCTGCTGCAGCAGATGACCGACGAGGTGGCCGAGCTCGTGCTCGCGGACAACCGCGACCAGAACGAGGTGCTCGGGGTGGCGCGGGCGCACGCCCGCGAGATGGTCGGGGTGCACGGGCGGCTCGTCGCCGACCTGGAGGCGCGCCGTGGCCTCGACCGTGGGCTGGAGGTGCTGCCCGACGCCGAGGGCTTCGCCGCCCTGGAGGCCGCCCGTGAGGGCCTGACCAGCCCGGAGCTCGCCACGGTGCTCGCGCACGCCAAGCTGGACCTGACCGCCCGCGTGCTCGCCACGGACCTGCCCGATGCGGGTGCGTTCGCCGCCCGGCTGCCCGAGTACTTCCCGCGACCGCTGCGGGAGCGGTTCCCCGCCGCGGTCGCGGCGCATCCGCTGCGCCGCGAGATCGTCACCACGATGCTCGTCAACGAGATGGTCGACGGTGCCGGGATGACCTACGCGTTCCGGCTCGGCGAGGAGCTCTCGGCCTCCCCGACCGACGCCATCCGGGGCTACGCCGTGACCACGGCGGTGTTCCAGCTGCCGGAGCTGTGGGCGCGGTTGCGGGACCCGGCGCTGCCGCCGGCGGTCGCCGACGCGGTCGCCCTGGAGACCCGGCGGTTGCTGGACCGGGTGTCGCGATGGTTCCTCGTCAACCGGCCGCAGCCGCTGGCGGTGGGGGCGGAGGTGACCAGGTTCGCCGCGCCGATCCGGTCGCTGCGCAGACGGCTGCCCGGCCTGCTCCGCGGGCGCGAGCGCGACGCCGTCGAGCAGCGCGCGGCCCGGATGCGCGCCGGCGGTGCGCCCGAGGAGCTGGCCGGGCAGGCGGCGGTCCTGCTCCACGGCTACGGCCTGCTCGACGTGGTCGAGCTCACCGAGCTGGCCGAGCGCGACCGCGAGCCCCGCGAGCCCGGGGAGGTCGCCGAGCTGTACTACGCGCTGTCGGACCATCTCGGCGTCGACCTCGCGCTCACCTCGGTGAGCGCGCTGGAGCGCGGCGACCGCTGGCACGCGCTGGCACGCCAGGCCCTGCGCGACGACCTCTACGGGTCCCTGCGCGCGATCACGCTCGACGCGCTGCGCGAGGTGTCGCCGGGCACCCCTACGGCGGAGGCGATCGATGCCTGGGAGCGGGCCAACGCCTCGCGGTTGGAGCGCGCCCGGGCCTCCCTGCGCGAGGTCGGCACGGCGGGTCAGCTCCACCTCGCGACGCTGTCGGTGGTGTCGCGCCAGTTGCGCGGGCTCGCCCGCTGATCCCGGTGCCGGGGCCTGCTGCCGGTGGGGGCTCTGAGAGGGTGGGCCGCGTGGCCCGCTTCGTCACCCACGTGCCCCTGCGCTGGACCGACCAGGACGCCTACCTCCACCTCAACCACGCCCGCGCGGTGACGGTGCTCGAGGAGGCGCGGATCGACCTGTTCTTCGACCGCGCCGCGGCCGACGGGATCGGCGGCTTCACCGGCGGCCTGCTCGTGGCCGGGCTGAACGCCGAGTACCGCCGCCAGGTGCCCTACCGGGCCGAGCCGGTGCGGGTCGCGATGTGGGTGGACGAGGTGCGGGCGGCCTCGTTCCGCATCCTCTACGACCTGCACGACGGAGCCGGTGAGGACGACCCGGTGGCGATCCACGCCTGGACACGGATGGCGAGCGTCGACCTGGGTGCCGGGCGGCCGCGGCGGCTCGACGGTGCGGAGCGGGCGTTCCTGCAACGCTGGGGGGACGCGGCATGACCCTGCACCTGCCGGACCCCACCGAGCGCGACGACCTCGGGGCGTTCACCGCGCGGGTGGTGCGGCTGGACGCGGGAGCGCGGGTGGTGCTGCGGGGATCGCGCGGCCCCGACGGCGACCGGGTCACCGCGTGGGCGCCGACGCCGTTCGACGCGCTGGCCACCCGCTCGGTGCGGGGCACGCTGGGGCCGGCGGAGCTCGCCGTGCCGGCGACGGCGTTGCTCACCGCGCTGACGGTGGAGCGCGCCGCGCGCGTCGACCCCGGCCCGGGCCGGCCGTGGGTGGGGGAGCTCCCCCCGACCGACGGCTGGACGGTGGTCGACGACGTGCCGGCGGCCGAGATCGAGGCGCTGGCCGAACGCGGGCTGGCGCTCGCCCGGGAGCACGCCGGGCCGCACGGGCCGCCCGCGTCGTTGCTGGACCAGACGGTGCTGACGGTCAGTGCGGACGGCGTGCCGGCGCCGGTGCACGTGCCGCTGCGGTGCCTGTTCGCCCTGTCCGGGATGGGCTTCCTCGGCGAGTCCGAGGACGCGGTGCGGGTCTCCGCGACCGGTTCGTGGCTGCGGCTGGACGCCCGGTTCGGGGCGGTGGTGCGCCGGCGGATCGCGGCGCTGCCGCTGCTCGTCGGCTGAGCTGGGGGATCCGGTGGACCACCGCCGAGCGCGACCACCGCACGGGTGAATACTGCCGAACCGCTCGACCGGAACCTGAACGCGACGCGTACGCGATACGTACAACCCGGTGATGGCTGCCCCGCGCTCTCAGGTCGCCGCACCGCGGACTCCGGCTGCGGGCGGGGAGGAGACCGATCTGCGTGACGAGAACGGCCTGCGCGCGGCCCACCGCGCGCACGCGGACGAGCTCTACCGGCTCGCGCTCCGCCGGCTCGGTGACCGTGGCGCCGCCGAGGACGTCGTCCAGGAGGTGTTCCTGCGGGCCTGGCGGTGCGCGGCGGACTTCGACCCGCGTCGGAGCACGCTGCGGACCTGGCTGTTCACGATCGCCCGCAACCTCCTCGTCGACCACGCGCGCCGACGCGCCGTGCGCCCGGTGCTTCCCGTCGCCGGCGAGCAGCTCGCGGAACTCGCAGGCGGTGACCGCGGCTTCGACGAGGCCACGATGAACGCCTGGAGTGTCGAGGAGGCGCTGCGGCGGCTGTCGGAGGAGCACCGGGTGGCCCTTGTGGAGACCTACCTTCGGGGGCGGCCGTACGCCGAGGTCGCCGGCGAGCTCGGGATCCCGGTTGGCACCCTGCGCAGCAGGGTGTTCTACGGGCTGAAGGCCCTCCGGCTCGTGCTGGACGAGATGGGAGTGCAGCTGTGAGTGGCGATGCGCACCGCGCGCTGCGGGAGCAGGTGGGCGCCTACGCGCTCGGCCAGCTCTCCGGCGAGCGGTGGCGGGCGGTCCACGCCCACCTGGAGGTCTGTGCGGGCTGCCGCGCCGACCTCGACGAGATCGCCCCCGTGGCAGGCCTGCTCGACGCCGCGCGCGACACGCTCTCGCCCGACGGCCTCGACGGCGAGGACCCGGCCGTCGGGCCGCCGCCGCTCTCGCCGGAGCTGCTCGCCGAGGTGCGCGCCGCCTCCGGCGCCGTGCCCGGCGGCCGGTGGCCCGGCCCGTCGAGTCGCCTCGCGGCCGCGGCCGCCGTCGCGATCGCCGTGACGGCCGGGGGGACCGGCTACCTCGCCGCGAGCGCCGGGGACGACGTTCCCCTGGAACCGGTGGCCGTGCGCGCGCTGGACCCGGCCGTCCGCGCCGAGGCCGGCGTCATCCCGCACACCTGGGGGATGGAGGTTCGGCTGACCGCCACCGGGTTCCGGGACGGGCAGGCCTACGTCGTCACGGTGACCGACGACGCCGGCCGCACCGTGGGCGCCGGAGAGTTCCTCGGCACGGGTGACGCCGCGATGGTGTGCAACCTGAACTCGTCGATCCGCAGGGCCGACGCCGCGCTCGTGCAGGTGGCCGAACCCGACGGCGACGTGGTGCTGGACGCGCTGGTCTAGAAGTCCGAGTTCACCATGCTGGCGGCCGCGAACTCCAGGTAGCGCCAGAGCTGTTCGCGGTGCGCGTCGTCGAGCCCGGCCTCGTCGACGGCGATCCGCATGCACCGCAGCCAGGCGTCGCGCTCGATCGGGCCGATCCGGAACGGGGCGTGCCGCATCCGCAGCCGCGGGTGCCCGCGCTGCTCGGAGTAGGTCCGCGGGCCGCCCCAGTACTGCTCGAGGAACATCCGCAGGCGCGTCTCGGCCGGCCCGAGATCCTCCTCCGGGTACAGCGGGCGGAGGATCTCGTCGTCGCGCACCTGCTCGTAGAAACGCGACACGATCCGGTCGAACACGGGGGCGCCGCCGACCTCGGCGTAGAAGTCCTGGGGAGTGCTCACGGCCCCATTGTCCCCGTCACGGCGCCGCCGGTCCGGTGGCGCTCGGGAAGACCGTCGGGCGCGGCACGCCGGCGTCGTCGAGCGCGTCGGTGATCGACGCGTTCAGGGCCCGCTGCACCGCCCACTGGCGCCCCGGCTTGACCTTCACGGTCATCCGTAGCACCACGCCCTCGGGCCGGACCTGCTCGACGCCGAGCACGACCGGCGGCTCCAGGACGTCGTCGGCGAGGTCCGGGCGCCCCACGCGGGCCGCGGCGGTGCTGCCGACGAGCTCGGCGGCCTCCTCCATGTCCGCGGTGTGCGCCAGCGGTAGGTCGACCACCGCGACCGCGAAGAGCTGGCTCTTGTTGCCCACGCGCAGGATCTCGCCGTTGCGGACGTACCAGACGGTGCCGTCGAGGTCGCGCAGCGTGGTGATCCGCAGTCCCACGGCCTCGACCTCGCCGACCGCCTCGCCGAGGTCGACGACGTCGCCGACGCCGTACTGGTCCTCCAGCAGCATGAACATGCCGGACAGGAAGTCGCGGACGAGGTTCTGCGCGCCGAAGCCCAGGGCGACGCCGACGATGCCGGCCGAGGCGAGGATCGGACCGAGCGCCACACCGAACTCGGCAAGGATCATCACCGACGCGACCACCAGCACGACCGCCGAGGCGCTCGACCGCAGCACCGAGCCGATGGTGCGGGCGCGTTGCAGGCGGCGCGAGGCCATGGGTGCCTGGTCGGCCTTGTTCAGCCCGGGGGCGCGACGCATCAGCAGCGCGACCGGGCCGCCGGTCGCCGCGCCCTCGACGATCCGGCTGATGGCGCGGTGCAGCAGGAGGCGGGCGAGGACGGCGAACACCAGGATCACCGCGACGGTGACGGTCTTGTCGACGATCGTGTCCGCCGAGCGGGCGAGGAAGTCGTTGTTCGTCCACTGGTAGAACCGCGCGCACCAGGACCCGGGCTCGGCGACGCAGGCTGGCTGGGCGAGGTCGTCGGGGATCACGTCCTCGGGGATCACGAGGGTCATGCGGGGAGCTCCAGACCGGTGTGAGCGGCGAGGAAGGACAGCTGGTCGACGGCGAGCGCGACCGTGCGGGAGATCGACCGGGCGCCGTGGCCGACGTCGGTCTCCCGCCGCACCAGCACCGGGTGGGTGTCGATCGGAGCGGCGGTGGCGTGCTGGAGCGCGGCGCACATCTTGCGGGCGTGCAGGGGGTCCACGCGCGAGTCGGCGTCGAAGACCGTGAACAGGACGGCGGGGTAGCGGACGCCCTCGCGGACGCGGTGGTAGGGCGAGTACGCGTGCAGCCAGCCGAACTCGACGGGGTCCGCGGCCGTGCCGTACTCCTCGTTCCAGGTGCGGCCCAGCGAGAACTCCTCGTAGCGCAGCATGTCCAGCAGCGGGGCGGAGCAGACGACCGCGCGGTAGAGCTCCGGGCGCTGCGTCAGTGCGGCGCCGACGAGCAGGCCGCCGTTGGAACCGCCCATGATCGCGAGCCGGTCGGCGGTGGTGGTGCCGCCGGCGATCAGCGCCTCGGCCGCGGCGTGCAGGTCGTCGAAGACGTTCTGCTTGCTCCCGCGATACCCCGCGCGGTGCCAGTCCTCGCCCTCCTCGCCACCGCCCCGCAGCGACACGAGCACGTAGGCCCCGCCCGCAGCCACCCACGCCAGCGCGGAAGCGGTGTAGGCCGGCTCGCGGCTGATCCCGAACCCGCCGTAGCCGGTGACGAGGGCGGGCCACGGCCCGTCACCGGTCGCGGGGGTGAGCACGAACATCCGCACCGTGGTGCCGTCGGCGGAGGGGAAGCCGCGCTGCGCGGTCCGCACCGCGGGGACGTCGACGGCCCCGGGCGCCGCGGTCTCCAGCGTGGTGGTGGCGGCGGCGAGGTCGAAGCGGTGCACCTGCGGCGGGGTGACGAGGTCGGTCCAGCCGATCCAGAGCCGTCCGCGACGATCGGGGGTGTCGCGGTCGGCGGTGGAGAGCCCCGTGAGGGCGCCGGTGCCGGGCAGCGGGACGGTGCCGGCGAAGGCGCCGTCGGCGACGCGATGCAGCGTGAGCTCGGCGACGGCGTGGCGGCTGCGGGCGGCGACGAGCAGACCGTCGGCGGGATCGTCGGAGCCTGCGGGCTGGAGCCAGCGGACGCCTTCGAGCACGGCCTCGGGATCCTCGGCGACGAGCTCGTGCCAGTGCTCACGGCCGGGGGTGGCGGGATCGGTGACGGCGAGGCGCCAGCGCGGCGCGCCGTCGGTGGTCAGCAGGTACAGCCGCCCGTCGCGCTCCACCCAGGGGGAGCACTGCACGTCGTCGGCCTGGGTGAGCACCGGGGTGAGCGGCGGGACGCGGCCGCCGTCGAGCCGGGCGATCCACACGCTGTCACGCCGGGCCGTGCCGATGTTGCCGGTGACGAGCAGCCAGCCGCCGTCGCGGGAGACCCCGACGCCGTAGTAGGTGTGGCCGTCGTAGAGGCCGGGGCCGTCGATCAGCTCGTCGTCGTCGGTCGGCGTGCCGATGCGGTGGCGGCGGACGCGGCGGTGGAAGTCCTCCTCGCCGGCCGGGACCTCCCCGGGGGCGACCTTGCGGACGTAGACGAACTGCTCGCCGTGCGGGAGCCACGCCACCGAGGAGTAGCGGCAGCGGTCGACAGGCGGCTCGACGTCCGCGCCGGTGTCGACGTCGAGGACGTGCAGCACCGACTGCTCGTCGCCGCCGACGCTGAGCTGGTAGGCCAGGCGGCGGCCCTCCAGGTCGGGGACCCAGGCGTCGAGGGTGGTGCGACCGGTGGGGTCGAGGGCCATCGGGTCGACCAGCGGGCGCTCCGACCCGTCGGGCTCGCGGACGTGCAGCACCGCATGCTCCTGCCCCGGCTCGCGACGGGTGGCGAACGCGCGCCCGGCCCGCCACAGGGGTGCCGAGACGGAGCCGGCGGAGAGCAGGCCGTGCAGGGTGGCGGTGAGGTGCTCGCGGCCGGGCAGCGCGTCCAGGTAGGCGCGGGCGAGGGTGTCCTGGGCGGTGGACCAGGCGACGGTGTCGGGGTCGGCCGGGTCCTCGAGCCAGCGGTAGGGGTCGGCGACGAGGTGGCCGTGGCGCTGCTCGACCAGGTCGAGGCGGTGGCCCGGCGGGTAGCAGGCGCCGGCGGCGGCCGGGCCGGCGAGGGGCGGGGCGTCGGGGCCGGTGACAGGCACGGGCCCGACCGTACGTCACGGTGTGGGCGGGGATCGCACCCGTCCTGAGCTGGTCGCCTCAGACGTCGGACGGTCCCTCGCGGGACATCCCGGACCGCGGCCGCAGCAGATCAGCGGGCGCGGACGTGCTCCGGGACGGGGGTGCCGGCGGGCAGCCGCGGGCACGGTTGCGGGTCGCCGAAGACCGTCCGGACGGGGAGCACGCCGGCCCAGGCCCGCCCCGCCGCCACGTCGGCGTCGTCGTCGAGGGGCGGGCCGGTGCGGATCTTGACGCTGGCCTCGTCGAGGTCGAGGGCGAGCACCAGGGTGGCGGCCAGCTCCCGGCCCGTCGGCGGTCGCGCGTGGTCCCACGAGCCGGGGGAGAGGTGCTCGACGATCGCGCGCAGCGCCGCGAGCTGCTCGTCCGGGTCGGTGACGGCGTGCAGGATGCCGTGCACGACCGCGCTGCGGTAGTTCATCGAGTGCGCGAAAACCGAGCGGGCGTAGACGACGCCGTCGAGGTGGGTGACGGTGAGGCAGGTCGGTGTGCCCCCGAGCGACTCGCGCAGGTAGCGGGCACCGGTGGAGCCGTGCACGTAGACGGTGTCGCCGATCCGGCCGTAGCCGGTCGGCAGCACCACCGGGGCGCCGTCGCGGATCAGGCCGAGGTGGCAGACCAGCCCGGCGTCGAGCACGGCGTGCAGCTCGGCACGGTCGGCGCGGGCCCGCTCCCGGTGGCGGCCCACCGTGCTGCGGGAAGAGGGGGACAGTCCGGTGGGAGGGGTTCGCGGGCTCACGGGTGGATCATCGGGCACCCGGGTGGCATGGTGGAAGGGCCGACCCGGCCGAGGTGTCGCGACCCGTCGATCGGTGAGGGACAGGAACGCAGCGTTCGGGGCAGCAGGGCCCGTCACCGGTTCGCCGGCGGCGGGGCGGGATCGATCGAGGCCAGCAGGGCCCCCGCCATCTCCCGGCCGAGCTCGGCAGGGGTGCGCGGGCCGCCGGGCCGGTACCACTTGTAGGTCCAGTTGACCGCCCCGAGGCAGAGGTTGACGAAGACGGTCGGGGACGTCCCGAGCTCGAGCCCGGGGTGCGCGGCCAGGTGCGCGCGGACCTGGTCGACGACGATCCGCTCGAAGGCGCGTCGGCGCCGCAGCAGCTCCTCTGCCAGGTCCGGCGGCAGCTCGTCCTCCTCCTCGAAGCACACCTTGAGCAGCTCCCGGTTCTCGCAGGTGTAGACCACGCGGGAGACCAGCAGCTCGCGCAGCGCGGCCAGCGGGGTGGGCGCGGCGGCCACGGTCTCGCGGGCCATCCGCAGGCTCTCGTCCAGCACGTCGGAGTAGATGCGGACGAGCAGCTCCTCCTTGTTGCGGAAGTAGTGGTAGAGCGTCGGCTTCGACAAGCCGACCCCGGCCGCGATCTCGTTCATCGACGTGGCCCGGTAGCCGCGGCGGCTGAAGATCTCCACGGACACCCGCAGCACGCGGCTGCGCTGCTCGTCCGCGCGGCTCGGTGCCGCGGTCATCGCTTGACAGCCCTCACGGCAGGCACTGTACTGGCTGCCGACCGACCGGTCGGTCGAAGGAGGCCCCATGCCGTTCGAGCTCGACACCGAGCACGAGGACTTCCGGGCGAGCTGCCGCGCCTTCACCGACCGCGCCGTCCGCCCGCTCGTCGACGCCGCGGAGCGCGACGGCCGCTTCCCCGACGCACTCTGGACGGAGCTGGGCGGCGCCGGCCTGCTCGGGCTGGTCACGCCGGAGGAGCACGGGGGCTCCGGTGGCGGCGCGCTCGCCGTCGCCGTGCTCGCCGAGGAGCTCGCCAGGGCCAGCGGAGGCATCGCGGTCACGGCGCTGGTCAGCGCGTACATGGCCGCGCCGCACCTCGTCCGGCACGGCTCGCCCGCCCAGCAGGAGCGCTGGCTCGGCCCGCTCGCCGCGGGGGAGGCGGTGGCCGCGATCGCCGTCACCGAGCCCGGCACGGGCTCCGACGTCGCCCGCATCAGCACCCGGGCCCGGCGCGCCGACGGCGGCTGGACGCTCGACGGCCGCAAGATGTTCATCACGAACGCGGAGCTCGCCGACGTGCTGGTCGTCGCCGCCCGCACCGGGGAGAGCGGCCGCAGCGGCGTGACGCTGTTCCTGGTGGAGCGCGACACCCCCGGCCTGTCGACGGGCAACCCGCTGCCGAAGATGGGCTGGCACTCCAGCGACACCCGCGAGGTGGTGCTCGACGGCGTCGCGGTGGCGGAGGACGCGGTGGTCGGACAGGTCGACCGTGGCTTCTACCAGATCATGGACGGCTTCCAGCTGGAGCGGATCGCGCTGGCCGCGATGGGCGTCGGGCACGCCGCGGAGTGCCTCGGCCTCGCCCGGGCGCACGCCGGCGACCGCACCGCGTTCGGCGCGCCGCTGACCCACCTGCAGACCGTGCGCCACCGCCTCGCCACCATGGAGATCGAGCTGGAGGCCGCGCGCCTGCTCACCCACCAGGCCGCCGCGCGGCTGGACGCCGGGCACCCGGAGGCGGCGCGGTCGGTGGCGCGGGCGAAGTACCTCGGCGCGGTGGCGGCCAACCGGATCGTCGACGAGGCGGTGCAGCTGTTCGGCGGTGCCGGCTTCGTGGAGGAGTCGCCCGTCGCGCGCCACTACCGCGACGCCCGGATCCTGCGGATCGGCGGCGGCACCGACGAGATCCAGCTGGAGATCCTCACCCGGGACCTGGCGCCGTGACGGCCCTGCCGGTCGACGGCGCGGCGGCGGTGGCCGCGGACCGGCTGACCGCGGCGACCGAGCGGGCCCGCCGCGGCGGCGACCCGGCCCGCTGGCCGGGCAAACTGCCGGTGCGCGACCGGCTCGCCGTGCTGCTCGATCCGGGGACCTTCGTCGAGGACGGGCTGCTCGCCGGCGCGTCGCGCGGCGGGCTGCCGGCCGACGGCGTCGTCACCGGCGTCGGCCTCGTCGAAGGGCGGCGCGTCGCGGTGATCGCGCACGACTTCACCGTCAAGGCGGGATCGTGGGGGGAGCTGACCTGCGAGAAGCAGATCCGCATCCTGGAGCGGGCCGACCGCGACCTGCTGCCGGTCGTCTACCTCGTCGACTCCGCGGGCGGGCGGCTCACCGATCAGATGGGCTTCTTCCCCGGGCGCCGCGGCGCGTCGGCGATCTTCCGGCTGCAGGTGCGCCTGTCCGGGCGGGTCCCGCAGCTGTGCTGCCTGCACGGGCCGTCCGCGGCGGGCGGGGCGTACATGCCGGCGTTCTGCGACTGGGTCGGGATGGTCGACGGCGCCGCGTCGATGTACCTGGCCAGCCCCCGGGTCGCGGAGATGGTCACCGGCGAGCGGGCCACCCTCGAGGAGATGGGCGGCGCCCGGATGCACGCGGAGGTCTCCGGCTGCGGCGACGAGGTGTTCGACGAGGACTGGCAGGCGATCGCCGCCGCCCGGCTGCTGCTGGGCTACCTGCCCGACGACTACCGGCACGGCCCCGCGCCCGCGGCACCGGTCCCGCCCGAGCGCGCGGAGTGGGACGGCGTCGTGCCCGCGGACCCGAACGCTCCCTACGACGTGCGCGATGTCGTCGACGGGATCGCGGACGGCGGGACCTTCTTCGAGATCAAGGCGCGCTGGGCGCCGGAGCTCGTCACCGGGCTGGCCCGGCTGGCCGGCCGGGTGGTCGGGATCGTGGCGAACCAGCCTCGGGTGCGCAGCGGCGCGATCTTCGTCGACTCGGCGGACAAGGCCGCCCGGTTCGTCTCGTTGTGCGACGCGTTCAACATCCCGTTGCTGTTCCTGCAGGATGTGCCGGGCTTCATGGTCGGTGCCGCCGTGGAGCGCCAGGGCATCATCCGGCACGGCGCGAAGATGATCGCGGCGATGGCCTCCGCCGAGGTCCCGAAGATCGCGGTCGTGCTGCGCAAGGCCTACGCCGCGGGCTACTACGCCATGTGCGCGCCGGGGTTCGAGCCGCGCGCCACCCTGGCCCTGCCGACGGCGACGATCGGCCCGATGGCCCCGCGCGCCTCGGTCAACGCCGTGTACGCCAACAAGATCGCCGCGATCGCCGACGAGCGGGAGCGCGCCGCGTTCGTCGCCGCCCGGACCGCCGAGCAGCAGGCCGACATCGACCTGCTACGCATGGGCGGTGAGCTCGTCGTCGACGCGGTGGTGGCCCCGCGCGATCTGCGGGCCGAGCTGGTCGCGCGGCTCGCGCACGCGGACGGCTGGACCCGCGAGCCGGGCCGCCGCCACCACCTGATCAGCCCTGTGTAGGAGGAGGACGACGATGGCGGACGCCGCGCTGGCCCAGCTGCTCGACACGCCCGTGCTGCCGCTGGCCCCGCGGTGGACGGTCCCGGAACGGGTGGCGGCGCTGCGCGCCGCACGGGCCTTCGCCGACCCCGACGACTACTGGGAATGGGTCGCGCGGCAGGTGCGCTGGTCGGCGCCGTGGACGACGGTGCGGTCGGGGACCGTCGAGGGTTTCCGCTACTTCGACGGCGGCCGGCTCAACGTCGCCGACAACTGCGTCGACCGGTGGGCCGAGGATCCGGCGACGGCGGGGCGAACGGCCGTCGTGTGGGAGGGCGAGCCGGGCGACAGCCGCACGGTGACCTACGCCGAGCTGGCCGCGGAGGTCTCCGCGCTCGCCGGCGGGCTGCTGGAGCTCGGTGTCGGCCGCGGCGACGTCGTCGCGATCTACATGCCCAACCTGGTGGAGGCGTTCACGGCCATCCACGCCTGCAACCGGATCGGCGCGATCTACACGGTGCTGTTCTCCGGGTTCGGCGAGGAGGCCGTGGCCTCCCGGCTGCAGGCGTCGCGCGCGGTGGCGGTGGTGGTCGCCGACGCGTCCTACCGGCGCGGGAAGCGGATCCCGCTGCTGGCGACCCTGCGCGCGGCGCGGGAGCGGGCACCGGACCTGCGCGCGACGGTGGTGGTGGACCGCACCGGCGACCGCAGCGCACTGACCGCCGGTGAGCACGCCTACGCCGCGGTCCTCGCGGCCGGCGCGGGCGGCACGCCGACGGTGGCGCTGGACCCCAACGAGCCGTCGTTCCTGATCTTCACCAGCGGCACCGAGTCCCGGCCGAAGGGCGTGGTGCACAGCGTCGGCGGCTTCCTGCTCGGCACCTGGGCCAACGCGCACTGGCAGGTCGGGTACGAGCCCGGCGACGTGTACTGGGTCGCCGCCGACGTCGGCTGGCTGACCTTCCCGATCCAGGCCGTCGTCGGCGGGCTGGCCTGCGGGATGACGATCGCCTGCTTCGAGGGAGCCCTCGACACGCCGAGCACCACCCGGTTCTACGACATCTGCGAGAAGCACGCGGTGACGAAGGTGTTGGCCGCCCCGACACTGGTGCGGATGCTGCGCAAGTTCGGCGACGACCTCGCCGCGGCGCACCCCCTGCCCGGGCTGAAGCTGGTCACCGTGCAGGGCGAGCCGCTCGACGCCGACACCTTCGGCTGGGCCACCGCAACCTTCGATGTGCCCGTCGTCAACGCCTACGGGCAGACCGAGACCGGCTCGACCTGGACCTATCCGGTGTACGGGGTCGAGGATCTCAAGCCGGGCTCGGTCGGCACCCCCGTGCCCGGACACGCGTTCGAGATCCTCGACGACGACGGCGCGCCGGTGCCGCGCGGGGTGAAGGGCAACCTCGTGCTGACCAGCCCGTTCCCGACGCTGGCCCGCACGGTGTGGGACGACCACGACCGCTACCTGCGGACCTACTTCTCCCGGTTCCCGGGCAAGTACGCGACGAACGACGAGGCCGTGCTCGACCACGACGGGCACCTGTGGGTTCTCGGCCGGGCCGACGACGTCATCAACGTCGCCGCGCACCGGATCTCGACGATGGAGATCGAAGCGGTGGTGACCAGCCACCCGGCGGTCGTCGAGGCGGCCGTGGTGGGCGTTCCGGACGAGACGAAGGGGACGGTCCCGATCGCGTTCGTCACCCTCGCCGCGGGTGCCGAGCCGGAGGCGGCGCGCGCCGAGATCCGCGCCCAGGTGGTGCGCGAGATGGGCGGGTACGCCCGGCTCGACGCCGTGCACGTCACCCCGGCGATGCCCAAGACCCGCACGGGCAAGACGATGCGCCGGCTGCTGCGCGACGTGGTGGTGCACGGCGCGCCGACCGGGGACACCTCGGCGATGGAGGACCCGGCCGCGCTCGACGCCGTCGCCGCGGTGGTGCGGGGGCGGGCATGACGGGCCGGTGGTTCGAGGAGCTGCCGGTGGGCACGGTCGTGGAGCACGCCGTGCGACGCACGGTCACCGAGGCAGACAACGTGCTGTTCTCGACGATGACGATGAACCCGCAGCCGCTGCACCTCGACGCCGAGTTCGCCGCGGGCACCGAGTTCGGGCGCCCCCTGGTGAACTCGATGTTCACCGTGGCGCTGGTCGTGGGGCTGGCGGTGCCCGAGCTGACGCTGGGCACGACGATCGCGAACCTCGGGTTCGCCGAGATCACGTTCCCCGCGCCGGTGTTCGCCGGGGACACGATCCGGGTGGTCACGGAGGTCACCGGGGCCCGGCGCTCGTCGTCGCGACCCGACGCCGGGATCGTGACCTTCCGGCACGAGGGGTGGAACCAGCGCGGCGAGCTGGTCTGCCGGGCCACCCGGGCGGCGTTCATGCGGTGCCGGCCCGGTGGGTGAGCCGGTGCTGCCCGTCCTGCGCAGCCTGCTGTTCGTCCCCGGCGGGCGGGCGGACATGATCGTGAAGGTGGGGCGTTCGCGGCCCGACGCGGTGGTGCTGGACCTGGAGGACGCGGTCGCGGAGGGCGACAAGGACGCTGCGCGGGCGACGACGGTGGCCGCGCTGGGCGAGCTCGACCTCGAGCCGCCGGTGTTCGTCCGGGTCAACCCGCCGGGCACGCCGTGGTTCGCCGACGACGTCGCCGCGGTGGCGGGCACCCGCGCGCACGGCGTGGTGCTGCCGAAGGTCGAGTCCGTCGAGCAGCTCGCGGCGCTGCGCCGGCTGCTCGCCCGGCACGGCCGGCCGGACGGCGTCGTCGTGGCCGGGCTGGAGACCGCCCTCGGGGTCGCCGACGCGCGCCCGCTGCTCGCCGCGGGCGCCGGGGCCGGCGTCCTCGCCGCGTACTTCGGGGCCGAGGACTACGTCGCCGACCTCGGCGGGCGGCGCACCGCCGAGGGCGCCGAGGTGCTGTACGCCCGCAGCGCCGTCGCGCTCGCGGCGCGGCTGGCCGGGGTCGCCGCGCTGGACCAGGTGGTCCTCGCCGTGCACGACGACGACGCCTTCCGCCGCGACGCCGCGCAGGCCCGCGCCCTGGGCTACGCGGGCAAGCTCTGCCTGCATCCGCGCCAGGTCGCGCTGGCCCACGAGGCGTTCAGCCCGACGGCCGAGGAGCTCGCGCACGCCCGCGCCGTCGTCGCCGCGTCGACCGGCGGCGTCGGGCTCGTCGACGGGCGGATGGTCGACGACGTGCACGTGCGGATGGCGCGGGCGGTGCTGGCCCGGGCGGGCGAGGAACCGCCGCCGCCCTGACCAGGCCCGGCGCTGCGGAAAGCGGCGCCGTGCCGCACGATCGGTGCCGCCGCACGTTTGCGGGGTGGTATCGCTCACGTTCGACCTCAGCGATGTCACCCCGCAGAAGTCCTGGGCCGGTGCGGACACCCGTTCGTCGCGAGGACAGGGGGACCGGTGAGCACTCCCGCAGCCGAGACCGAGCGCTATCACACCAGCCGGGCGGTGCTGCTCGCCGCGGTCGCCGCGCTGGGCGGGTTCCTCTTCGGCTTCGACACCGCGGTGATCAACGGCGCGGTGACGGCGATCCAGGAGGACTTCGGGATGGGCCCGGCGCTGACCGGGTTCTCGGTCGCGTCCGCGCTGCTGGGCTGCGCGCTCGGTGCCTGGCTCGCGGGCCGGCTCGCCGACACCGGCGGTCGCGTGCGGGTGATGGTGATCGCCTCGGTGCTGTTCACGATCAGCGCGATCGGCTCCGGGCTGGCGTTCGGGCCGTGGGACCTCATCGTCTGGCGGATCGTCGGCGGGCTCGGCGTCGGGGCCGCTTCGGTGATCGCGCCGGCCTACATCGCCGAGATCTCGCCGGCGTCGATCCGCGGTCGGCTCGGCTCGCTGCAGCAGCTCGCGATCGTCACCGGGATCTTCGTCGCGCTCCTGTCGGACTACTTCCTCGCCGCGCTGGCCGGCGGGGCGAGCGAGCCGCTCTGGTTCGGCCTCGACGCCTGGCGCTGGATGTTCGTCACCGAGGTCGTGCCCGCCGTCGCCTACGGCGTGCTCGCGCTGCAGATCCCCGAGTCGCCGCGATACCTGGTCGCGCGCGGGCGGATCGACCACGCCCGCGAGGTGCTCGCCCAGGTCCTGCGCACGGGGATCGACGAGCGGATGCGCGAGATCCGGCGCACCCTCGCCGTCGAGCGCCGCTCCTCGTTCGCCGACCTGCGCGGGCCGTTCCTCGGGCTGCTGCCGATCGTCTGGGTCGGGATCCTGCTGTCGGTCTTCCAGCAGTTCGTCGGCATCAACGTGATCTTCTACTACTCCGCGGCGCTGTGGCAGCAGGTCGGGTTCAGCGAGGCGGACGCGCTCGCGCAGACGGTGATCACCTCGATCACCAACATCGCGGTCACGATCGTCGCGATCGCGTTGATCGACAAGGTGGGGCGGCGGCGGCTGCTGCTGATCGGTTCCGCGGGCATGGTCGTGAGCCTCGGCACGCTGGCGTACGTGTTCGGGTCCGCGCCGCTGGTGCCGGGGGCGGACGGCGCGCTCGAGCCCCAGCTCGCCGACACCGCCGGTCTGGTGGCGCTCGTCGCGGCCAACGCGTTCGTCGTGTTCTTCGGGATGTCGTGGGGACCGGCGGTGTGGGTGCTGCTCGGCGAGATGTTCAACAACCGGATCCGGGCCGCCGCGCTCGGGCTCGCGGCCGCCGCGCAGTGGATCGCCAACTTCGCGATCTCGACGACCTTCCCGGTGCTCGCCGACCTCGGCCTGGGCCTCGCTTACGGCTTCTACGCGGCGATGGCGCTGCTGTCGTTCCTGTTCACGTTGCGCTTCGTGCCGGAGACGAAGGGCAAGCAGCTGGAGGACATGGACTGAGGCTCAGCCGGCCGGGTCGGACAGCTCCAGACCGGGGAACCGGGCGAACCCGCGCCGCAGTGGCGAGGCGCGCCACGTACGAGCTGCAGGACCTCGACGAATCGCAGCCCGTCCGGGGCGGTGCCGGCTCGGCCGATCCGGATGTCTGCCTCAGCCCTGGTGCGGGTGCGGTACGACCGTCGGCGGGACGAAAGTCTCCTTGATCGCCCGCGGGCTGACCCAGCGCAGCAGGTTGTAGACCGAGCCGGCCTTGTCGTTGGTGCCCGACGCGCGCCCGCCGCCGAAGGGCTGCTGGCCGACCACCGAGCCGGTCGGCTTGTCGTTGACGTAGAAGTTCCCGGCCGCGAACCGCAGCGCCGCCGAGGCGGCGGCGACGGCCCGGCGGTCCTGGGCGATCACCGCGCCGGTCAGGGCGTAGGGGCTGCCGCGGTCGACCTCGCCGAGCACCCGCTCGTAGTCCGCGTCGTCGTAGACGTGCACGGCGAGCAGCGGGCCGAAGTACTCCGTGCCGAACAGCTCGTGCCCCGGGTCGGACCCGACGACGACCGTCGGCCGCACGAAGTACCCGACGCTGTCGTCCGCGGTGCCGCCCGCGATCACCTCGATGGCCGGGTCGGCGTGCGCGAGCTCGATCGCGGCCGAGACCTTGTCGAACGCGCGGCGGTCGATGAGGGCGCCGAGGAAGTTCGAGAAGTCGGTGACGTCGCCCATCGCGAGCGCCTCGGTCTCGTCGACGAGGTCGTCGCGCAGCCGCCCCCACAGCGAGCGCGGCACGAACGCCCGGGACGCGGCCGAGCACTTCTGCCCCTGGTACTCGAAGGCGCCGCGGACGAGCGCGGTGCGCAGCACGTCGACGTCGGCGGAGGTGTGCGCGACGACGAAGTCCTTGCCGCCGGTCTCGCCGACCAGCCGCGGGTAGCCGGCGTAGCGCCCGACGTTCGCGCCGACCTGCTGCCACAGGTACTGGAACGTCGCCGACGAGCCGGTGAAGTGGATCCCGGCGAGCGCGCGGTCGAGCAGCAGGACCTCGGAGGCCTCCTTCCCGTCGCCGGTGAGCAGGTTGATCACCCCCGGCGGCAGCCCGGCCTCCTCCAGCAGCAGCATCGTCAGGTGCGCGGCCAGGCCCTGGGTGGGTGACGGCTTCCAGATCACGGTGTTGCCCATCAGCGCCGGCGCGGTGGGCAGGTTGCCGGCGATGGCCGTGAAGTTGAACGGCGTGATCGCGTAGACGAAGCCCTCCAGCGGGCGGTAGTCCATCCGGTTCCACGCGCCCGGCACGTTGTTCGGCTGCCGTTCGAGGATCTCGCGGGCGTAGGCGACGTTGAAGCGCCAGAAGTCGGCCAGCTCGCAGGCCGCGTCGATCTCGGCCTGGATCGGGGTCTTCGACTGCCCGAGCATCGTGGCGGCGTTGAGCCGGTCGCGCCAGGGGCCCGAGAGCAGGTCGGCGGCGCGCAGCAGCACCCCGGCGCGCTCGTCGAAGGGCAGGGCGCGCCAGTCGTGCGCGGCCCGCAGCGCGGCCTCGACGGCGGACTTCGCGTCCTCGCGCGTGGCGTTCGCGCTCCGGCCCAGGACGTGCGCGTGGTCGTGCGGGGCGACGACGTCGAAGGGCGCGCCGCCGGCCAGGTGCCGGCGCCCCTCGATGGTCACGGGCAGCTCGAGCTGCCCGGCGGCCTGCGCGGCCAGGGCGGCCTGCAGGCTCGCCCGCTCGGGGGTGCCCGGGGCGTGGTCGCGGACCGGCTCGTTGCGTGGCTCAGGCGGGCTGGTGATGGCGTCCATGGTGGGGACCTCCCGGATCTCGCGGTGGTAGCGAGGGTAGGCGCGCTCTACGGTCCAGGCATGCTCCGGACGACCCTGCTCGCCGCGTCCCGCTCGCCCGGGGTTCGGGCCGTGGTGGAGGGCAGCCGCGTGGTCGCGCCGATCGTCGGGCGGTTCGTCGCCGGCGCCGGGCTCGACGACGCGGTGGCCGCGGCGCGGCGCCTGGCGGCGGACCGGCTCGTCACCGTCGACCACCTCGGCGAGGACGTCACGGACCGGGCCAGCGTGGACGCCATCGTCGCGGCCTACCGCGCGCTGCTCGCCCGGATCGCCGACGCGGGGCTGAGCGCCCGCGTCGAGGTGTCGATCAAGCTCTCGGCGCTCGGGCAGAGCCTGCCCGCGGACGGGGAGCGGATCGCGCTCGACGCGGCCGGCGAGGTCTGCGCGGCGGCGGCCGCGGCGGTCACGACCGTCACCGTCGACATGGAGGACCACACCACCACCGACTCGACGCTGGCGGTGGTGCGTGCGCTGCGGGCGGAGCACCCCTGGGTCGGTGCGGTGCTGCAGGCGCAGCTGCGCCGCACCGAGGCGGACTGCCGCGACCTGGCCGGGCCGGGGTCACGGGTGCGGCTGTGCAAGGGCGCCTACGACGAGCCGTCGTCGGTCGCGTACCGGCGCGCGGCCGACGTCGACGCGTCGTTCGTGCGCTGCCTGAAGGTGCTCACCGCCGGGGCGGGCCTGCCGATGGTCGCGACGCACGACCCGCGCCTGGTCGACATCGCGCGGTACCTGGGCGCCCGCAGCGGCCGCCCCTACGAGCTGCAGATGCTCTACGGCGTGCGGCCGCGCGCGCAGCAGGAGCTGGCCGCCGCGGGCGAGCGGGTGCGGGTGTACCTGCCGTACGGGGCGGAGTGGTACGGCTACTTCATGCGGCGCCTGGCCGAGCGCCCGGCCAACGTCGCGTTCTTCCTGCGCTCGCTGCTCAGCCGGGGGTGACCCGGGCCGCCGCGGTCGGTGACGGCGGCGCCGATCCGCCCTCCGGCTCGGCCGTCATCAGCGCGACGACCGCGTCGCGGTCCGCGCGCGACGGCAGCCCCCAGCCGGGCCGGTAGTGGTACACCTCGGGCATCGGGGTGGCGACGGTCTGGCCGGTGAGGATCTCGATCGCGTCCGCGTCGATCAGCGCCGGGTGCGGCACGCCACTGGCCTCGGCGAGCTTCAGCAGGTCACGGCGCAGGCTGCGGATGTAGTTCGCGGCACGGACCGACTTGTCGCCGGGGTCCAGCCCGCGGCTGAGCCACGCGTTCTGGGTGGCGACGCCGGTGGGGCAGCGGTCCGTGTGGCACCTCTGCGCCTGGATGCACCCGACGGCGAGCATCGCCTCCCGCCCCACGTTGACCAGGTCGCAGCCCAGGGCCAGCGCGACGACGGCGTTGCCGGGCAGTCCGAGCTTGCCGGCACCGGCGAACACGACCTGCTCGTGCAGCCCGCGCTCGGCGAACCGGCAGTACACGCGGGCGAACCCGAGCCGGAACGGCAGGCTCACGGAGTCCGCGAACACCAGCGGGGCGGCGCCGGTGCCGCCCTCCCCGCCGTCGATCGTCACGAAGTCCACGCCGCGGCCCGACCCGGCCATCATCGTCGTCAGCTCGTCCCAGAAGGTCATGTCGCCGACGGCGGACTTGATGCCGACCGGCAGCCCGGTCTCCGCGGCCAGCATCTCCACCCAGTCGAGCAGCTCGTCGGTGCAGCGGAACTCCGCGTGCCGAGACGGGCTGATGCACGTCTCGCCGACCGGCACGCCGCGCGTCCGCGCGATCTCCGGGGACACCTTCGCGGCCGGCAGGACCCCGCCCAGCCCGGGCTTGGCGCCCTGGCTCAGCTTGATCTCCAGCGCGCGCACCGGGTCCCTGGCGACGACGTCCTTGAGCCGCTGGAGGTCGAACCGGCCGCGGGAGTCGCGGCAGCCGAAGTAGCCGGTGCCGATCTGCCAGACGAGCTCGCCGCCGTGGCGGTGGTAGGAGGCGACGCTGCCCTCGCCTGTGTTGTGCAGGCAGCCCGCGATCCGGGCACCGCGGTTCAGCGCCTCCACCGCGTTGCCCGACAGCGAGCCGAAGCTCATCCCGGAGATGTTCACCAGCGAGTCCGGCCGGAAGGCGTTCCGGCGCCCGCGGTGCCCGCCGAGCACCTTGGCGCAAGGCAACCAGGCGTCCTCCCCGGCACGCGGGGACGAGCGCGGGACGGTGCTGCCGAACGTCGTGTGCTTGACGATCATGTATCCGGGCGTGCGCTCGATGTCGTTGTCGGTGCCGAAACCGAAGTAGTTGTTCTCCAGCTTGGCCGAGGCGTAGATCCACCGCCGCTGGTCCCGGCTGAACGGCCGCTCCTCGTCGTTGCCGGCCACGATGTACTGCCGCAGCTCCGGGCCGATCGACTCGATCCAGTACCGCGCCCGGCCGAGGACGGGGTAGTTGCGCAGCAGCGCGTGCTTGCGCTGGAGCACGTCGTGGGCCGCGACGGCCGCGGCCGCCGCGACGGCGGGGGCGAGACGGGAGACCCACTTCACGCGCCCCAGTCTGCGCCGGACCGGCGGGCGCCGCTGGCTTCAGGCGTTGCCGTAGACCCGCCGCGGCGCCACGAGCACGGCGACGCGGCCCTCCTCGCGCATCACGCGGTCGTAGGTGTCCCAGTCGCCGTGGGTGCCGCCGGCCGCGGTGAAGATCGCGCGCAGCAGCAGCCGGAGCTCCTCCGGGTCGCCGTCGCCCGGGCCGATCAGCTCGCTGGTCCCGTCGACGGCCGCCCAGCGCCAGCCCGCCCGCCAGAGGATCGAGGTGGCCGGCCGCGCGGCGAGGTGCCGCAGCTTGACCGGGCCGTAGGTCACGTACCCGGCGACCGGGCGGCCGCTGCGCGGGTGGTCGAGGACGCCCGCGTTCACCAGCGAGGAGTGCGGCGTCCCGTCCTCGCGCACGACCGTCACGCTCGCCAGGCCGTGCTCCTGGGGCACGATCCGGCGGATGGCGGCGAGGTCTGCGGTCATGGCGGCGAGTCTGCCGGCCCGCGACCGGTCACCGGCACGGCCGGGCCCGGACCTCGGCCACGCGGCGCCGCGACACCGGTCAGCCCGGAATCCGCGCGAGGGCCTGCGCCAGCCCCACCACGTCGGCGTACTTCGCGTCGAGGTCGCGCAGGTTCTGCTCGTGCAGCTCGTCGGTGCGGTCCGCGCAGGCCTCGCGCACGACGATCGGGCGGAAGCCGTGCCCGAGCGCGTCCGTCGCGGTGGCCCGCACGCAGCCGGAGGTGGACACGCCGGTGACGACGACCGTGTCCACCCCGGCGGCGTTCAGGGTCGCGGGGAGCGAGGTCCCGAGGAAGGCCGAGGCGTACTGCTTGACGACCACGGGCTCGCCGGGCGCGGGCGCGAGGCTCAGCTCACCCCATCCGCCCGGAGCGTCCACGGCGAACGCGGCCAGCGCCGGCACCTTGCGGACGAAGTGCCCGCCGTCGGTGAGGTCCGCCGCGTAGCGGACCACCGTCCACACCACCGGCCGGCCGGCGGCGCGGGCGGCGGCCACCAGCTCCCGGACGGCGGTGACCGCCGGTGCGGCGCCGGGCAGCCCGAACGGGCCGTCCGGCTCGGTGTAGGCGCGGACGAGGTCGACAACGAGCAGAGCGGGCCGCTCACCCCACCCGATCCGCCCGGAGAACCCGGCGCCGTGCACCCCGCTCACCCCGTCGAGAACGACGTTGTTGCGGTTTCGAGGGCCCCGAAACCGCAACAAGGTCGTTGTCGACGGGTCATGGGGTCCACACCGGCGGCTTCGGGGCGGGCAGCCCGGTCTCGGCCTCGCACCGCCTCAGCAGCTCCTCGACCGGCGGGCCCATGTCGAACACCGGCAGCTCCGCCGGGCGGCCGGCGCGCAGCTCGTCGCGCAGGGAGACCGTGGCCGCCTCGTCCACCGAGCCGTCCCCGGCGAGCACCACGCCGTACCGGCGCGCGCCGGTGACGGTGACGAGCCCGCGCGCCACCTCCAGCGCGACGAGGGCGGGGTCGCGCTCCAGCGGGTCGCCCCAGCCCCCGCCGCCCCAGGTGACGAAGTGCAGCACGTCACCGGGGGCGACCGGCACGTCGTGGCACTTCGACGGCAGCACCTGCCGCGACCCGTCCGCGCGCTCGAGCCACTTGGTGCCCCGCGCGCCCGGCTCACCGCCGTTGACGCCCCAGGGGTAGGTGAGCCAGCGGTCGTCGTGGATCGCGATCGTGCCCGGCTCCTCGAAGTGGTAGGCGACGTCGACGCCGTTGCCGCCGCGGTGCAGCCCGGCGCCGCCGGTGTCCGCGACGGTCTCCCACTTCTCGATGCGCAGCGGGTAGTACGACTCCAGGTACTCGCACGGGATGTTGACGAAGCTCGGCCACAGCGAGTGCCCGTCCGGCCCGTCGCCGAGGGGGCGGCCGGGGATGCCGCCGAACCCGATCGAGTAGAGCTGGAACCACTCGCCCTTCCGGTCGCCGCCGGAGTAGTTGCCGGAGTACATGAAGTGCGGCGACGACGAGAATCCGGCCGCGTTGAGCAGCGCGGGGTTGGTCTGCCCGAGCAGCCCGCCGAACAGGTCGAACACCCGGCCGATGCCGTGGTTGCGCCCGTTCAGCGATGCCGGGTGCTTCGGCTTCCAGTACGAGCCGTCCGGGATCGTCACGTCGACCAGCGGGTAGAAGCCGTCGTTCCACAGGATCTGCGGGTCCGCGACGGTGATCATGTAGATCCCGAAGAACATCCGGGTGAGGTTCTCGTTGATGTAGTAGTTGATCGGCCCGGCCGCCTGCGGGGAGCTCCCGGTGAAGTCCAGGTGCACCTTCTCGCCGTGGCGGGTGAGCGAGAGCTTCAGCTCGTACGGGCCGTTGCCGACGCCGTCGTCGCAGATGTAGTCGGTGAACGAGAGCGTCCGCCCCTCCTCGAACACCAGGCCGAGCAGCACCTTCATCGCGTCGTAGTTGCGCTGCAACAGGGCGTCGAGCGCCGACAGGTAGGTCGCGGTGCCGAACCGCTCGCACATCTCCACCACCCGCCGCGACGCCGTGCGGCAGGCCGCGACCAGGCCGTTGAGGTCGGCGCGGTTCCAGTCCGGCATCCGCACCTGGTTGAGGATGATCCGCAGCGCGTCCTCGTTGAGCACGCCCTTCGAGTACAGCTTGAAGGGCGGGATGACCACGCCCTCCTCGTAGATCGTGCGGGCGTCGGTCGGCATCGAGCACGGCGTCTTGCCGCCCACGTCCGACATGTGCCCGAACATCGACCCCAACCCACCACCCGGCCGTCCTTGAAGATCGGCACGACGATCAGCCAGTCGTTGGCGTGGCTGATCGCGGCCCCGCAGGCGTACGGGTCGGAGGTGAGCAGGACGTCGCCGTCGGCGACGGTGTCGTCGAACCCGTCGAGGAAGTCCGGGATCGAGAGCCCGAACTGGCCGACGACCATCTTCCCGCTCGGGTCGCCGATCAGCGGGAACTCGTCGTGCTGCTCGCGGATGCCGGGGGACAGGGCCGTGCGGAACAGCACCTCGTCCATCTCGTAGCGCGCGTTGCGCAGGCCGTTCTCGATCAGGTCGAGGGTGACGGGGTCGACGGTGCCGGGCGGGAGCTTCTCGACCGGCCCGGTGGCGGTCTCGATGATGCGGGCCATCACGTCTCCAGCGGGTTGATCAACAGGCTGCCGGACGGGTGCACGGTGGCGGCGTGGCCGGGCAGCACGAGGGTGGTGGAGTCCATCTCGGTGACGATCGCGGGGCCGGGAACGACGTCGCCCGCGCGCAGCTTCGCGCGGTCGTACACGCGGGCGTCGACCGCGCCGCCGGAGACGTGCACCGGGTGGGTGTCGACGAGCGCGGCCGACGGGTCGCCGTCGCCCTCCTCGAGCGTCACCGCGGCGACCTCCGGCCGCGGCCCGGTGACGGTGGCGCGCGCGTTGACCAGCTCGTGGTCGACCGTGAGCAGGAACGAGAACAGCCGCTCGTGCTCGGCGTCGAAGCGCTCCGCGAGCGCCGCGAGATCGGGGGCGTCCACCGCGACGGGGATCTCGAAGCCCTGGCCGTGGTAGCGCACGTCGACCTGGTAGCGGACGGTCTGGTCGGCGCGGTCGAGGCCC
>DATLGI010000182.1:0-2570 GCA_035540535.1 Pseudonocardia sp.
TCCCCGGACGCCTCGCCGGCCGCGGCATCACCGGCCGGAGGCGCGACGACCGGCGGAGGCGGCGCCTGGGCGGGCAGCGGATCGCCGACGACCTCGACGGTCCCGTCCTCGGCGACCACCAGCCGCGCCGGGTCCTGCACCGCCACCATGCCGAGGCCGCGGGCGCGCTCGGCGAGCGCCGGCGCCGCGGCCATCGACGCCACGTCGCGGTGCAGGCGGGCGCTCTGCTCGGCCAGGACACGGGCCTCGAGCCGGGCGTCCTGCAGCCGGTAGGAGTCGGCGGCGGCCGCGGTGGACAGCCACAACGTCGCGACCAGCCCGGTCCCGAGCAGCACCATCACCAGCAGCACGAACTGCGGCCGACCGGCACCGGCCGCTGGGCGGGCGGCCCGCGGGCCGCCGGCGCGGCGCACGCGGGCGTCGCGCCGCGCGTAGGCCCGCTCCGCGGCGCGCTGCGTAGGCACGGCGACCTCGCGCACCGGGCCGCCTGCCCGCTGCGCCGGAACGGTCGCCGCCCACCGGGCGGGCACCCCCGCCCCCCGCTGCGGCGGGGCGCCGGCCGCCCGCTGGGCGGGCACCCCCGCTCGCCGCTGCGCCGGGATCACGGCCGACCGTGCCCGGGCCCGCTCCGACACCGGCACGCTCATCGCTCTCCCTCGCCTGCGCTCGGTCGGCGCTTCGCGCACGGGCGCTGTGTCGATGATTCGCTCGCAGGCCCGCTCATCGCTCTCCCTCGCTGTTCCCCCGGGCTGCCGGTCGACGACGCCATCAGGCCGCCACCTCCCGGACCCGCTCGGCCGCCCGCAGCCGCACGGAGGCGGCCCGGGGGTTCGCGGTGATCTCCTCGTCGCCGGCGGTCTCCGCGCCACGGGTGAGCAGGCGCAGCTCCGGACCGTGGTCGGGCAGCTCCACCGGCAGCCCGGGCGGGGTCCGCGAGGCCGCGCGGGCCGTCAGCTCCCGCTTGACGATCCGGTCCTCCAGCGAGTGGTAGGACAGCACGACCACCCGCCCGCCCACGGCGAGCGCGTCGAGCGCGGCGGGCAGCGCCGCGCGCAGCGCGTCGAGCTCGCCGTTGACCTCGATCCGCAGCGCCTGGAACGTCCGCTTGGCCGGGTGGCCGCCGGTGCGCCGGGACGCGGCGGGCACGGTCTCGTAGAGCAGCTCCACCAGCTCGGCGCTGCGGGTCAGCGGCTGCCGGGCGCGGCGGCGGCCGACGGCGGCCGCGATCCGGCCCGCGAACCGCTCCTCGCCGTACTCGCGCAGGATCCGCGTCAGCTCGGGCACCGGGTAGGTGTTGAGGATGTCGGCGGCGGTCGGCCCACCGCTCGCGTCCATCCGCATGTCGAGGTCGGCGTCCCGGGCGTAGGAGAACCCGCGTGGCGCCGCGTCGAGCTGCAGGGAGGAGACGCCGAGGTCGAACAGCACCCCGTCCACCCGTGGCAGCCCGAGCTCGGCGAGCACCTCGCCGACGCGGTCGTACACGGCGTGCACCAGCCGGGTGCGGTCGGCGAAGGCGACGAGCCGGCGGGTGGCCAGCTCGAGCGCCTGCGGATCCCGGTCGATCCCGACGACGGTGAGCTGAGGATGCTCGGCGAGCAGCGCCGCGGAGTGCCCGCCCAGCCCGAGCGTCGCGTCGACGAGCACGGCGGGCCGGCCGGCGAGCGCCGGGGCGAGGAGGTGGGCGGTACGGGACAGGAGCACCGGGACGTGCCCGGCCCCAGCCGGCTCGTCCCCCGCTCCCCGGGTGCCGCTCCCGGGTCGCTGTCCCACCGTCCACCTCCTCCACCGGTTTCCCGCGGTCCGGGCACCCAGCCGGACCGCTCCAGCCGTGCCCCCACCCGGTGAACCTGGTACCGGGGAAGTGACACCAGGGCCACCGGGTGGGGGCGCGGCCGGGATCTCCCGTCCTCGTCCGACCTGCTCAGACGAGTCCGGGGAGAACCTCCTCCTGCGCCTTCGCGTACTCGTCCTCGTGCTCGTCCTGGTAGCGCTGCCAGGCCTGGGCGTCCCAGATCTCGGCACGGGTGAAGGCGCCGATCACGACGCAGTCCTTGGTCAGCCCCGCGTACCGGCGCAGCTCGGCGTTGACCACGATGCGGCCCTGCGCGTCCGGCACCTGGTCGTCGGTGCCGGAGAACAGGTTGCGCTGGAAGACCCGCGCCGACTCGCTGGTCAGCGGCGCCGACGCGACCTTGCGGGCCATCTCGGCGAACGCCTCCCGGGTGAAGACGTAGAGGCAGTGGTCCTGACCCTTCGTGATCATCAACCCGCCTCGCAGCTCGTCGCGGAACTTCGCGGGCAGCGTGAGCCGCCCCTTGTCGTCCAGGCGCGGGGTGTAGGTGCCGAGGAACACCGGACCCACCTCCCCCAGCCGGAGCCGTGTCGAACCGCTCGACCCCAGCAATCGCCACATTACCCCACTTCCCACCACCGTCAACCTGAACCAGGCCCGTCCACCCCGGTCCGGGCCACGGAACCGCTGGTCAGCGGGTGGGGCGAGGTGGGGGGCGTGCCCCCTCCGCCCGCCGGGGTGAGGGCCGCGACGGCCGCGGACGCCCCCACACGCCCGC
>DATLGI010000183.1:0-11758 GCA_035540535.1 Pseudonocardia sp.
GCGGCCGGTCGGCGAACGGCTGCCGGTCGGCGGCGACGGCGGCGAGCCGCCCGGTCAGTACCCGCTGCACCACCTCGCCCGCCAGCCCGGAGCCGACCTTCCCCGCGAACCGCGGCGGCGCCCCGGGCGCCTCGGGCACACCCAGCAGCAGCGCGCCGATCCGGTGGGTGCCCCCGCCCTTCTCCGGACGCCACCCCCCGACCACGCAGACCTGGGTGTTCCTGCTGGTCACCTTGATCCACGCCGGGCTGCGCCGGCCCGGCCGGTACGGTGCGTCGCGGCGCTTCGCGACCACTCCCTCCATCCCGCGCTGGGCGATGGCGGCGAGCAGCGCCGCGCCGTCGCGGTACAGCGGTGAGAGCTCGACGGCGGGCAGCCCGGCGAGCTCGAGGCGTTCCAGCGTCGCGCGGCGCTCGTCGAGCGGGCGATCCAGCAGGGACACCCCGTAGAGGCGCAGCACGTCGAAGACCATGTAGGTGACGGGCCGGGCGCGCGCCACGACGGGATCGACCGGGCCGTGGATCCGCTCGGCGAGCGCGGCGAAGCTCGGCACGCCGTCGGAGAGGACGACGACCTCGCCGTCGAGCAGCACGTCGGGGGCGAGGGCGGTGAGCTCGGCGAGCTCCGGGAAGTGCGAGGTGACGTCGCGGCCGGTGCGGGTGGTGAGGTGCAGCCGGCCGTCGACGACGTCGGCGAGCAGCCGCATACCGTCCCACTTCACCTCGAACGACCAGTTCTGCCCCTCCGGAAGGTCACCAGAGGTGGCGAGCATGGGCTGCACGGCGCCATGCTGTCACCCAGAGCGACGACTCGCGTGAGAGGACTGTGGTCGACATGCGCGCGATCTGGAGCGGCGCAGTGTCGTTCGGGCTGGTCAGCGTTCCGATCAAGCTGTACTCGGCGACGACCAACCACGACATCCGCTTCCACCAGGTGCACTCCACCGACGGTGGGCGGATCAAGTACAAGCGGGTCTGTCAGCTGGACGGCGAGGAGGTCGACTACGCCGACATCGTCAAGGGCTACGAGACCGACGAGGGTGAGCTCATCACGCTGACCGAGGAGGACCTCGACCAGCTGCCCACCTCGTCGAGCCACGAGATCGACGTCGTCGAGTTCGTCCCGGCCGACCAGATCGACCCCCTGCTGTTCGACAAGAGCTACTTCCTCGAGCCCGAGGCGCGGGCCGCGAAGCCGTACGCGCTGCTGCGCGAGGCGCTGGTGCAGACCGACCGGATGGCCGTGGTGAAGGTGGCCCTTCGGCAGCGGGAGAGCATCGCGCTGCTGCGGGTACGGGGCAAGGCGATCGTGCTGCAGACGATGCTGTGGCCCGACGAGGTCCGCGAGCCCGACTTCGACATCCTCGACGCCGACATCGAGCTGCGCCCGCAGGAGATGCAGATGGCCGCGTCGCTGGTGGAGAGCCTGGGCGCGGACTTCGACCCGGCGGACTTCCACGACGAGTACCGCGACGCCGTCGTCGAGATGATCGAGCGCAAGAAGTCGACGGGCGACAGCCGCCCGACTCCGGTGGCCGAGAAGCCCGCCGACGACGGCACCGACAGCATGACCGACCTGCTCTCGGCGCTGCAGGCGAGCGTCGAGGCGGCCAGAGCGGGTGGCGGCGCGAAGGGCCGGGCCGCGGACAAGCCGGCGGAGGAGCCCGCCGAGGAGCCCGCCCCGTCCCGCTCGGCGAGCACCTCCGGCTCGGCGGGCGGCGCCAAGAAGAAGCCCCCCGCCCGCAAGCCCGCGGCGAAGAAGGACGGCGACGCCGACGCGCCGGCTCCCCGCCGCCGCGCCCGCAAGCCGGCGTAGCCGCGCCTCGCGAGGGGGGCGGGATCGCCGATGACGATCTCGCGACACTCCGGCGTCACGACGTGGCGCCGGCGAGCTGCAGCGCGCTCTCCACACCGACGAACGCACCGACCAGCACGAGCAGGACGGCGAACGCCCGGTTCAGGTCGGCGCCGGAGAAGCGGTCGCAGACGCGCTTGCCGACCACCGTGCCGATCACCGCGGCGACGGTGAAGGGCACGACGACCTGCCAGTCGAGCCCGGTCGCGGGCAGGCGCGCCACGAGCGACGACGCCGCGTTGACGGCGATGACCGTCAGCGAGGTCCCGATCGCGAGCGTCATCGGCATCCGGAGCGCGATGACGAGCGCCGGCACGACGAGGAACCCGCCGCCGACGCCGAGGAAGCCGGTGAGGAAGCCGACGGCGAGGCCGGACGCGACGACCGTCGCGCCGGTGGCGAGCCGCCGGTGCGGGGGCGCGGCGGGAGGTGCGGCGAGCAGGTTCGACGCCCCCGGCGCCCGCGCCGGTGGCCGGTGCCGGTCGGCCTGGCCGGGCCCGGGCTCGTCGCGGCGGCCGTGCAGGAGCATCGCCGCGGCCGCGGTGAGCGTGATGCCGGCGAACGACAGCAGCAGGACGGGCTCGGCGACGTGCTGGTTGAGCCGGGTCCCGAGGTGGGCCGCGGGGATGCCGAGGGCACCGAAGGCGGCCGCGGTGCCCCAGGCGATCCCGCCGCGGACACGCGCCGCGGCGCCCGCGAGCGCGGTGATCCCGACGATGACCACGCTGCTGGTGGTGGCCTCCGGGGCGGCCTGCCCGAGCAGGTACACCAGGACCGGGACGGTGAGGATCCCGCCGCCGCCCCCGAGGCCGCCGATGACGGCACCGACGGCCAGGCCGAGCCCGGCGGCCGCCGCGATCATCGAGCGGCCGCGGCGCGGCCGGGGGTGTCGCCCATCCTGGCATCTCCCACTTCTCGGGGCCGAGGTGCGAGAAATGTACGGTCATTAAGGGTGCGGGGCAAGCCGGGGTGCACGCGCCTGCGCCCTGGTTGGGCAGGGCGCGACGGGGTAGCACCTCGGTGTGACGAAGCGCCGGATGGCCGACCGCACGCTCGAGCTGGTGCGCCGGGGATACCCGTGGGGGGCCAGCATCCGGGGCGGCGCGGACGCCGTGCCCGCCCGGGTGCTCGGCCGTCGCGCGGCGGTGGTCGGCGGCCCGGCCGGGGTCCGGCGCTTCTACGATCCCCGGCTGCGCCGGCGGGGCTCCCTTCCGAAACCGCTCCAGCTGGTGCTGTTCGGACCCGGGACCGTGCACGCCCTGGACGGTGCCGAGCACCACCACCGCAAGGCGATGTTCCTCGACGTGCTCGCCCCCGAGGCCGTCGCGGCCCTCGGGGTGCGCGCCGAGCAGGAGTGGGCGTCGGCCGTCCGGCGGTGGCGCGACGACGTCGTGCTGTTCGACGAGGCCGTGCACGTCCTCACCGCGGCCGTGCTCCCGTGGGCGGGCGTGCCCGTCACCCCCGACGAGCTGCCGCGGCGCGCCCGCCTGCTCGCCGAGGTCGTCGACGGGTTCGCCGCCCCGGGGCCGGCATACCTGCGGGCCGTCGTCGCCCGTGCGCGGCTGGGCCGCTGGGCCCGGCGGCTGGTGCGTCGGGTCCGCGAAGAGCGGCTGCGCGTGGCACCCGGCACGGCGCTCGCGGCCGCGGCGGCCGCGCGGTCCGCCGACGGGCGGCCCCTGCCCGAGCGGGTGGCCGCGGTCGCGTTGCTCAACGTCGTGCGCCCGACGATCGCCGTCGCCTGGTTCATCGCCTTCGCGGGCAGGGCGCTGCACGAGCACCCGCAGTGGCGCGACCGGATCGCCGCCGGGGACGAGGCCGCGCTCGACGCGTTCGTGCAGGAGGTGCGCCGGCTGTACCCGTTCGTGCCCGTGCTCGCGGCGCGGACGCGGCAGGCGCAGGACGTGTTGGGCGTCCCGGTGCCCCGGGGCGGGTTCGTGGTGCTCGACGTGCACGGCACCGACCACGACCCCGCGCTCTGGCCCGACCCCGACCGCTTCGACCCCGAGCGGTTCCTGCACGGGCCCGTCGACCCCGACACGCTCGTCCCGCAGGGCGGCGGTGAGGTGACCACCGGGCACCGCTGCCCGGGGGAGACGGTGACGCTGACCATGCTGGCCGCCGCCGTCCGCACGCTCGCCCGGGTGCCGCACACGCTGCCGCCGCAGGACCTCGCCTACGACCTGTCGCGCGTGCCCACCCGGCCCCGCAGCGGCGTGGTCCTCCGGCTGCCCGGCGAGGGCGCCTGACGGGTGGGGGGACGGCCGTTCGGCGGCGGCCCCGCCGTCGTCGAGTGAAAGCCCGGACACGGGGGTCCTGGACGCTTGGCCCGTCACCCGGTGGGGTAGCCCACGCGGGTCCGGCGAGAGAACGGGGAGTAGTTGATGACGAGCACGCAGTACCGCACCGAGGCCCCGGCCGCGCCGTCGATGGCCGACGCGCTCGCGACGTGGAGCGACGCCATGTTCGACGTCGCCGGGACGGCGCTCGCGGCGCAGGCCCGGCTGGCCCGGGACCTGCTGCTGGCTGCGGCGCCGGCGGTGGACACCGCCCGGGGCGCCGCGCTGCGGACCGCCCGGCAAGGGATGCAGGCGGGCCAGGACATGAGCGAGCGGCTCACCGAGACGGCCCGCGATGCCGTCGAGCAGACGACCCAGGACGTCGCCGACCGGTCCGCGCAGACGACCCAGGAGACCGCGCCGACGCGGCACGCCGCGGACGACGTCGCCGAGCGGGGCGGCGCGGACCGGGCGCCGAAGGGGCAGAAGACGCTCGGGTCGGACGCCGCGCGCGTCCGACCCGGCAAGAACCGGAGTTGACGGTGACGCCCCGGGCCGGGGCGCCCGAGGAGAGGAGCAGTGGCGATGGGTTTGATGAGCCATGTCCTGGCGGTCGGTCTCGGATACACCCTGGGGCGACCGGACGGACCCCGCCGTCTCGGTGAGCTCCTCCACCGCCCCGAGGTGCGCCGGCTGCGCAAACGCGGCCGCGACCTCGCCGGTGACGGCGCCCAGGCGCTGAAGCGGCGGGTCGGGGAGCGGGCGGGACGACGCGGGCGCAAGGCGGATGCGGCCGGCGACGGTGCCGACGACGTGACCGCCGGGCCGGGTGCCCGCGACGCCGCTCAGGCGGACACCGGCACCGGCGGGCTTGCGCCGGCCGCCGGCTTCGCCGGCAGCACGCCCGTCGACGACACCCAGGCGGTGATCACCGGCCTGCCGGCGCCGCCGCGGGCGGCCCAGCCGTCGCCGCCCGGCGAGGATCGCTGACGATCCTCACTCGAGCAGGGTCGGCGGGGGCACCGGGTGACTGCGCAACGTCACCCGGGTCCCGCCGGGGGTCGCGGCGGTGATCGTCACGGTGTCCATGCAGGCATGCATCAGGGGGATCCCGCGGCGACGGTTCTCGTCGTCGGCCGGCGGGGGGCGCCAGCGGCCGTCGTCGACGACGACGGTCACCCGTCGTTGCCCGCCCCGGGTGACGGTCGCGGCGGCGTGCAGCTCGACGACGCCGGATGGGTGGTCGAGGTAGGCGTGCTCGACGGCGTTGCTCACGGCCTCGTTGACGGCGAGGACGATGTCCTGGCTCTGCCCGGTCGGCCAGGCCTGCGCCGCCAGCCAGGCCCGCAGCCGGTCCCGCACGACCGAGACGGCCACGGGGTCCACGGGGATCTGTAGCCGAAGCGGTGCCGGGAGCCCAGGGCCGGTGGACGGGTCGACCGGCGGCACCGGGCGGTGATCCGGCCCGCCGGCGGGGCCGCCCGGGCAGGAGGGCCAGGCGTCGATCGGAATCATGGCGCCCGACAGTGTGCGGGTGCAGCGCTGCCCTCGCACCTCGATCACCCACCGGACGGTTGACATCCTCAACCGGCGCGGGCCGCCGGGGCGCGGTTTCAGCCCGCCTGCAGGGCGTCCTCGACACTGCGGTAGAGGGCCAGCACGTCGTCGAGCCCGGCGAGTTCGATCGGGCGGACGACCGGGCGGGTGTGGTCGACCACGACCCGCAGCGGCTCCCGGCGGCTGTGCGCGTCGCGGGCGGCCGCCACCAGGGCGGCGAGGCCGGCCGAGGCGAGGAAGGTGACGTCGGTCAGGTCGACGACCACGGGGGCGCCGGCCGTCGGCAGGTCGGAGAGCCGGGTCAACGCGTCGGCCACCGTCGCGCGCAGCCGCCCGGCGGTGTGCAGGTCGATCTCGCCCCGGGCGGTGACGATCAACGCCGCGGCCGGACCGACCTCGCGGGTGTCCAGCTCGAGCAGCTGCTCGGCTGCCGGGCCCGTCCCCGCCGCGGCGGTCAGCGGCTGATCCGGCTGGTCGGGTTCGCGCACCTCGGTACGGTACCGCCCGCCCGGCACCCGAAACGGCCCGTTCGGGCGTACGGCAGCACCGGCCCTGCCGTCCATCAGGACCAAATTCGTTGCCGATCCGTGCCGCCGGGTGTCGCGGTGGTGGGTCCGGGTAGCCGGGCGGAGGGGACCTCCGGTCACGCACCGGGGTCGCCCGACCGGCACGACCACACGACATCCGCAGGAGGCAACAGGCGTGATCACACAGGAGCAGGTACGCGAGACGATCGGGGCGGCCGCGTACGACCCGAACGGCGACAAGATCGGCACGGTCGGGCAGGTCTACCTCGACGACGACACGGGCCGGCCGGAGTGGCTCACCGTCAAGACCGGACTGTTCGGCACCAAGGAGAGCTTCGTGCCGGTGCAGCGGGCGGAGGTGCGCGAGGCCGGCGCCGTGACCGTCCCTTACGACAAGAATACGATCAAGAACGCCCCGCAGGTCGACCCGGACGGCGGGCACCTGTCGGAGCAGGAGGAATCCGAGCTCTACCGCTACTACGACATCGGCGATCGGGCGGTCGACGGCGCGCGCGACGAGCACACCCCTTCCGGGGGCGCCGTGGGCCGGGACGTCTCGGGCCCGACGACGGACGACGCCATGACCCGCTCCGAGGAGCGGATGCGCGTCGGCACCGAGCAGCAGGAGTCGGGTCGGGCCCGGCTGCGCAAGTACGTGGTGACCGAGCAGCAGCAGGTGACCGTGCCGGTGCGCCACGAGGAGGCGCGCTTGGTGCGGGAGCCGATCACCGAGGAGAACCGGGGCGCGGCCACCGACGGCCCGGCGATCTCCGAGGAGGAGCACGAGGTGACCCTGCACTCCGAGCGGCCCGTCGTGCAGACCGAGGCTGAGCCGGTGGAGCGGGTCCGGCTGGAGCCCGAGACCATCACCGAGCAGGAGACGGTCAGCGGCGAGGTCCGCAAGGAGCAGATCGCGACCGAAGGCGCCGACGACCGCAACCGGTGACCTCGACGACCTTTCCGAGCGCGGCCGCAGCGGCCTGAGCGGCTCGCTCGGACGCTGACCCCGAAACCGGCCCGCCGCCGCCCGGCACCGCGGTGGCGGCGGGCCGGCCGAGTTCGGGGAGAGGACGGCGTCGTAGCCTGTCCGCGTGCCGTTCCTCCTGGGCAGGTTCGCGCGCCTGCTCGGCACGCGCCTGCGCGGCTGGCGGCTCTCGCTGGCGATCGCGGTGTTCGTCTTCACGACGAGCTGGCCGGCGATGGCGCTGTTCGAGCCCGGGACGAACGAGATCACGCACCCGGCGAACTACTGGTGGTGGTTCCTCGTCACCGGCGCCACCGTCGGGTACGGGGACTTCTTCCCCGAGACCACGGGCGGGCACATCGTCGGCGCCTACGTGATCGTCGGCGGCATCGTCGCCCTGACGGTGCTGTTCACCGCGCTGGCGGGGCAGATCCAGACGGCGAAGGGAAGGCGCATGCGGGGCGCGATCGAGGTCGACCTCACCGGGCACGTCGTCCTGCTCGGCTACACCGCAGGGCGCACCGAGTCGATGGTGTCCGAGCTGTGCCTGGAGGGCGACGTCGACGTCGTGCTCTGCGCGTGGGACGACGTCGGCGAGAACCCGATGCCGGAGCGCGACCGGGTCCGCTTCGTCCGCGGCGACCTGACCTCGACGGACGTGCTCGGCCGGGCAGCCGTGTCCCGGGCAGCGACCGTGGTCATCGACGCCCGCGACGACAACGAGACGCTGACCGTCGCGGTGGCCGTCGACCACGTCAACCCGGACGTCCACCTCGTCGCCACGCTGCGCGACCTGAACCGCTGCGAGCACCTGCGGTACGTGAACCCGGGCGTGCAGTGCGTGCAGTGGCACATGCCGAAGATGGTCACCGAGGAGGCGCTGGATCCGGGGATAACCCAGGTGTACGCGGAGCTGCTCAGCGGCGCCGGCGCCGGCAACACCTACTCGGCCCGGCTGCCGGCGGGGCTGGCCGACCGCCCGTTCGGCGAGTGCCAGACCCGGTTCGGGCGCCAGTTCGCGGCCACGCTGCTCGCCGTGCGCGCCGGCGAGCAGCTCCTGGTGAGCCCCGGCTGGGACGTTCCGGTGCCGCCCGGCTCGGTGCTCTACTACGTCGCCGCGGAGCGGATCGCACCGTCGCGGCTGGCCGCGATCGCCTGACCGGTCCCGCCCTCGTCGTCGCGTCCCTCCTGAAGTCGGGGCGGTCATCGGGCGCCGGCGGGCTCCGACGGGCCGACCTCTGTGCCTGCCGGCGGCGCCGCCGGCACGGTTGTGCCAGAGTTCCTGGATGCCGCTCGACGAGACGCCCGGTCCGGCGGGGACACCGTCGGACGTGCTGGAGTGCTTCGAGTCGGTGCCGGCGATCCTCTGGGCGTTCGAGGGCCCGGAGCTGCGGGTGGTCGCGGCGAACGCGGGTGCACGGGCGTCGGCCGGGAACCGGGCGGGCATCGTGGGCCGGCCGATCCGGCAGGTCCTGCCGGAGCTCGACGGTCAGCAGATCTTCGAGATGATGGAGGAGGCGTACGCCGCCGGGCGGCCGGTCTCCGCCGCCGACCGGCGGGTGCTGGTCGACCGGGACGGCGACGGCCGGCTGGAGGAGGGCTTCTTCACCTACACCTTCCTGCCGACCTTCCGGCCGGACGGCGCCGTGCGCGGCTTGGTCGTGCACATCGTCGAAACCACCGCGCAGGCGGTGCGGGCGGCCGAGGCGGAGCGGTCCGCGGCCGTGTCCGAGCAGCGGTTCCGGCAGGCGTCGGAGGTCGTTCTGGAGCTGCAGCGCAGCCTGCTGCCCGGCGGCGTTCCGGTGCTGCCGCAGATCGACGTGGCGGCGCAGTACCGGGTCGGTGGCGACGAGCTCGCCGCGGGCGGGGACTGGTTCGACGCGGTGGTGCTGGCCGACGGGCGCGTCGCGCTGGTGGTGGGCGACGTGGTCGGGCACGGGGCGCGCGCCGCCGGTGCGATGGGGCAGCTGCGCGCGGTGCTGCTCGAGGCGCTGAGCACCGCCGGGGGCGACCCCGCCGCGGCGCTGCGCCGGCTCGACCGCTTCGCCGGCCTGCGCGCGGCCACGCGGGCGGCCACCGTCTGCGTGGCGGTCGCGGATCCGGCGACGGGCGCGGTGGCGGTCGGCGCCCACGGGCATCCACCGCCCCTGCTGGTCGGCGCGGACGGCGACGTCCGCCGGGTACACCTGCCCGCGACCGCGCCGTTGGGCACCGGGGGCGCGCCGGCCGCGTGGGTCGACACGGAGCTCGCCGCCGGGGACGCGCTCCTGCTCTACACGGACGGGCTGATCGAGCGGCCGGGCCGGGCGATCTCCGAGACGCTCGCCGAGCTCGCGGCCACCCTCGCAGCGGCGCGGCGGGACACCAGCGACGGGATCCTGGACACCGGCACCTCGCTGCCGGCGTCGCCGGTCGAACGCCTGGCGACGGTCGTCGTCGAGCGGATGGCGTTCCTCGGAGACGGCTACCGCGACGACGTCACCGTGCTGGTCGCGCAGCGCCGCCCGCCGGTCGCTCCGTTCAGCGCCGAGGTGGAGGCCACCGCGGCGTCGGTCGGCGCGCTGCGGCGCGCGCTCACGTCCTGGCTCGTCGCGGCCGGCGCCGGTACGGACGACGTCGACGCGCTCGCGTACGCGGCCGGGGAGGCCGTCACCAACTCCGTCCAGCACGCCTACGCCGACCTTTCCGGCGGGGCGGCGCGGCCGGTGACGCTGCGCGGGCGACTCGACGGGAACGGCTCCGCGCGCCTGGAGGTCGCCGACGCCGGCCGGTGGCGGTCGCCGCCGTCGCGCCGCGCTCCGGGCGGGCGCGGGATGTTGATGATGCACGAGCTGTGCGATGCGGTCGACGTCGACCGGGGGCCGGCCGGCACCACCGTGCGGCTCACCCGCCGGTTGGAGCGCCCGGTCACCGTGGGCACGCCGCAGGCGGTGCCACGCCGGCCGCAGGATCGCGCGGACGCCCTCACCATCGAGGTCGACGAGGGTGCCGCCGTCGTCACGGTGTCCGGCCCGGTGGATCTGGCCACCGTCGCCCGACTGCGCAGCGCCCTGCTGCACGCGGCCCGGGGCGGGGTGCGGGCGCTGTGCGTCGACCTCTCGGGGATCACGGTGCTGTCCAGCGCCGGTGTGCAGCTGCTGCTCGACCTCGCCGCCGTCGTCCCGGACCTGACCGTGGCCGTCCCGCCCGGCGGCATCGCCCACGACGTCCTGCGGCTCGCCGGCCTGCACCAGCTGCTCGCCGTGGTGCCCCGTACGGCCTGACCCGGGCCGGCGCCGCCACCGGCCCCTGACCGGTGGTCCTAGCCTTCGACCTGCCCATCGGGTGACAGCGCCCGCGGGAGGTCGACCACCCGGCTGCGCAGGTACTCCCCCAGCCCCTTCGCCTGGGGGTCGGGCCGGGTGGAGGAGGCGACACCCTCGCCGAGGATCCCGCGGACCACGACGTTGAGCGCCCGCAGGTTGGGCAGCGGGTACACGTCGATCGGCAGGTCGTCGGCCTCCGGACCGAGCAGCTCCCGCGCCCGCTCACCGGTGAGGAAACCGCGCAGCCAGGAGTACTGCGCGCCGGTGCGGGTCCACAGGCCGATGTTGGCGTCGCCGCCCTTGTCCCCGGACCGGGCGCCGCACACCCTCCCCAGCGGCACGCGCGCGGTGGGCCCGGCCGGCGCGGGCGGCGGCGCCGGCACCTCGGGTGCCGGGGGCACCTCGCCCGTCGGGGGATCGTCGATGACGCGCCGCGCACCGTCGGGCAGGACGGCCACGTGCCGCACCGCCGCACGCGGGACGGCCGCGGGGCGGTAGATCCCGAACGCCGACTCCACCGTGGGCGGGGTGGTGGTGTGGAAGCCGGCGTAGCCGCCCAGCGCCAGCTCCATCGTCGCGTTGGAGAACGCGCGGCCGACCCTGCGCGGGTCGGGATCCTTCACCGTGACCCGCAGGTGCGCGGTGGCCTGCTCGTTGACCGGCGCGTCCGGGCGGTCGAACCGCAGCAGCCGCACGTCGACCTCGGCGAACCGGTCCTTCCCGCCGAGCACCTCGAACAGCAGCGTCTCGGCATGGGCGGCCTTGGCCTCGATGTCCAGCCCGGTGAGCACCAGCGTCATGGTGTTGCGGAACCCGCCGACCTCGTTCAGCGCCACCTTGAGCGTCGCCGGGGGCGGGCTGCCCCGCGTGCCGGTGATCGCGACCCGGTGCTCGCCGACCTGCTGCAGGCGCAGCGTGTCGAGGTGCGTCGTCACGTCGGGTCCCAGGTAGGCGGGTGACCCGATCTCGTACAGCAGCTGCGCGGTGACCGTGCCCACGGACACCAGCCCCCCCGTACCGGGATGCTTCGTGATCACCGACGAGCCGTCGGCCGCCACCTCGGCGATCGGGAAGCCGGGGTGGCGGCGGTCGGCGATCTCGTCGAGGAACGGGTAGTTGCCGCCGGTCGCCTGCGGGCCGCACTCGATGACGTGCCCCGCGGCGACCGCGCCGGCCAGGGCGTCCCACGCGTCGGACCGCCAGCCGTGCCACCACGCGGCCGGCCCGACGACGAGAGACGCGTCGGTCACCCGCCCGGTGACGACGACGTCCGCC
>DATLGI010000184.1:0-32340 GCA_035540535.1 Pseudonocardia sp.
CTCCTCGGCCCCAGACGTCTCCATGTCGGGGGGGGGGGGTACGGCAGCGGCAGGTCACGGTTCGACGAGCACGAACCGCACCCGCTGGCCGGGGCGCACCTGGGCCGCCCGGTCGGTGTCCGCGTCGAGCACCACGGCGACGACGGGGTAGCCGCCGGTCACCGGGTGGTCGGCGAGGAACAGCACCGGCTCCCCGCCGGGGGGAACCTGCACCGCGCCGCGGACGGCGCCCTCGCTGGGCAGCTCGGCGTGCGTCGACCGGTCGAGCCGCCCGCCGGTCAGGCGCATCCCGACGCGATCGCTGCGACCCGACGCCGTCCACGTCGTTCGGGTGAGCGCGGCGAGGTCGGCGACCCAGGCGTCGCGGGGCCCGGGCAGCGCGCGCAGCGTGACGGTCCCGGACGGCGGCACCGCCACCGGCGCGACGTCCACCAGCGGGAACGCGTCCGGCTCCGGCCCCACGGGTAGCACGTCACCGGCCACGAGCGGCGCCGGCCCGACCCCGGACAGCACGTCCGTGCTGCGCGAGCCGAGCACCGGCGCGACCGCGATCCCCCCGCGCACCGCCAGGTACGTGCGCAGCCCGGAAGCGGGCGGGCCGAGGGCGAGCCGCTGCCCCGCGCGCAGGCGCAGCACCGCGTGGTGGCCGACCGGGGAGCCGTCGACCTCGGCCGGTGCGGGCGCCCCGGCGAGGGCCACGGTGAGCGCCGCACGCGCCCGCACGACCAGCCCGGCGAACGTCACCTCGATCCCGGCGGCGCCCTCAGGGTTCGCGACGAGCCGGTTCGCCAGTCGCAGCGCCCCGCGGTCCGCGGCCCCGGACCGCCCGACCCCGGACGCCGCGAGCCCCGGCCGCCCGAGGTCCTGCACCAGCGCGAGCGGCCCGGTGGCGAGCACCTCGAGCGCCCGCACGGAATCGCCGCCGGAGGCGCGCGCGCCGACCGTCCCGCACCTGCGCGCACCCGCCGGGTCGGGCGGGCGCGCCGCGGCCGGATGAGATCCCGCCCGGTCACCGGGCCTGCCCGCCGCGGCGGTCGCGCCCTCGGGGTCGGCCTCGTCGGCGAGCGCTGTCCGGTCCCGGTCGCTGTCGCCCGCCGCGGCCTCGACGAACCGCACCCGCCCACCCGGCTGCAACAGCGCCGGGGGGTCGCGCTCGACGTCCCAGAGCACCGCGTCGGTGCGCCCGATCAGCTGCCAGCCGCCGGGCGAGGACCGCGGGTAGACGCCGCTGAAGGAGTCGGCCAGCCCCACCGCCCCGGCCGGTACCCGCGTGCGCGGTTCGGCCCGGCGCGACACCCGAAGGCGCGTGTCCCCGTCGACGAGGTAGGCGAACCCGGGAGCGAACCCGCCGAACGCCACCAGCCACGGCCGGCCCGTGTGCGCCGCGACCACCTCGGTCGCCGCCAGCCCGGTCAGCCGGGCGACCTCGCCGAGGTCCGGCCCGTCGTAGACGACCGGGATCTCGACGGTCGGGCCGCCCGCCGCGGCGACCGGATCCACCGGCAGCTCGCGCAGCGTCCGGCGCAGGCCCTCGAGGTCGGTGCCGGGGGCGGCCGTGACGAGCACCGTCCGCGCGGCCGGGACGACGTCGAGCACCCCGGGCAGGGCCGCCGCCCGCACGGCCGCCGCGAGCGCCAGTACCGCGTCGAGGTCCTCGAGCTCGACGAGCACCGCGGCGTCACCGCAGGCCAGCACCCTCACGGCGCCGTCCCCGATGCCGGCAGGGTGGCCCCGCGGACATCCGACGTCTGCGGGGCGACCTCGCCAGCATGCCCCGCACCGGTCACCGCGCCGGCCCGGCGAACGGCGCCACCTCCTGCCCGGCCGCCTCCAGCGCGGCCCGCACCGCCCGCGCCATCGCGACCGCGCCCGCGGAGTCGCCGTGCACGCACACCGACTCGGCGACGGCGGCCACCTCGCTGCCGTCCACCGCCACGACGACGCCGTCGCGCGCCATCCGCGCGGCCCGCTCGGCGACGGCGGCGGCGTCGTGCAGCAGCGCGCCCGGCGCGGACCGGGGGACGAGGGTCCCGTCCGGACCGTAGCCGCGGTCGGCGAGGAACTCCGGCACCGCCCGCAGCCCGGCGGCCGCCGCGGCCCGCAGCAGCGCCGACCCGGGCAGCCCCAGCACCGGCAGCCGCGGGTCGAAGTCCCGGACCGCGGCGACCACGGCCGCGGCCTGCTCGTCGTGGTGCACCACGGCGTTGTACATCGCCCCGTGCGGCTTGAGGTAGCGCACCCGGGTGCCGGCCGCGCGGCACAGCCCGTCGAGCGCCCCGATCTGGTAGACGACGTCGTCGGTGAGCCGCTCGGGCTCGACGTCGAGGAACCGGCGGCCGAACCCGGTGAGATCGGGGTAGGACACCTGGGCGCCCACCGCGACCCCGCGCGCCGCGGCGAGGGCGCAGGTGCGGCGCAGCGTCGACGGGTCGCCGGCGTGGAAGCCGCACGCCACGTTGGCGGAGCTGACGATGCCCAGCATGGCCTCGTCGTCGCCGAGGACCCAGCGGCCGAAGGACTCGCCGAGGTCGGCGTTCAGGTCGATCGTCACGGGCACAGGGTGACCCACGACGTGCGACGGCGCCGGGGTGGGCCGGCGGTAGAGCGGGGCGGGGCGGCTCAGGCGGGACCGAGCCCCGCCAGCGCGGCGAGCGCCATCCGCCGCAGCAGGGGGGCCGCGTCGCCGCCGCGGGCGCTGTGCGGCGTGGAGTTGAGCAACCCGAACGTGCCGTGCGCGGCGATCCGGGCCTGCTCCGCGGACAGCTCGGGCGAGGCACGCCGGATGGCGTCCACCCAGATCTCGACGTACGTCCGCTGCAGCCGCCGCACCCGCCGGCGGGCGTCGGGCGGCAGATTCGCGAGGTCGCGGTCCTGCACGACGATCAGCTCGGGCTCGCGCAGGGCGAAGTCGAGCTGGAAGTCGACGAGGGCGGCGAGGAGCTCGCCCGGATCGTCGGTGGCCGCCGCGCGGGAGTGGCCGCCCGCGAGCAGGTGCTCGCTGATCCCGACGAGCATCTCGGTGAGCAGCGCCTCCTTGCCCGGGAAGTGCCGGTAGAGCGCCGGCCCGCTGATGCCGACGGCGGCGCCGAGATCGGCGATGCTCACCCCGTGGTAGCCGTGCCGGGCGAACAGCTGCGCGGCGACGGCGAGCAGCTGCTCGCGCCTGCTGATGCCGGTCGCCGGGGTGGCCACGATCCGAGCCTAGCGCGCCGAGTTAACGAACGCTAACACCGGCGGCCCGGCGCCACGTGCGGCTCCCACTGGCGGTGAACGTTAACGGCCGCTAACCTGTTAACGGCCGCTAACCCCGGAGCACGAGGACGGTCCGAATGCGCACCGCCGCCCACGAGCGTCGTCCCCACGGACACGGCCCGGTCCTGCCCACCGCCGCCGACCCGGGCGCCGAGCCGTTCGCCCGCAACGCCGCCGCCCACCGCGAGCTCGTCGACGACCTGCGCACGCGGCTAGCGGCCGCCCGCCTCGGCGGCCCGGAGCGCTCCCGCGCCCGCCACGTCGAGCGCGGCAAGCTGCTGCCGCGCGACCGCGTCGACTCCCTCGTCGACCCCGCCAGCCCCTTCCTCGAGCTCTCCCCGCTCGCGGCGAACGGCATGTACGGCGACGAGGCCCCCGGTGCCGGCGTGATCACCGGGGTCGGCCGCGTCTCGGGACGGGAGTGCGTGATCGTCGCCAACGACGCGACGGTCAAGGGCGGCACCTACTTTCCCGTCACGGTCAAGAAGCACCTGCGCGCGCAGGAGGTGGCCCTGCACAACCGGCTGCCCTGCATCTACCTCGTCGACTCCGGGGGCGCCTACCTACCCGAGCAGGACGCCGTCTTCCCCGACCGCGAGCACTTCGGCCGGATCTTCTACAACCAGGCGCAGATGTCCGGGCTCGGCATCCCGCAGATCGCGGCGGTGCTCGGCTCCTGCACCGCGGGCGGCGCGTACGTGCCGGCGATGAGCGACGAGGCGGTGATCGTCCGCAACCAGGGCACGATCTTCCTGGGCGGCCCGCCGCTGGTGAAGGCGGCCACCGGTGAGGTCGTCACCGCCGAGGAGCTCGGCGGCGGCGACCTGCACTCGCGCACCTCAGGGGTCACCGACCACCTCGCCGCCGACGACGCGCACGCCCTGCAGATCGTCCGCTCGATCGTCGGGACGCTGGCGCCGCGCGCCGCGCGCCCCTGGGACGTGCTCCCCACGGTGCCGCCGGCGGCCGACCCGGCTGAGCTGTACGGGATCGTCCCCACCGACCCGCGGACCCCGTCCGACGTGCGCGAGGTGATCGCCCGGATCGTCGACGGCTCGCAGTTCCACGAGTTCAAGTCCGAGTACGGGACGACCCTCGTGACCGGGTTCGCCCGGCTGCACGGCCACCCCGTCGGGATCGTGGCGAACAACGGCATCCTGTTCTCCGAGTCCGCGCTCAAGGGCGCGCACTTCATCGAGTTGTGCGACCAGCGCCGCGTCCCGCTGGTGTTCCTGCAGAACATCACCGGCTTCATGGTCGGCCGGGAGTACGAGGCGGGCGGCATCGCGAAGAACGGCGCGAAGATGGTCACGGCCGTGGCGACCACCCGCGTGCCGAAGTTCACCGTGATCATCGGCGGCTCGTTCGGGGCGGGCAACTACTCGATGTGCGGTCGTGCCTACTCGCCCCGGTTCCTGTTCATGTGGCCCAACGCCCGGATCTCGGTGATGGGCGGCGAGCAGGCCGCGACGGTGCTGTCCACCGTCCGCTCGCCGAAGGACCCCGAGCCCGAGGACGCGTTCAAGGACCGGATCCGCGCCCAGTACGAGCACCAGGGGCATCCGTACTACTCCACGGCCCGGCTCTGGGACGACGGGGTCATCGACCCCGTCGACACCCGCACGGTCCTCGGGCTCGCCCTGTCCGCCGCCGCGAACGCGCCCCTGGCCGACCCGGCCTTCGGCGTGTTCCGCATGTGAGGACCCCACGGGGGGCTCCGCTCCCCGTGCACCCCCCGAACTGCGAGGACCTCATGTTCCACACCGTTCTGGTCGCCAACCGCGGGGAGATCGCGGTCCGGGTGATCCGCACGTTGCGCGCCATGGGCGTGCGCTCCGTCGCCGTGTACTCCGACGCGGACGCCGGCGCGCGGCACGTCGCCGAGGCCGACGTCGCCGTCCGGATCGGCCCGGCCGCCGCGGCCGAGAGCTACCTGTCCGTGCCCGCCGTCATCCACGCGGCGAGGACGACCGGGGCACAGGCCGTCCATCCCGGCTACGGCTTCCTGTCGGAGAACACCGCGTTCGCGGTGGCCTGCGCCGAGGCGGGGATCGTGTTCGTCGGCCCGCCGGCGTCGGCGATCGAGGCGATGGGCGACAAGATCGCCGCCAAGGCCACCGTCGCGAAGGCGGGAGTGCCGGTCGTTCCCGGGTCCGACGGGGCCGGGCTCACCGACCACGAGCTGACCCTGGCCGTCGAGCAGGTCGGGTACCCGGTGCTGCTCAAGCCGTCGGCGGGCGGCGGCGGCAAGGGCATGCGTGAGGTGCACCGCGCGGCCGACCTAGCCGACGCCATCGCCTCCGCCCGCCGCGAGGCCCGCGGCTCCTTCGGCGACGACACGCTGCTCGTCGAGCGGCTGATCACCACCCCCCGCCACATCGAGATCCAGGTGCTCGCTGACACGCACGGCACGGTGATCCACCTCGGCGAGCGCGAGTGCAGCCTGCAACGGCGGCACCAGAAGATCGTCGAGGAGGCGCCGTCGGCCCTGCTGACCGCCGAGCAGCGGGCCGCGATGGGCGCCGCCGCGGTGGAGGCGGCTCGCGCCGTCGGCTACACCGGCGCGGGAACCGTCGAGTTCATCGTCGACGGCTCTGCTTTCGGGGGGGACTCGGGGGGCGGAGCCCCCCGAGGGTTCTACTTCATGGAGATGAACACCCGCCTGCAGGTGGAGCACCCCGTCACCGAGCTGGTCACCGGGCTGGACCTCGTCGAGCTGCAGCTGCGCGTCGCCGCGGGCGAGCCCCTGCCGCTCACGCAGGCCGACGTGCGTCTCGACGGCCACGCGGTCGAGGCCCGGGTCTACGCCGAGGACCCCTCGGCCGGGTTCCTCCCCACCGGCGGGCGCGTCCTCGCGCTGCGCGAACCCTCCGGCGCCGGGATCCGGGTGGACTCCGGGATCCGCGAAGGCGGCGTCGTGGGCTCGGACTACGACCCGATGCTCGCCAAGGTCATCGCTCACGGTGCCGACCGCGCCGAGGCCCTGCGCCGCCTCGACGCCGCCCTGCGCGACACCGTGCTGCTGGGCCTCGGCACAAACGTCGGCTTCCTGCGCGCCCTGCTCGCCGACGACGACGTGCGCGCCGCCCGCCTGGACACCGGCCTCGTCGCCCGCCGCGGCGACGCCTGGGCGTCCTCCGGTCCCGATGCCGACCCCGCTGCTCTTCCCGAGGACGTCCTCGCGGCCGCCGCGGTGCACGCGCTGCTGACGCTGGAGCCGGCCGGCCCGGTCGTCGACCCGTTCGACGTCCCGAGCGGCTGGCGCGTCGGCGAGCCCGCGTGGACGGCCTGGCGGATGCTCGTCGCGGGCCACGACCCGGTGCCGGTGCGGATCCGCGGCCGGGCGGACGGTGCGGAGTGCGTCGTCGGCGACGGACCCTCGTGGCAGGTGCGCGGGAGGCGCGGCGACGGCGGCGCCCGGCTCCAGGTCACCGTCGACGGTGTCACGCGCACCTACGACTCCGCCCAGGACGGCCCGACCCTCTGGCTCGGCCGCGACGGGCACGCCTGGGGCATCCGCGAGCAGGAGCCGCTCGACGCCGCCCGGCACACCGACGACGGCGCCGGCGGGCCCGTGCTCGCCCCGATGCCGGGCACCGTCACGGTCGTCGAGGTGGCCGAGGGCGACACCGTCGTCGCGGGCCAGCGCCTGCTGGTGGTCGAGGCGATGAAGATGGAGCACGTGCTGACCGCGCCCGTCGACGGGGTCGTCCGCGACCTGCGCGCCCGCCCGGGCGGCACCGTCGAGCGCGGGGCCGTGCTGGTGAGCGTGGAACCGGAGGAGAGCTGATGGACGTCAGGCTGAGCGAGGAGCACGAGGCGCTGCGCGCGGCCGTCGAGGAGTTCGCGCGCAAGGAGGTCGCCCCGGTCATCGGCGAGCTCTACGAGCGCGGCGAGTTCCCCTACGAGATCGTCGCGAAGATGGGCGCGATGGGCCTGTTCGGCCTGCCGATCCCCGAGGAGTACGACGGCATGGGCGGGGACTACTTCGCGCTGTGCCTGGCCCTGGAGGAGCTGGCGCGCGTCGACTCGTCGGTGGCGATCACGCTCGAGGCGGGCGTGTCGCTGGGCGCGATGCCGATCCAGCGTTTCGGCACCGACGAGCAGAAGCGGCGCTGGTTGCCGGCGCTGGCGGTCGGGGAGAAGCTCGGCGCGTTCGGCCTCACCGAGGCCGGCGGGGGCTCGGACGCGGGCGCCACCCGCACCACCGCCGAGCTCGACGGCGACGAGTGGGTGATCAACGGCTCCAAGGTCTTCATCACCAACTCGGGCACCGACATCACCTCGGTCGTGACGGTCACCGCGATCACCGGGACCTCGCCGGACGGGCGCAAGGAGATCTCCGCGATCATGGTGCCGGCCGGGACCCCGGGGTTCTCGGTGTCGGGGAAGTACTCGAAGGTCGGCTGGAGCGCCTCCGACACCCGCGAGCTGTTCTTCGACGACTGCCGCGTCCCCGCCGAGAACCTGCTCGGCGAGCGCGGTCGTGGCTACGCGCAGTTCCTGTCGATCCTCGACGAGGGGCGGGTCGCGATCGCCGCGCTGTCGGTGGGGCTGGCCCAGGGCTGCGTGGACGAGTCGGTGCGCTACGCCCGCGAGCGGCACGCGTTCGGCGCGCCGATCGGCTCCTACCAGGGGATCCAGTTCAAGATCGCCGAGATGGAGGCGCGGACGCACACGGCGCGGCTCGCGTACTACGCCGCGGCCGACCGGATGCTGCGCGGCGAGCCGTTCAAGAAGGAGGCCGCGATCGCGAAGCTGGTGGCGTCGAACGCGGCGATGGACAACGCCCGCGACGCCACCCAGGTCTTCGGCGGCTACGGCTTCATGAACGAGTACCCGGTCGGCCGGTTCTACCGCGACGCGAAGATCCTGGAGATCGGCGAGGGCACCTCGGAGGTGCAGAAGATGCTGATCGCCCGCCAGCTCGGGCTGTAGCGCTCGAGCGGCGGGCGGTCGGGGTGGTGGTCAGCGGCGGACCTCCACCGTGCTGCGCATCCACGGGTGGATCAGGCACTCGAACTTGTGGGTGCCCGGCGTGAGCCCCGAGACCTCCAGGACGCCGCCCGGACCGACGAAGATCGGACCCTCGTCGCCGACCGGCACCGCCGGTGCCGTCTCCGTGACCGCGGCGTTGAGCTCCGGGACGATGCCGGTGCCGAAGTCGACGACCTCGGTGAAGCAGTGGACCTCGCCGCCGGTGTTGCGCACGGACAGGGACTGCCCGGCGTCGATGTGCGTCTTCTCCCGGGAGAACCGCCAGGCGCCGTGCCCGCCGTCGTCCGGATTGAGCTTGTCGAGGAACTCCGCGAACGTGACGTCGCCGTTCTTGAAGCAGATGTCACCGGGTCCTCCCGGCTGGTTCCCGAACTCGTTGAAGCTCACCGGTTCGCACCGGTCCTGCATCTGGATCTGCGTGCGGCCCGTGGCGGCGCCGGCGGCGGGTGCGGTGAGCAGGCTCAGGACCACGGCGGGCACGGCGGTGACCGCCGCAACGAGCCATCGTCGGTGGCAAGACGCATTCCGGACTCCCCTCGTGAAAATGCATCGGCGACGACTCCGCGCCCTTTGCCCCCGACTCCCGCGACGCCGTTCCAGCAGGTAGAGGCGCCCGGCCCGGCGGTGATACGGCTGAGTGCCGCAATTTCGAGGCCCCGCTCAGCGTGGCGGGATGCGCACCGGTACCACCACGGGCCCGCGGTCGCCGATGGTCAGTTCGAGGCGCCACTCGCCCGCCCGGTCCAGGTCGGCGACGCCGTGCAGGTGGCCCGGCTCCATCCGGCCGAGGGAGACGGGTGCGGCCGCGGCGCCGGGGGGAGCGAGCAGGCCGGTCACCGCGGGCACCTCCACGCGCTCACCCGCCGGGTCCGTGACGAGCACGATCACGTCGTCGGGACCCGCCGGGTCCACCTCGACGCCGACCTGCACGACAGCGCCCCGGTCGCGCACCGGCACCTCGGCGCTGACGTGCGCGCCGGGCGCCGGCTCGCCCGCCCCGCCGCAGCCGGTGACCACCGTCGCGAGCCCGGCGGCCGCGACGGCGACCCGGCGCCGAGCGAATGCGGTCATGCGGTCCCCCCTCGCCGGTCGGACCGGCCACGCTGCCGCCGCGCGGCGCGGCGCGCAACGCGCCGGACGGCCCAGCCAGCCGGTCCGTCCGGCCGAGTGCCGGCCGACGCGGGGATGCCGCGCCCGTCGGCCTCGGCCGAGGCCGCCGCGGTGCGCCTCCTCCGACCGGCGGACGGCGGGGCGGGCGCAGTGGCGTTCCGCTACGACGCGGCGCCGCCGGCCCCCGTACCCCCCGGATCGAGCTCCACCCACACCTTCCCGGCGCCGCGCTCGTCCACGCCCCAGCGGTCGGCGATGGCGGCCACCAGCCGCATCCCGCGCCCGCGCGGCGACGTGCCGGCGATCTGGCGGACCACCGGACGCACCGCCGAGCCGTCCACGACGGCGATGCGGACCCGGCCGTCGGTGACCGCCAGCTCGAGCGCGATGCGGGCCTCCCCGCCGACGTGGTCGATGACGTTGGTGACGAGCTCGCGCACGACGATCTCGGCGTCGGTGCCGCGCGCCTCGGCGTTGCCCACCCGTAGTAGCCAACCGGTCACGCGGCGGGCCAGCGGCACGCTCGCCGGCGTCGGTGGGAGCTCCATGCGCGCGGAATACGCCGCTTCGGTGGAGGTCGACACAGGGCTTCCTGTCCCGCCCGGTCGGGCGGCCGCGCGGCGGTCCCACAGGTCTGGTCCTGGCCGCGGCCCGCGCCGGGCACGCAATGACCCTTGCATGCAAGGGCGATTGCTACTGTGCCCCACCTGACGTGCCAGCAACCCGGGTTGCATGAAATACTTGTTGCTTACCTCACGTCCGGAGGCTCGCGTGACCGAGAACCGCTGCGACACCGACCCGGCGCTCGACGCGCTCGACGCGCTCGTCGCCGAGCTGCGCTCGTGCACCACGCAGCTGGAACGGGCCCGCGAGCGGGCCGAGCGGCTCGCGGAGCAGCGCCGGGAGGGCCGGCCGTGGCGGGAGCTCGTCGTCCACGAGCAACGCCCGCTCGCCGTCGAGCTGATCAGCTCCGTGTTGGCGGTGCTGGCCGACGCCGGCAGCCGGTGGCGGCGCGAGGAGGCGCTCGCCCTGCACGCCGACGGCTTGAGCATCAACCGGATCGCCGCGCTGTTCGGCGTGACCCGGCAGCGGATCTCCGCGCTGCTGCGCGACGGCGGCGCCGTCGGGTAGCGGGCTCACCGCTCGTCCGGCCGCTCGGCGACGGCGGCTACTCGACCTCATGCCCATCGCCGCGCTCCGGGCCCGCCTGCGGCCGCGCGCGTGCGGCACGATGACGGGGTGAACGCCGCTTTCGCCCGGATCGTGGTGCTGGTCAGCGGTGCGGCGATCCTGGTCGTCGAGACCCTCGCCGTCCGGCTCGTCGCCCCGTACGTGGGCCTGACGCTGGAGTCCACGACGGCGGTGATCGGCGTCGCGCTCGCCGGGATCGCCGCGGGGGCCGCGCTCGGCGGCCGGTGGGCCGACGATCTGCCGCCGCGCGCCGTCGCCGCGGGGGCGCTGGCCGTGGGTGGTCTCGGCGTGCTGGCGGTGCGGCCGCTGGTGCGGCTGTTCGGCCCGGTGTTCGGGCCGGGCCCGCTGGCGGCGGTGCTGCTCGTCGCGATGTCGACGCTGCTGTCGGTGACCGCGCTGGCGATGGTGACCCCGGCGGTCACCCGGGCCCGGCTGTCCGGGTTGGACGGCTCCGGCACCGTGGTGGGCTCGCTGTCGGCGGCGGGGACGATCGGGTCGCTCGCCGGGACGTTCCTCACCGGTTTCGTGTTGGTGGCGCTGCTGCCGATCGCGGCGATCCTGGTCGGCACCGGGGCGGCGTGCCTGGTGCTGGCGCTGCTCACCGCGACCACCCGCACCCGGGCCGCGACCACGGCCACCGGCGTCACCGCGGCGGCGCTCGTCGTCGCGCTCGTCGCCGTCCCGGGTCGCTGCGACGCCGACACCACCTACTACTGCGCGAGCGTGCAGCCCGACCCGCGGCGTCCCTCCGCCCGCGTCCTGGTCCTCGACGACCTGCGTCACTCCTACGTCGATCTCGCCGACCCCACGCACCTGGAGTTCTCCTACACCCGCCGGTTCGCCGCGGCGATCGACACCGCGTTCCCGGGCCCGGCGCCGGTGTCCGCGGTGCACGTCGGCGGCGGGGGCTTCACGATGCCGCGCTGGCTCGCCGCCACCCGCCCGGGCAGCACCTCGACGGTGCTGGAGGTGGACGCCGGGGTCGTCGAGCTGGGCCGGCGCGAGCTCGGCGTCGACCCGATCGAGGGCCTGGACATCCGCCTCGGCGACGCCCGCACCACCCTCGCGCGGCTGCCGGACGGCTCGGCCGACCTGGTCGTCGGCGACGCCTTCGGGGCCCGCTCGGTGCCGTGGCACCTCGCGACGGTCGAGTTCGCGGACGAGGTGCAGCGCGTGCTGCGCCCCGGCGGGATCTACGTCGTCAACGTCATCGACAATCACCCGATGCGGTTGCTCGCGGCCGAGACCGCGACGCTGGCGCAGCGGTTCCCGCACGTCGTGCTGCTCGCGGCCCCGGCGCAGCTCGCCCGGGGCGGCGGGGGCAACACGGTGCTCGTCGCCTCCGACGCGCCGATCGACACCGCGACCCTCGCGGCGCGGGTGGCCGAGCGCGGCGAGACGGGCACGGTCCTCGACCAGGCCGCCACCCGCCGGTTCGCCACCGGCGCACCGGTGCTCACCGACGGCCGCGCGCCGGTCGACCAGCTGCTCACCCCGTTCCGGTCGGCCTGAGCGCCCGCGCGGTACGGTCGCGCGGTGGCAGGCTGGGACGACCTCATCTCCTACGTGCGGGTGCGCTACGAGGTGATGCGCCACACCGACGACGAGGTGTGGTTCGAGCTGCCGACGCGCGACGAGCGCACGCAGCTCGTCGCGGTCCGCCGGGTGAGCGACGCCGACGGGCACCCGTGGGCGCGGCTGGACTCGCCGGTCGGGCGCGCCGGCGAACTCGACCTGCACCGGCTGCTGGAGCTCGCGGCCGCCTCGGTCGTCGGGGGCGCGGTGAGCACCGGGGGCGTCGTCGTGATCCGGCACGCCGTACCGCTGCACGAGACCGCGCCGGCGGGGTTCGAGCGGGCGTTCCGCGCCGTCGTCGACGTGGCCGACCGGCTCGAGGAGGAGCTCACCGGCCGCGACGAGCACTGACCGGCCTCAGATCGGCGCGGGGTCCAGCGCCTGCTCGACGACGGTGCGAAGGCGCGCCAGCAGCTGGTCCGCCTCCGCCCAGCTCAAGGCGCCGCAGCGCACCCCGCTGCGGATCTCCTCGGCCACCGTGCGGGCGAACCCGACGCTCCACAGGTGCCGGAGCTCGTCTTCCTGCATCGGGAGAGCGTGCCCTGTGGGCTTGCTCACGATCAAGCCGGGGTCCCTGCCCTCCCGGCGGCCACATCCGTGCCGTGCCCGCGGTGTTCCCGACCGTCGAGCACGCCGGGCTCCTCGCCCACGGGGCGCAGTGCGGTCAACGTGGGGTGACCCGCGGCGAGCAGCGCCGTGTCCGTCCCCGGCTCGGGCGGGGTCGACAGCTCCTCGGGCCGGGCGTGCAGGCCGCTGCCCGCCGGCCCGTCCCGCTGGGCGACGCGCACCTGCACGGTGCCGAACCGGGCCAGCCGCGCCTCCCGCAGCTCGCCGAGCCCGTCGACGGGACGGTCCGGCACGTTGAGGGAGAACACGCTGCCCGCGGGCGCGGCGAGGAGCAGGTCCAGCACCTCGGGCAGCAGGGCGCCGGCGCTCGCGAAGTGCGGCGACGGCGGCGGGTGCCAGCCGGTGTCCAGCGACACGGCGAGGCCGCGCCAGCCGTGCAGGGCCGCGGTGAGCGCCGCCCCGACCGTGCCGGAGTGCAGGATCGCGTGCCCCACGTTCGCCCCGAGGTTGATCCCGGACAGCACGAGGTCCGGCTCGGGGTCGAGCCAGCCGCGGCCGGCCGCGTGCACGATGAACGCCGGGTGGGCCTCCACGGCGAACGCGGCGACGCCGGGCAGGTCGGGAAGCTCGCGGGCGTGCACGGCGACCCGGTCCCCCTCGCGGACGGCCTGCACCGAGGCGCTCACGCCGCTCGCGTCGACGTGCGGGGCGGCGACCGTCACGTCCAGCCCGGCGTCGCGCGCCGCCGCCGCCAACGTGGACAGCCCGGGGGAGTCGATGCCGTCGTCGTTGGTGATCAGCGCGTGCAGGCGGCGCGAGGAGTTCGACACGCCTGCCACCGTACGTCGGAGGTCGACGGACGGCACTGTCGTCGGTGCCTCGCGGCGAGCGTGCCGGCCGGTCGTCGTGCGAGCGGTGTTAGTTGAGGTGCGCGCGCAGGGAGCGGGCGGCGGTGCGCAGCTGCTCGACCTCCGGTGGCGACTCGGGCGCGACCGCCGCGTGCGCCTCCAGCAGCCGTGCGCCGTCGAGCCAGCGGCCCTGCTCGCCCAGCGCGGTCCCCAGCTCGATCAGCTCGGCCGGACCGGCCCCCGGCAGGGCGAGGCGCATCCGCAGCACCCACTCCAGATCGGCCGGCCGCCGCCGCGCCCGGTAGATCCCGCGCAGGTTCTCCAGCATCCGGGTCAGCACCCCGCGGGTGGACGCCGGCGCGAGCAGGTGCGCGCCGAACGGCACCTCCCGGCCGGCGCCCGTCGCCCCGCGGAACAGCTGCTCGCAGCCCGACCGGTCCAGCAGGCGCCCGCCGCCGAACACGTCGAGGTGGCGGTCCGCGCCGGGCTCGCGCACGAGGAAGTGCCCGGGCATCCCCACCGGCTCCAGCGTGACGCCGGCCCGGCGGCCCACCTCGATCGTGACGACCGCGAGGGAGATCGGGATGCCGGTGCGGCGCTCCAGCACGTGCGGCAGCAGCGAGTTGCGGGGGTCGTAGTAGTCGGCGGTGTTGCCGGCGAAGCCCTCCTCGTGGAACAGCCGGCGGACGAGTCCCGCCAGCGAGTCGACGCCCTCGGCGAGCCGGTCCAGTTCGGCGAGCGGCCCGGCCGGGTCGAGGTCGGGATCCGCGCCGGCCGCGAGCGCGATCGCCGCCCGGTCCAGCGGCGGCGCGGGCAGCCGGGCGAGCGCGGTGAACCGGCGCACCGCCCGCCCCGTTCCCGGTTCACCCATCGGCCCATCCTGCGCGATCGGGCGGGACGAGTCGAGCGGCGGGCGGGTGCCGCCGGATGTCTAGGCTGGCGGCAGGAGTGCCGTCGAGATCGGGAGCCGGGATGCGCGTCTTCAACGGGGTGGACGACCTGCGGGCAGCGGTGGGGTCGCAGCTGGGGGTGAGCGACTGGATGACCGTCGACCAGTCGACGATCGACAAGTTCGCCGAGGCCACCGGCGACCACCAGTGGATCCACGTCGATCCCGAGCGCGCCGAGGACGGCCCGTTCGGCACCACGATCGCGCACGGCTTCCTGACCCTCTCCTTCCTGCCGTCGATGGGCTGGCAGGTCTACAGGGTCGAGGGCGTCAAGATGACGATCAACTACGGGCTGAACAAGGTGCGGTTCACCTCGCCGGTGCCGGTCGGCAGCAAGGTGCGCGGCAACTTCGAGCTGGCCGAGGTCACCGATGTCAGCGGCGGGGTGCAGGTGGTCAACAAGGTCACCGTCGAGATCGACGGCGCCGAGCGCCCGGCCGTGGTGGCCGAGAGCCTGCTGCGCTACTACGTCTAGGAGCAGGGATGCGCGACGCCGTCGTCTGCGAGCCGCTGCGCACAGCCGTCGGGGGATTCGGCGGGGCCTTGCGCGACGTGCCCGCGCACGAGCTCGCCGCCACCGTGGTCCGCGGGCTGCTCGACCGCACCGGCATTCCGCCCGAGGCGGTGGACGACGTCCTGCTCGGGCACTGCTACCCGACGATGGACGCCCCGGCGATCGGCCGCGTCGCCGCGCTCGACGCCGGCCTGCCGGTGACGGCGACGGGCCTGCAGATCGACCGGCGCTGCGGCTCGGGCCTGCAGGCCGTGCTGTACGCGGCGATGCAGGTGCGGTCCGGCGCGTCGCACCTGGTGCTGGCCGGCGGTGCCGAGTCCATGTCCGGCGCGCCGTTCTACTCCACGGCGATGCGATGGGGGGCCAAGACCGGGCCGGGGGTGCTGCTGCACGACGCCCTGGCACGTGGGCGGGTCACCGCGGGCGGGGTGAACTTCCCGGTGCCCGGCGGGATGCTCGAGACCGCCGAGAACCTGCGCCGCGAGTACCGGATCCCGCGCGAGGAGCAGGACGAGTACGCGGTCCGCTCGCACGTACGGGCGGCCGCGGCGCGCGACGAGGGCCGGTTCGCCGAGGAGATCGTCCCGGTGGTGGTGAAGGGCCGCCGCGGCGAGACCGTGGTGGACGCCGACGAGCACATCCGCGCCGACACCTCCGTCGAGAAGCTGGCGGGCCTGCGTCCGATCCTCGGCCGGGACGACCCCGAGGCGACGGTGACGGCCGGCAACGCCTCCGGGCAGAACGACGGCGCCGCGATCTGCGTGGTCACCCATCCCGCGCGCGCCGAGGAGCTCGGGCTGCGCCCGCTGGTGCGGGTGGTGTCGTGGGGGATCGGCGGGGTGCCGCCGGCCACGATGGGCATCGGCCCGGTACCGGCCACGGCGAAGGCGCTCGACGCTGCGGAGCTGGCGCTGGCCGACGTCGACCTGGTGGAGCTGAACGAGGCGTTCGCCGCGCAGGTGCTGGCGTGCGCGCGCGAGTGGGGATTCACCTCGTCGGACCTGGACCGGACGAACGTCAACGGGTCGGGCATCTCGCTGGGGCACCCGGTCGGGGCCACCGGCGGGCGGATCCTCGCCACGCTGGCCCGGGAGATGGTGCGCCGCGGGGCGCGCTACGGCCTGGAGACGATGTGCATCGGCGGCGGGCAGGGCCTCGCCGCGGTGTTCGAACGGGTGGCCTGACCAGTGAGTTGAAACACCCCGCCCGCCCGGCACGACTACTCCGTTAGGACTCGCGGGAGGAGCCGGGGGGATGTTGACGATGATGGAGCTCACGGGTCGAGATAGGGCGTTGCTGCGGGCGGTCGGGAGCGGGCGCTGCTCGCTGCTCGGCGGGTGCGAGCCGCTGCTGCTGATCGACGGCCTGGCGTGCGCGGACTCCGGTGCCGCCCGCCGCCTCGTCCGGGCGGGGCTCATCGCGCCCCCCGCGCCGGGCCGGCACCTCGGCCCCGCCGAGCTGACGCCCACCGGCGCCGCCGTCCTCGCCGAGCACGTCGCCGCCCGCTGAACCGCGGCGCGCCCCACCCCCTGTACCGGGGGATGCGCGCCCGGCGCGCCCGTGCCTATGCTCGTGCCCGACAACTTGTTGTATGTCCCATGCATTGGAGTGTGTCGGTGCCGACCGACCAGGAGCTCGCGCAGGCCGACGAGCTGAGCACGCAGCTGATCCGGCTGGTGAAGCTGCTGGACCGGGCGCACGCGCAGTACCACGCCGACCATCCCGACGCCGTCGAGCGCGCCACCTACCACCTGCTCGTCCACCTCGTTAAGGACGGCCCGCGGCGGGCCTCGGCGCTCGCCGAGGTGGTGCACTCGGACCCGTCGACGGTCAGCCGCCAGGTCGCGCACCTCGTCCGGCTCGGCTACGTCGAGCGCGCCGCCGACCCGGAGGACGGCCGGGCGAGCCTGCTCGTCGCCACCGAGGAGGGCCGGCGCGTCTTCGAGGAGAACCGCCGGATGCGCAACGAGCGCATCGCCGCCCTGACCGGCGACTGGGACCCCGCCGACCGGGCCACCCTCACCCACCTGCTCGCCCGGTTCGTCACCGGGTTCGAGCGGGCGGGCTTGCGGCCGGGCGCACCCACCGGGTCCGACCGGCCCGCCGTGCCCGCCCGGAGTGCCCGGTGACCGTCCCGGCCACCGCCGTCCCCGCGCCCGCCGCCGCGCTGACGCACCGCCAGATCCGGACGATCTTCGCCGGCCTAATGATCGGCATGTTCCTCGCCGCGCTGGACCAGACGATCGTCTCGACCTCGATCCGCACGATCGCCGACGACCTGCAGGGCCTGTCGTTGCAGGCCTGGGCCACCACCGCGTACCTGATCACGGCGACGATCACCACGCCGCTCTACGGCAAGCTGTCCGACCTGTTCGGTCGCAAGCCGCTCTTCCTCACCGCGATCACGATCTTCGTGATCGGTTCGGCCGCGTGTGCGTTCGCCACCTCGATGTACCAGCTCGCGGTGTTCCGCTCCGTGCAGGGTCTCGGTGCGGGCGGGCTGTTCTCGCTGGCGCTGACGATCATCGGCGACATCGTGTCGCCGCGCGAGCGGGCGAAGTACCAGGGGTACTTCGTGGCGGTGTTCGGCACGTCCAGCGTGCTGGGTCCGGTCGCGGGCGGGTTCCTCGCCGGCCAGGCCGAGATCCTCGGGATCACCGGTTGGCGGTGGGTGTTCCTGGTGAACGTGCCGCTGGGGATCGTCGCGCTCGCCGTCGTGACGAAGGTGCTCAACGTCCCGCACACCCGCCGCGAGCACCGCATCGACTGGCCGGGCGCCGTCGCGATCGCCGTCGGCCTGGTGCCGCTGCTGGTCGTCGCCGAGCAGGGTCGCACCTGGGGCTGGGACTCCCCGCGGGCGCTGCTGTGCTACCTGATCGGCGCCGCCGGGATCCTCGGCTTCCTGCTCGCCGAGCGCCGGATCGGCGACGACGCGCTGCTGCCGCTGCGGTTCTTCCGGTCGAACGTGTTCAGCTGGGGCTCGGTCGCCGGGTTCGTCGCCGGGATGGGGATGTTCGGCGCGATCGCGCTGCTGCCGCTCTACCTGCAGATCGTCAAGGGGGCGACGCCGACACAGGCCGGTCTGCAGACCCTGCCCCTGGTGCTGGGCATCATGGTCATGTCGATCTTCTCCGGCCAGCTGATCTCCCGCACCGGCCGCTACAAGGTCTGGCCGATACTGGGGCTGACCCTGATGATCGGCGGGCTGGTGCTGCTGTCGCGGCTCGACGTCGACACCCGGTACGCCGAGACCGCCGTGTACATGGTCGTGATCGGGCTCGGGCTGGGCGGGATCATGCAGCCGATCACCCTCGCGGTGCAGAACGCGATGCCGTCGCGCGACATGGGCGTCGCCACGGCCTCGGCCACGTTCTTCCGGCAGATGGGCGGCACCCTGGGCACCGCGGTGTTCCTGTCGCTGCTGTTCTCCACGCTGCCCGGTCGGGTCGCCGACGGCTTCCGCGCCGCCGCCCAGGACCCCGCGTTCCGCGCCGCGCTCGCCGACCCCGCGGTGCTCGCCGACCCCGCCAACGCCCCGGTGCTCAGCACGGTGCGCGGCGGCGGGCCGATCTCGCTCGACGACTCCTCGTTCCTCGCCACCGTCGACCCCCGGCTGGCCCGCCCGATCCTCGAGGCGTTCGCCGGCTCGATGACCGTGGTGTTCCTGGTCGCCGCGGCCGCGCTGGTGCTCGGCCTCGTCGCCGTGGTGATGATGAAGGAGCTGCCGCTGCGGACGCAGTCCGGCGTCGAGGCCCGCCGCGACGAGGAGGCCGCGCTGGCCGCGGTGCGCCCGACCTGACCGCGGCGGGACCGCTCAGCCCTCGGCGGCCCGCTCGACGTCGGTCTCGACGTCCGACTCGACGACGGCGCGGGTGTCCTCGGGCTCCTCCGGCTCGGTCTCCGGGGCGTCCGGTACGCCGGCGTCGCGGGCCCGGGCGTAGGACGTGTGGATCTCGCGCTCGGCGTCGGCCCGGCCGACCCAGGTGGCCCCCTCGACGCTCTTGCCGGGCTCCAGCGTCTTGTAGATCTCGAAGAAGTGCTGGATCTCCAGGCGCTCGTACTCCGGCAGGTGGTGGATGTCGCGCAGGTGCTCGGTGCGCGGGTCGTCCGTGGGCACGCAGAGGACCTTGTCGTCGCCGCCCTTCTCGTCCTTCATCCGGAACATGCCGATCGCCCGGCTGTTGACGATGCAGCCCGGGAACGTCGGCTCCTGGACGAGGACCAGCGCGTCCAGCGGGTCGCCGTCCTCGCCGAGGGTGTCCTCGATGAAGCCGTAGTCGGCGGGGTACTGGGTGGCGGTGAACAGCGTCCGGTCGAGCCGGATACGGCCGGTCTTCTTGTCGACCTCGTACTTGTTCCGCCCGCCCTTGGGGATCTCGATGAACACGTCGAACTCCACGTCCGGACCTCTCCTCCTCGCTCGCCCTGGCGCACAGTGTGCGGGAAGACGCCGCCGCCCGGGCGATGAGGCGACGGGGCCGGTGCGGCCCGGACGGGTGGCTCGGGGAGGATGACGGGGTGAGTCTGGGCTCTCGCATCGGCGACACGCTGCGCGTGCCCGGCCGCGGCGTCCGCCGGATCGTCACCGTTCTGGTGGTGCTCGCCCTCGCGGCGGCGACGGGCGGTGCCGTCTCGCTCACCGCGCCGGGGCTGGTGGCGGGGTTCGGTATCGCGCAGGAGGCGGCCGCGCCGCCACCGGTCCCGCAGCGGCAGCTCGGCCCGCTCCCCGCGGCGGCGCCGCTGCCCACCCCGCAGGGCCTGGCCGCGGCGCTCGACGGGCCGGCCGGGGAGCCGGAGCTCGGCGAGTTCTCCGGGGTGGTCGTGGACCCGGCGGTGCCCGGGCGCGTGCTGTGGGAGTCCGCGCCGGACCAGCCGCTGGTGCCGGGGTCGGCGGTGAAGCTGCTCACCGGGGCGGCCGCGCTGCTCAGCCTGGACGCCACCGACGCCTTCGTCACCCGCGCGGTGGCCGGTCCGGAGCCGGGCACCGTCGTCCTGGTCGGCGGCGGTGACCCGACTCTGACCGCGCTGCCCGACGGCGAGGCCGGCACCTACCCCGAGCCGACGCGGCTCACCGAGCTCGCCGCCGAGGTGCGCGCGGCGGTACCGGGGCCGATCGAGCAGGTGCTCGTGGACACCTCGCGCTACACCGGCCCGGAGCTGGCCGCCGGGTGGGATCTGGCCGACGTGCCGGACGGGTTCGTCGCGCCGATCGTGCCGCTGATGCTCGACGGCGGCCGCGTCGACCCCGCGGAGCAGGACGGCCGCCGCTTCCGGAACCCGGCGACGACGGCCGGCGAGGCGTTCGCGCTGCTGCTCGCCGCCGACGGCGGCCCGGTGCCCGAGGTGGCGGAGGGCACGGCCGCGCCCGACGCGCAGCCGCTGGGCGCGGTGGCGTCGGCCCCGCTCACGACGCTGGTGGAACACGTCATGCGCAGCTCGGACAACGTGCTCGCCGAGACGCTGGCCCGCGAGGTCGCGATCGCCCGCGGCGCGCCGGCCACCTTCACCGGTGCCGCCACCGAGATCCTCGCCGCGCTGGCCCAGGCGGGTTTCGACACCACGGGCGCCGAGCTCGCCGACGGCAGCGGCCTTTCCGTGGAGGACCGGGTCCCGGCCCGGCTGCTCGGCGCCGTCCTGGCCGCCGCGGCGGCGCCGGCCCAGGGGGCCGACGACGCGGTGTTCCTGCGGCCGGTCGTCACCGGCCTGCCGGTCGCGGGCGGCGACGGCACCCTCGACGAGCGGTTCGCCGTCGACTCGGCGGCCGCGGCCGGCCGCGGTGACGTCCGGGCCAAGACCGGCACCCTGACCGGCGTCAGCAGCCTCACGGGGATCGTCACCGACGCCGACGGGCGCCTGCTCGTCTTCGCGTTCGTCTCCAACGGCGGCTCGTCGGCGGCCGTGCGGCCCCGGCTGGACGCGATGGCCACCGCGCTGGCCGGGTGCGGCTGCCGCTGACCCGTTTCCCGTTCGTGGTGATCGCCACGAGGGGCGGGTACCGGCGGTGCGGGCGGGCGGCACGTAGCGTGGACGGGGTGCCCCTGCAGCGTGCTGACCCGACCGCCGCGGACGCCGCAGGCCTGCCCGTGGACTGGGAGCTGGCCCGGCGCACCGCCACCCGGCTCGTCGCGGCCGGGCCGCCAGTGGAGCGCGGGGAGGCCCGCGAGCTGGTCGACCGGCTCCGCGCCGACGCCGCCACCGCCGAGGGGCATGTGCGCGACGTCACAGGCCTCGGCGCCGGCCTGCCGCTGCTGCCGGCCGACGTGGTGGACCGCCCCGGCTGGGTCGCCGCGGCCGTCACGGGGATGGCGGCGCTGACCGCGGGCGCCCGCCTGCCCGAGAGCGCGCGGGCGCTGCGCAGGGTGGCCGGGACGAGTGCCGGGCTGCAGCTCGGCGGCGTCCTCGCCTACCTCGGCGGGCGGGTGCTGGGGCAGTACGACCCCTTCGGCGGCGCGGGCGGCGACGGCCGGCTGCTGCTCGTCGCGCCCAACGTGTACGCCGCGCAGCAGGCGATGGGCGTGCCGTCGGTCGATTTCGGCATGTGGGTCTGCCTGCACGAGGCCACCCACCGGCTGCAGTTCACCGCCGTGCCGTGGCTGCGCGGGCACTTCGCCGGGGAGGTCGGCCGGTTCCTCTCAATCTCGGAGCCCGGCCGCGGGCTGCTGGAGCGGCTGCCCGAGGTGACGCGCGCCGTGCGGTCGTCCAGCCCGGACGCGCTGGCGCTGGTCGAGCTGCTGCAGGGGCCCGAGCAGCGCGCGGTGCTGGACCGGCTGCTGGCCCTGACCACCCTGCTCGAAGGGCACGCCGACCACGTCATGGACGCGGCCGGGCCCGAGGTCGTGCCGAGCGTGGCCACGATCCGGGCGCGGTTCACCACGCGCCGGCGCGGCGGCGGCCTGGTGGACCGGCTGCTGCGGGCACTGCTCGGCGTGGACGCGAAGGTCCGGCAGTACGCGGTGGGCTCGGCGTTCACGCGGGCGGTCGTCGGCGAGATCGGCATGGCGGGGTTCAACCGGGTCTGGGAGAGCCCGGAGACCGTGCCGACCCGTGCCGAGTTCGCCGACCCCGCGGCCTGGCTGCGCCGCGTCGCCTGAGACCCCCGCGAGTGCGCCCTTCCGTGCGCGCGAGACCGCCGTTCCGTGCGCACCGGGCCGCGGGGCGGCATCACGGCGGGCGGCCCGTGGGACGGTGTGCGCATGAGCCTCGTCCCCGCCGTCGCGGAGCTCCGACGGGCCGTGCGGGTGGCACTGGCTGCGCTACCGGAGCCCACCCGGTCGGCGCCGGTCCTCGTCGCGTGCTCCGGCGGCGCCGACTCGCTCGCCCTGGCCGCCGCCGTCGCGGCGCTGCATCCCGGAGCGCACGCCGCGGTCGTCGACCACGGGCTGCAGGACGGCTCCGCGGCGGTCGCCGCCGCGGCCGCGGCGCGGCTCACCGGGCTCGGCCTGCACGCCGCCGTCCACCGGGTCGACGCCACCGGCCCCGGCGGGCCCGAGGCGTCCGCCCGACGCGCCCGGTACGCCGCGCTCGCCGCCGCGCGGCCGCACCCCGACTCGGCCGTCCTGCTCGGCCACACCCTCGACGACCAGGCCGAGACGGTGCTGCTCGGCCTCGGGCGCGGTTCCGGCCCCCGCTCCATCGCGGGAATGCGCGCCTGGGACCCGCCGTGGTGTCGCCCGTTGCTCACGGTGCGCCGCGCCACCACCAGCGCCGCGTGCGCCGCCCTCGGCCTGCCCGTCTGGGCCGACCCGCACAACGTCGACCCCCGCTTCACCCGCGCCCGGCTGCGCCACGAGGTCCTGCCGTTGCTCGAGGACGTCCTCGCCGGCGGGGTGTCCGCCGCGCTCGCCCGCACCGCTGCGCAGCTGCGCGAGGACGTCGACGCGCTCGACGCCCTGGCCGGCGACCTGCTCGCCGCCGCCTGCGCCGGACGGGACGACTGCGGTCCGGTCGGCTCACCCGACCGCCGCGGTGACACGGCGCCGAGCGACCGCGCCAGCCCGTCGGCCACGTCGCCACCGGTCCCGCCGTCCGGCCGGACCGGCCCCGGTGCGCGGTCGGTCGAGCACCGCGCAGCGTCCGCTCCCGGGATCTCCGTGCTCGCGGCGGCCCCGCCGGCCCTGCGCCGCCGCGCCGTGCGGGCCTGGCTCGCGGCCGCGGGCGTCACCGGGCTCACCGACGAGCACCTGCGCGCCGCCGACCGGCTCGTCGCAGGCCCCCCCGGCGTGGCGAGCGTCGCCCTGCCGGGTGGGTTGGAGCTGGCGCGCGGGCATGAAAGGCTCGTGCTGCGCCCGGCCGGGTGGCCCCCGCGCTCCGCCGGGGGCGGCACGTCCGGGCACCCGGGACCGCGGACCGAGGAGGACCATCGGCGTGTACGACGGTGACATCGCATCCGTCCTGGTCACCGAGCAGGAGATCCGCGACAAGACGGCCGAGCTGGCCGAGCGGATCGCCCGCGACTACTCCGACGACACGTCCGCGCGGTCCGACCTGATCCTGGTGGGTGTGCTCAAGGGCGCGGTGATGTTCATGACCGACCTGGCGCGGGCGCTGCCGCTGCCGGTGCAGCTGGAGTTCATGGCGGTGAGCTCGTACGGCTCCGCGACGTCGTCGTCGGGTGTCGTGCGCATCCTCAAGGACCTCGACCGCGACATCGCCGGCCGCCACGTGCTCATCGTCGAGGACATCATCGACTCGGGCCTGACCCTGTCCTGGCTGCTGAAGAACCTCGAGTCGCGCTCACCGGCGTCGATGCGGGTGTGCACGCTGCTGCGCAAGCCGGACGCGATGAAGGCGGACGTGCCGGTGACCTACGTCGGGTTCGACATCCCCAACGAGTTCGTCGTCGGTTACGGGCTCGACTACGCCGAGCGCTACCGCGACCTGCCCTTCATCGGCACGCTCGCCCCGGCCGTCTACGCATAGGCGCTACGCAACGGAACCACGAGGACGCAGCCCGCCGCGGTGCGCCCCGAGCGCGGGATCCTCCGTCGCGGCGCTCGTCAGCGGACCGGCGGCCCGGCCGGCGTGGCGAGCGCCGCGAGCGGCAGTCCGGCCGGGGACGGGGTGAACGCCTCCGTGCCGAGCACCAGCTGCAGGTCCTCGAGGCCGCCGACCGTCCGCGCGTACTCCATCGCCCGCGCCACGTCGGCGATCCCGTTGCTGCCGGCCAGCGGCGCGATGTTCAGCGTCGAGAGCACGCCGACCGCCTCGCCGTCGGAGTCCAGGAAGGCCGAGCCGGAGTCGCCGGGGACGCCGGGGGTGAAGGTGAACACCTCGTGGCCGTTGCCCTCGCCGACGTCACCGGCGCTGATGCCGGTCTTCGGGCTGAGCTCCATCACCCCGGCGCGGAGCGGGGAGTTCCCGTAGCTGAACACCTGCTCGCCCGCGGGCAGGCCGTCGTCGTCGACGCCGGTGGGGCCGCCGAAGACCGGGATGCTCGGATTGACGTCCGCCACGTCCGCGGGGTCGATCTCGACCAGCCCGAAGTCGTTGTACTGGCAGATGTTCGGGTCGGTCTCGCCGCTGTCCTGCATCGCGATCCACGAGCTGTAGGCGAGCACGCCGGTGCGCTCGGTGCCGTCAGTGGCACGCAGGGTGACCGGGGTGCCCTCGGGCAGGGTGGCGGAGTCGCAGCCGTTCGTCTCGGTCGCCTCGCCGGTGCCGGCGCAGTGCGCGGCCTGCCCGATGAACACCCGCTCGCCGCTGGTGAAGACGAAGTTGCTGGTGCAGGCGGCACCGGCGGTGTCGGTCATGATCCCGGGACGGATCGCCGCGGAGTCCGCCGGGGCCCACTGCCCGGGGGCCTGCGTCGCGGACTCGTCGGCCTCGGGCGGGGCGGCGACGGCGGTCGGCGCGAGCAGCGCCCCCGTCAGGGTCACCGCCGCGACGGCGGCGGCCACCGCCATCCCGCGCAACCGACGAACCGAGCTCGACGCCATCTGTTCTCCCCTGCCGGTGACGGGGACGAGTCCCCCGGTCACATCCTTCCCGCACCGCCTACCTCAACGACAGGCCCCGCGTCCCGGATACCCCCTCTTGCGGTGAACGGCGGGAACTCGACCGCGCGCCCGTCCGTTGGCTCCTCAGCCACCGTCGCCCCGGGGACCTGCGCGGGGGCGCGATCGTCTCACCCGCCCGCTACCCTGGGGGGACCCGGTCCGGTCGTGCCGCGCACACAGCTCGTCCCGACGATCGTGCCGAGGGGCGCCCTCGCTACCCGGGGTCGACGCTGAGACAGCGGTGGAACGCCACCGGAGACGTCAGGGAGGGTGAAGGCCGACCGAAGGCCGATGCCGCATGGATCGTAAGCGCCTGCTCCGCAACCCGTTCACCTGGATCCTCGTCGCGGTCCTGGTCTGGCTGTCGTTCAGCCTCTTGTTCGACGACACCCGCGGGTACACCCAGGTGCCGACGTCCGTCGCGCTCGCCCAGATCGAGCAGGGCAACGTCACAGAGGCGCTGGTCGAGGACCGCGAGCAGCGGCTGCGGCTGACGCTGAACAACCCGGTCGACGGCACCGAGAAGATCTTCACCCAGTACCCCGCCGAGACCTCCGCGGAGATCTTCCAGTCGCTGCAGGCGGCGGGGGGCGACCCAGCCTTCGACACCGTGGTGCGCCAGGACAGCTTCCTGGTGACGATGCTGATCTACTTGATCCCGCTGGGCCTGGTGCTGCTCATCCTGTTCTGGATGATGAACAACGCCCAGGGCGGCGGGAACCGGGTGATGTCCTTCGGCAAGTCGAAGGCCAAGCAGCTCAACAAGGACATGCCCAAGACCACGTTCGGCGACGTCGCCGGTGCGGAGGAGGCGGTCGAGGAGCTGCACGAGATCAAGGACTTCCTGCAGAACCCGGCCCGCTACCAGGCGCTGGGTGCGAAGATCCCGAAGGGCGTGCTGCTCTACGGCCCGCCGGGCACCGGCAAGACGCTGCTGGCCCGCGCGGTGGCCGGCGAGGCCGGCGTGCCGTTCTACACGATCTCCGGCTCGGACTTCGTCGAGATGTTCGTCGGTGTCGGCGCGTCCCGGGTCCGTGACCTGTTCGAGCAGGCCAAGCAGAACTCCCCGTGCATCGTCTTCGTCGACGAGATCGACGCGGTCGGCCGCCAGCGCGGCGCCGGCCTGGGCGGCGGGCACGACGAGCGGGAGCAGACGCTCAACCAGCTGCTCGTCGAGATGGACGGCTTCGACGCGCGCGGCGGGGTCATCCTCATCGCCGCGACGAACCGGCCCGACATCCTCGACCCCGCCCTGCTGCGCCCTGGCCGGTTCGACCGGCAGATCCCGGTCGGCGCCCCGGACCTCGCCGGGCGCAAGGCCATCCTGGCGGTGCATGCGAAGGGCAAGCCGTTCGCGCCCGACGTGGACTTCGACGGGCTGGCGAAGCGCACCGTCGGCATGTCCGGTGCGGACCTGGCCAACGTCATCAACGAGGCCGCGCTGCTCACCGCGCGCGAGCACGGCACGGTGATCGACGCGGCCGCCCTGGAGGAGTCGGTCGACCGCGTGGTCGGCGGCCCCCGCCGGAAGAGTAAGATCATCTCCGAGCAGGAGAAGAAGATCACCGCCTACCACGAGGGCGGGCACGCGCTGGCGGCCTGGGCGATGCCGGACCTGGAGCCGGTGTACAAGCTGACGATCCTGCCGCGCGGGCGCACCGGCGGGCACGCGCTCGTCGTGCCCGAGGACGACAAGGGCCTGATGACCCGCTCGGAGATGATCGCGCGGCTGGTGTTCGCGATGGGCGGGCGCAGCGCCGAGGAGCTCGTGTTCCACGAGCCGACCACCGGCGCTTCCTCCGACATCGACCAGGCCACGAAGATCGCAAGGGCGATGGTCACCGAGTACGGCATGAGCGCGCGACTGGGCGCGGTGCGCTACGGCCGCGACCAGGGCGACCCGTTCCTCGGCCGCTCGATGGGCAACCAGGCCGACTACTCGCTCGAGGTCGCCCACGAGATCGACGAGGAGGTGCGCGCGCTGATCGAGGCAGCGCACACCGAGGCGTGGGAGATCCTCAACAGCTACCGGGACGTGCTCGACGAGCTCGTCTTCGAGCTGCTCGAGAAGGAGACGCTCACCCGCACCGACCTGGAGCGGATCTTCGGCCGGGTGCAGAAGCGGCCGCGGATCACCGCGTTCAACGACTTCGGCGGCCGCACGCCGTCGGACAAGCCGCCGATCCAGACCCCCGCGGAGCGGGCCCGTGACCGCGGCGAGCCCTGGCCGCCGAAGGTCGAGCCCGCGCGCGAGCCGACGCCCGTCGGCTCGTACCCGGGTGGCGGCAACGGCGTCCCCCAGCCCGGTCCCAACGGCGGAGGCCCCGCGCCGTCACCCGGAGGGTTCCCGGGCGGGCCCGCGCGCCCGTTGCCCGTCGGCGGCCCGGCGGAGCAGGGCCGGGGCCCCGACCGTCGCCCGCCGAGCGCGGTGCCCCCGAACTACGGGGCACCGGCCGACTGGCGACCGGCCACCACCCCGCACGGGCAGTCGTGGCCGCCGGCCGACCGGCACGCCCCGGACGTCCCCGCGGGTCCGCCTCCCGGGCGGCACACCGGCCACGACCACCCCGGCCCGCAGGGCCAGGTTCCGGCCTGGCCCCAACCCGTTCCGGACGCCCGCGGTGACGGCGCCGACCACCCCGACGGGCACGACGGGCACGACCGGCGAAGCTGGAACGGCGGCCCCGGCCAGGGCGGGCAGCGCTGAGCCCGCGGATCGACCGGCCTGCGGGCGTCACCGACCCGGCGGTCAACGGCCATCCCCGCATCGACCGCGCGCGGGCCGAGGCGGCGGTGCGCGAGCTGTTGCTGGCGGTCGGCGAGGACCCGGACCGCGAGGGGTTGCGGGAGACGCCCGCGCGGGTCGCCCGCGCCTACGAGGAGATGTTCGCCGGGCTCTACGTCGAGCCGGACAGCGTGCTGGAGAAGACCTTCGACGAGCAGCACCAGGAGCTGATCCTGGTCAAGGACATCCCGCTGTACTCGACCTGCGTGCCGGGCGAGCAGACGGTCGACGCGGTGGGCGGGCCGAAGGCGGCCCGCGACGTCCGGATCGGCGATCGCCTGTGGACCCTGCACGAGGGACGCGCCGAGCAGACACGGGTCGTCGAGATCTCGGCGCGGCCGGTCCGGGACCTGGTCGAGGTGGTCACGGAAGGTGGACGTTTCCAGGTCACCCCCGATCATCCCTTCGCCACGCCGCAGGGGTGGACGGAGGCGCGGGATCTCGCCGGCACGTCGGTCGAGTGGACCCACGTCGTCCGGTCGGACTCCGCGACGTTCGCGGGGTTCGTCCAGGAACGCGCCACCGCGGTCGGCGCGCGCTCCGCTGCGCGCGCCGGGACCGCGTCACAGCCGTGGATCGCGGACGGCTGGACGTCGCGGCACGGGTTCGCGCGGCAGTCCCACCGGACCGGTCTCGTGGAGTCGCGGTGGGCGCGCGTCGGATCGGTCCGGCCGGTCCGCGCGCACGCAGCGATGCCCCGCACCGTCTTCAGCTTCGGCTGTCACCCGCATCCGACGTTCCTGATCGCCGGGCACCTCTCGCACAACTGCGAACATCACCTGGTGCCCTTCCACGGGGTCGCGCACGTGGGCTACATCCCGAACGAGAACGGCCGGGTCACCGGGCTGTCCAAGCTCGCCCGGGTCGTCGACCTGTACGCGCTCCGCCCGCAGGTGCAGGAGCGGCTCACCGGTCAGGTGGCCGACGCGCTGGTCCGCAAGCTGCAGCCGCGGGGGGTGATCGTCGTCGTCGATGCCGAACACCTGTGCATGGCGATGCGTGGCATCCGCAAGCCGGGCTCGCGCACCACCACGTCGGCCGTCCGCGGGATCTTCCAGTCCTCGCCCTCGTCGCGGGCGGAGGCGCTCTCCCTCATCCGGAGCGGGTGAGGACGTGTCCTCGTCCGGGTTGCCGCAGCCGGGCCGCTGCGCCGTGATGGGTGTCCTGAACGTCACCCCCGACTCGTTCTCCGACGGCGGCCGCTACCTCGACCGCGATCACGCCGTCGCGCACGCGGTGGCGATGCGTGACGCGGGAGCCGACCTGATCGACGTCGGGGGCGAGTCCACCCGGCCCGGCGCCGGGCGGGTCGACGCCGGCACGGAGCGCGCCCGCGTGCTCCCGGTCGTGCGCGAGCTCGTCGCGGCGGGTGTACCGGTCAGCATCGACACCACGCGGGCCGAGGTCGCGGCGGATGCGCTGGCGGCCGGCGCGGCCGTGGTCAACGACGTGTCCGGCGGACTGGCCGACCCGCGGATGGCCGCCGTCGTCGCGGCCGCGCGGGTGCCGTGGATCCTCATGCACTGGCGCGGTCACAGCCGGGGAATGCAGCAGCTCGCGAGCTACGAGGACGTCCTGGGCGAGGTGCGCGCGGAGCTGGTGGCGCGCGCGGACGCCGCCGTCCTCGCCGGCGTCGATCCGGGCCTGCTGGTCCTCGACCCGGGGCTCGGCTTCGCGAAGACGGCCGCGCACAACTGGGCGCTGTTGCGCCGGCTCGACGTGCTGGTGGCGCTGGGATTCCCGGTGCTGGTCGGGGCCTCGCGCAAGCGGTTCCTCGGCGACCTGCTCGCCGACGTCGACGGCGTCCCCCGCCCCGCCGACCGGCGCGACATCGCCACCGCCGCGGTCACCGCGCTGGCCGCGCACGCCGGGGCGTGGGGGGTGCGGGTGCACGACGTGGCGTCGTCGATGGACGCGGTGGCGGTGGCCACGGCGTGGCAGCTCGGGGCGTCGCGGGCGCGGACGGGACCGGCGTGACCGACCGGATCGAGCTGCGCGGGCTGCGGGTGCGCGGGCGGCACGGGGTGTTCGCGCACGAGCGCCGCGACGGGCAGGACTTCGTCGTCGATATCGCCGTCTGGATCGACCTCGCCGCGGCCGCGGCCTCGGACGACCTCGCCGACACCCTCGACTACGGGGCGCTGGCGCGACGGGCGGCCGACGTCGTCGCAGGCGAGCCGTGCGACCTGATCGAGACCGTCGCCGCCCGCATCGCCGACGGCGTGCTAGCCGACCCGCGGGTGCACGCCGTCGAGGTGACGCTGCACAAGCCGCAGGCGCCGATCCCGCTGGAGTTCGCCGACGTCGCCGTCGTGGCCTGCCGCTCCCGCGGCCGCCCGGGCGGGCCCGGCCGGATCGTCCCGGCATGAACGGTGCAGCCGCGCCCGCAGGTGCGCCGTGAGCCGGGCGGTGCTGTCCCTGGGCTCCAACGTGGGCGACCGGTTGGCGCACCTGCGCGGTGCCGTCGCCGGGCTGGCAGGGGTGCTGGTGGCCGCCTCGCCGGTGTACGAGACCGCGCCGTGGGGCGGGGTGGAGCAGGACGACTTCCTCAACGCCGTCCTCGTCGTGGACGACGCCGGCACCGACGCCCGGGGCTGGCTGCGGCGCGGGCAGGAGCTGGAGCGAGCCGCCGGGCGGACCCGCGACGTGGCCTGGGGGCCCCGAACCCTCGACGTCGACGTGGTCACCGTCGCCGATGCCATCGGACCGGTGTACAGCACCGACCCCGACCTGCTCCTGCCGCATCCCGGCACGCCCGTGCGGGCCACGGTGCTGCGGCCGTGGCTCGACGTCGAGCCGGACGCGGTGCTGCCGGGGCACGGTCCGGTGGCGGCGCTGCTGGCCGCGCTCGGCCCCGACGCCGAGACGGGCCTGCGCCGCCGCGACGACCTGGAGCTCAGGTGAGCCGGCGGCCGGCTGCGCCGGCGGAGCCGTCCGGGGAGGGCACGTGACGCCGCCGGGGCGCGGATCCGGCTCCGTGAGCCCCACCCGGGCCCGGGACCTCGTCGTGGCCGCCGTCATCGCGGCCCTGCTGGGCAACCTCGTCGCGGCGGTGGTCTACGGCTCGCTGCCCGACCTGCCCCTGCTCGCGGGGGCCACCTTCGCGGTGCTCGGCGCCGCCGAGGCCGTCGCGGGGTGGGGGCTCCGGCGCCGGATCCGCCGCGTCCCGGGGGCCGGTCCGGTGGACCCGCTCGCGACCGCGCGCGCGGTGCTCGTCGCGCAGGCGTCCGCGCGGGCGGGCGCGGTGATGGCCGGGATCTGGGCGGGGCTGCTGGCCTACACGCTGCCGCGGGCCGGACTGCTCACGGCGGCCGGCGGCGACGCGGCGGCGGCCGGGGTCGGCCTGGGGAGCTCGCTGGTGCTGGTGGCGGGGGCGCTGTGGCTCGAGTACTGCTGCCGCGCGCCCGACGACCCCGATCCCTCGGGGACGGACGGTCCGCCCGCCGCCCGGTGAACCGGGCGAGACGCCGCGCCACCGGCGTCGACCACCCGTAGGCTCTGGCGCCATGAGGCAGGTCGCGGGCGATCCGGGGCGGCCGACGCCCACGCACACCGCCCACCGCCGGGTGGTGCTCTTCCCGGTGGTCGCGCTGCTGGCGTTCGCCCTCAGCGGGCTGGTGGTGCTCGGCCTCGTGGGCAGCGAGCTCGGCGCGGCCGCGGTGGTGGTGGGGGCGGTCCTCGCGCTGCTGCCCGTCGGCCCGGTGGTGGCGGCGTTCCTGTGGATCGACCGGTGGGAGCCCGAACCGCCCCGGCTGCTGCTCGCCGCCTTCCTGTGGGGTGCCGGCGTGGCCACGCTGGTGGCACTCCTGGTGAACACGGGCACGGCGGTGGCGATCGACGTCGTCGTGGGGCAGGGCAGCGGCGACGTCCTGGGCGCGACGGTGGTGGCGCCGGTGGTCGAGGAGTTCGTGAAGGGGATCTTCCTCGTCGGCCTGCTGGTCTGGCGACGCCGGCAGTTCGACGGCATCGTCGACGGCATCGTCTACGCGGGCCTCGTCGCGGCCGGCTTCGCGTTCACCGAGAACATCCTGTACCTCGGGCGCGCGTTCGTCGAGGAGGCGATGGCCGGGGTCGGCGGCGCGGTACTGGTGACCTTCATCCTGCGCGGGATCCTCTCGCCGTTCGCGCACCCGCTGTTCACCGTGATGATCGGGATCGGGGCGGGGATCGCGGTGACCAGCCGCAGCGTCGCGACGCGCGTCGTCGCGGTGCTGGGCGGCTACGTGCTGGCGGTCGCGCTGCACGCGTTGTGGAACGGCACCGCCACGCTCTTCGGGCCCGCCGGGTTCTTCGGGGTGTACCTGCTCGTGATGGTGCCGTTGTTCGTCGCGATGATCGTCCTGGTGGTCTGGCAGCGCCGGCGCGAGCAGCGGACGGTCGCCGCGCAGCTGCCCGGGTTCGCGCAGGCCGGGTGGATCGCGCCGAGCGAGGTCCCGCTGCTCTCGACGCTCGCCGGGCGCCGCGGGTGGCAGGCGGCGGTGCGGCGGCACTCCGGCGCCGAGGCCGCGCGGGCGGTGGCGGCGTACCAGGCGGCGGTCACGCGGCTGGCCTACCT
>DATLGI010000185.1:0-5735 GCA_035540535.1 Pseudonocardia sp.
CCCGGAGGCCCCGCACCGTGGCCCAGCTCGCCACCCGCAACGGCACCGCGCCCCATGCCACCCCCACGCGTGACATCGCGGCGGGCGGGCGCGCCGCCGGTGGCCCCGGCACCGAGCCGCCGCGCCGGTTCGCGCTGGGCGAGGCGGACATCCGGGCGCTGCACGCGGTGCAGCGCGCCGCGGACCGGCCGGCGCTGCTCGCCGCGGCCCGCGGGATGTCGCTGTTCGGCGAGCACGCGGCCGGCTGGCTCGCCCTCGGTGCGCTCGGCGCGGCCACCGACCGCGGCCGCCGGCGTGAGTGGGTCACCGCCACCGCCGGGGTCGCCCTGGCGCACGCCGCCTCGGTCGGGGTCAAGCGCGTGGTGCGGCGGGCCCGGCCCGAGGACCCGCGGGTGCGGGTGCTGGTCGGCACCCCGAGCCGGCTGAGCTTCCCGTCCGCGCACGCCACCTCCACCGCCGCCGCCGCGCTGCTGTTCGGCCGCCTGCTGCGTCGCGCGCCCGCCGCGGCCGTCCGGCCACCGGCCGTCGTGCCGGTGGCCGTGGCCTCGCTGGCCGTGGTGCCGATGGCGCTGTCGCGGCTGGTGCTCGGCGTCCACTACCCGTCGGACGTCGTGGCCGGTTCCGTGCTCGGCGCCGCCGTCGCCGCCGTCGTCACCGTGGCGCGCCCGCCCGTCGCGGGGCGCGCCGGGAGGACCCGCCCATGACCAGCACGTCGAGCACCGCGCCCGAGACCGGGGCTCCGCTGCCGGTGCGCACCCCGATGGGCGTCACGAGGGGCCTGCTGCGCAGCATGCGCCCGCGCCAGTGGGTGAAGAACGTGCTGGTCCTGGCGGCGCCGTTCGCCGCCGGGATGCTGATGAACGCCGAGATCGCCGTCGAGCTGGCACTGGCGTTCGTCGCGTTCTCGCTCGCCGCATCGGGCATCTACCTGGTCAACGACGTCAACGACGTCGACGCCGACCGCGCTCATCCGACGAAGCGGAACCGGCCGATCGCGGCCGGGATCGTGCCGCCGGCGTTGGCGCTGGGGCTCGCGATGGTCCTGCTGGCGGGGGCGCTCGTGCTGGGCGCGCTGGCGTCGGTCCCGCTGCTGATCGTCGTGGCGGTGTACGTCGCGGTGCAGCTGTCGTACTGCTTCTGGCTCAAGCACCAGCCGGTGCTCGACATCTGCATCGTCGCCTCCGGCTTCCTGCTGCGCGCGATCGCCGGCGGGGCCGCCACCGGCATCGCACTGTCGCAGTGGTTCCTGCTCGCGGCCGGGTTCGGCTCGCTGTTCATGGTGGCCGGCAAGCGCTACGCCGAGATCCGCCTCGCCGAGCGGACCGGCGCGAAGATCCGCAAGTCGCTGGAGAGCTACACCGCCTCCTACCTCCGGTTCGTCTGGGCGCTCTCGGCCACGGTGCTGATCATGACGTACGGGCTGTGGGCGTTCGAGATCCGCGAGGCCCAGGTGCACACCACGGTGTGGTCGGTGATCTCGATGGTCCCGTTCGTCGTCGCGGTGCTCCGCTACGCCGTGGACGTCGACGGCGGCAACGGCGGCGAGCCCGAGGAGATCGCGCTCGGCGACCGGGTGCTGCAGGTCCTCGCGGTGGCGTGGATCGGCCTGCTCACCCTTGCGGTGTACCTGTAGACGCGTCCTCCACGATCTCGTAGATCACGGCCCCGCCCGCGCTGTACACCTCCTGCAGGAACGGCAGGCCGGCCAGGTCGCGCAGGCCCGGCGAGCGCGGCCGGTTCGCGTTCACCAGCTCGGAGCCGAGCATCACGAAACCGATGTCCAGGCGCGCGACGGCGGCGCGCACGGCGTCGTCGTCGGCGTAGTGGCGGAAGCGCTGTTCCAGCAGCTCCACGTCGGTGCCGGTGAGACCGATGTCGGTGTAGTGACCGGCCAGCGGCAGGACGCCGCCGACGGCGTACATCCAGGGGCTGCCGTCGCGCCGGTCGTTGAGGACGCGCACGCCCGGCGGGACGATCTCGGCGAGCACGGCGACGGCGGCGCGGTCGGCCGCCGTGAACGGCCGGTCCTCGGTGTGGGCGGCCATCCGGACGGTGTTGCGCGTGACGCCGAGGCCGTCGTCGGCGACGGCGAGCCCGGCGAGCACGGCCGCGGCGGTGACCGGCACGGCGCGGCGCACCGCGGGCGCCGACCGCCGGACGAGCTCGGCCGCACAGCGCTGGGCCTGCGCCACCCCGTGCCCGGCGATCAGGCTCAGCGGCACGGCGAACAGGCCGGCGAGGCGCCAGCGGTCGTTCCACCACGGGCGGGTGAGGCCGTCGACCCAGGTGCTGTCGACGCTCGCGGTCAGCACGAACAGCACCCCGACCGCGAGCGCCGCCCACCCGCACCAGCTCAGCGCGCCGAGCCGGGGCAGCGCCAGCAGGCCGACGGCGGCGGCGAGGGTGAGCGCGAGCTGGGGGCCCGGCGCCTCGTGCGCGCCGGTGAGCAGCTGCAGCGTGGCCGCCGTCCAGGTCAGGTCGGCGGGCCACCGCAGCGGCGGGGAGTCGGCGACGTGGGTCAGCGCCCCGGCCAGCTGCATCCCGCCCAGGCCGGCGGTGCCGGCGCCGGCGAGGGCGAGCCGCGGCGCCTCCCGGCGCCACCGGTCGCGGTGCCCCCACCAGCGCGCCGCCACGAGCGGCACGGCGAACAGGGCCACGCCGAACGGGGCGACCGAGTGCACGCACAGCAGCCCGGCCGCGCCCAGCGCGAGCAGTGCCCCGGCGGGCAGCGCGGCCCGCGCGGCGGGGGCGTCGAGGAGCTCGACGACCAGCAGCAGGACCGCCGCGGTCAGCGCGACCACCGTGGCGTAGGGCAGCAGTGCCCCCTTCCACAGCAGGTCGTAGAACGCGGTGGTGACGGTGATCGCCACCGCCGAGCCGCCCGCGTGCCAGGCGCCGCCGCCGAACCGACGCACGGTGGCGGCGAGCACCAGTGCTGCGAGCCCCGGCAGCAGGACGGTGTGCGCGTTGAGCACCGAGGGGACGTCGCGGTCGGTCAGCCGGTGCACGACGGCGCCGAGCAGGTGGTAGGCGTTCGGGTAGAAGCCCTCCGTGCCCTCGACGGGCCAGTTCACCCGGCTCAACCCGAACAGGCCCGCGTCGCCGGTGTCGGCGACCCAGCGCACCCCGTTGGCGTGGAAGACGCCGTCCCAGCTCTGCGGGATGGTGTCGAGGCGCCGGATCCCGCCGAGCACGGTGAGCGCCCCCAGCACGGCCGCGCCGGCCACCGCCGCGGCGACGCCCGCGTCGGCCCGACCCGCCGCCCGACCCGCCGCGCGATCCGCCGCCGGACCCGCCGCCCGGCGCAGTGCCGCCACCGCCAGCGCCGCGGTGGCCGTCGCCCCGGCGAACACGACGGGAGACCAGCGCAGGCCCGCGGCCGTGGTCCACGGTCCGGCCAGCCCGACGACACCGTAGGTGAGCAGCGGCGCGGCGCCGGCCGACGTCCAGCCGCGCAACCCGCCGGCCCGGGCGACGAGCAGCCCGGGAAGCACGAGCAGCACGGCGTAGAGGCCGATGACGCCGAGGTCGGCGGCAGCCACGTCGGGGAGCGGCATGGAGGTCCTCGGGACTCTGTCCGGGAACGGGGTGACAGGATGCGGGACGATGAAGGGCGTCATTCTGGCCGGCGGGTCCGGGACCCGGCTGCACCCGGTCACCCGGGCGGTGTCCAAGCAGCTGCTGCCGGTCTACGACAAGCCGATGGTCTACTACCCCCTGTCCGTGCTGATGCTGGCGGGCATTCAGGACATTCTGCTCATCTCCACGCCGCACGATCTGCCGGCCTTCCGCCGGCTGCTCGGCACGGGTGAGGAGTGGGGGCTGCGGATCGGCTACGCGGAGCAGGCGGCGCCGAACGGGCTGGCGGAGGCGTTCGTCATCGGGGCGGACCACGTCGGCGACGACGCGGCCGCGCTGGTGCTCGGCGACAACATCTTCCACGGTCCGGGGTTCTCCGGGCTGCTGCGGCGCTCGATCGCCGATGTCGAGTCGGGTGTGGCGGGATGCGTGCTGTTCGGCTACCCGGTGTCGGACCCGCAGCGCTACGGCGTCGCGGAGGCGGACGCGGACGGGCGCCTGGTGTCGATCGAGGAGAAGCCGGCGGTGCCGCGGTCCAACCGCGCGGTGACGGGCCTGTACTTATACGACAACGACGTGGTCGCGATCGCGAAGGGGCTCACGCCCTCGGTGCGCGGGGAGCTGGAGATCACCGACGTCAACCGCGCGTATCTGGAGCGCGGCACCGCGCGGCTGGTGGACCTGGGCCGCGGGTTCGCGTGGCTGGACACCGGCACGCACGAGTCGCTGCTCGAGGCCGGGGAGTACGTGCGGGTGCTGGAGAACCGGCAGGGCATCCGGATCGCGTGTGTCGAGGAGATCGCGATGCGGATGGGGTTCATCGACGCCGCCGCCTGCCTCGCGCTGGGGCAGCGGCAGGCGTCGTCGGGGTACGGGGAGTACGTGATGGAAGTGGCCCGCTCGTTCGGGGGCGCGGGCTGATGCGGGTGCTGGTCACCGGGGGAGCCGGGTTCATCGGGTCGCACCTGGTGCGCTCGCTCGTGGCCGACGCGTACCCGGCGTTCGCCGGCGCCGAGGTCGTGGTGCTGGACCTGCTCACCTACGCGGGCACGCTGACGAACCTCACCGGTGTCCTCGACGACCCGCGGCTGCGGTTCGTGCACGGCGACATCCGCGACCCCGAGGTGGTCGCCGAGGCGATGGCGGGGGCCGACGTCGTCGTGCACCTCGCCGCCGAGTCGCACGTCGACCGCTCCATCGCGGGCGCGGCCGAGTTCGTCTCCACCAACGCCGGGGGCACCCAGGTGCTGCTGGCGGCGGCCCTCGACGCCGGCGTCGCGCGGTTCGTGCACGTGTCCACCGACGAGGTGTACGGCTCGATCGAGCGCGGCTCCTGGCCGGAGACGCATCCGCTGGAGCCGAACTCGCCGTACTCGGCGTCCAAGGCCGCGTCGGACCTGCTCGCCCGGTCCTACCACCGCACCTACGGGCTGCCGGTGTGCATCACCCGGTGCTCGAACAACTACGGGCCGCACCAGTTCCCGGAGAAGGTGATCCCGCTGTTCGTCACCAACCTGCTCGACGGGCGGAAGGTGCCGCTCTACGGCGACGGCGGCAACGTGCGCGACTGGCTCCACGTCGCCGACCATTGCGCCGCCATCGCGCTGGTGGCCGCGGGTGGCGGGGCGGGCGAGGTCTACAACATCGGCGGGGGCACCGAGCTGTCCAACCGGGAGCTGACGGGGCTGCTGCTCGACGCGGTCGGCGCCGGTGAGGAGATGATCGAGCACGTGCCGGACCGGCTCGGGCACGACCGCCGCTACGCCGTGGACTGGTCCAAGATCGCCGGCGAGTTGGGTTACGCGCCCGCGGTGCCGTTCGTCGACGGGCTCGCCGACACCGTTCGTTGGTATGCGGACAACCGCGACTGGTGGGAACCGCTCAAGGCCCGCGTCGGATAGGGACGGAATGGCGGGTCGGGGGATGCCGAGTGGGGGCCTCCCGGTCCGGAAAGCCCCCACCAGGTCGAACCTACCCGTCGATACCTCGGCTCACGGGCCGGTCAGACGACGGGACCGAGCTCAGACCCGGATCCGCGAGTAGGCGCTGAGTTGATCTTGGCGCTGTCGAGTTGATGTTGGTCGGGTCGTGGATCGGGTGGCGGGCAGGCCAGCGGCCCGAGTGTCGCCTCGGGTGGGCGGGTTCCGGTGTTGTTT